>CAJTVK010000073.1 GCA_910579645.1 uncultured Lachnospiraceae bacterium | reverse complement strand
TTTTCCGTTGGTATTTCCTGTACTGTTACTGTCCTGATTACTCTGATTGTCCTTCTCTGCTTTCTCCCACCTTGCATAGAGGCTGATGCTCCTGCCGGGCTTGTAAGTCTCCCCTTCTGTTCCGATAAATACCTGCCTGTCCGTGTACCAGCCCTTGAAAATATATCCTTCACGTTCTGCGCCGGGCAGCTTCACGCCTCCGCCCTTTACCACCTTTACGGATGCGTTCTTTGTTTTGCCGCCGTTTGCGTCATATTTTATGGTGTAGGTATTTAAGGCCTCACCGGAATTATTATCTCCATCCTGTGTGCCGTCTCCGTTTCCAGTTCCATTACCGCCACTGTTGCCGTCATTGTCTCCCGTATTTCCGCTGTTGCCTGGATCCCCACTATCGCCGTTGTCTTTCGCCTTTTCCCATTTTGCATAGAAATCGGTATCTTTTGTAATACGGTATGTATCATGGTAAGCACCTGCAAACTGCGTCAGCTTATCATCCAGATACCAGCCTGTAAAGTCATATCCCTTGCGCTCCGGCAGGGGAAGATAGAGGTTCCCGTCCTTGATAATGGTAAGCTCTTTTACTTTGATTGTGCCTTTTCCGGCATGAAAATTTACCTTACAGGTTTCGGGATCAGCCTCATCCTTATCGTTATCATTATCCTTCACCGCTTCCTTCTCCCAGAGTGCGTAGGCTGTCATATCCTTAACTGCTTTCATCTCACTTCCGGGGATTCCAAGCAAAATCCCGCCGTCTTTTTCTGTATACCAGCCAAGGAAGTTATAACCTTCCTTCTCCGTCTTCGGCAGGCGGATCATATCGCCTTTTGCCGCCTTGATGACTTTCACTTCTTTTCCGCCGTCCGTATCAAAAGTGATGGTAACTTTCACCGCCTCTTTTTTCTCAAAATGCGCTTTCAGGGTGATATCCGACCGCACGGTAAATTCCTCCCCGGCCTGTCCGGCACACACGTTTTCATCAGAAGCTAAGAACCAGCCAAGGAATTCATATCCGGTCTTGCTGCAGAGCGGGAGAATGATAGCACTTCCCTTTTCTGCGCTGATACTTTTCCTTACCGTCTCGCCGCCGTCTGCGTCAAAAGTAACGGTACAGGTAACCGGCTTTTCCTCTTCTTTTTCCTTCTCATAAAGGGCTTTCAGTGTCACGTCAGCTAAGACCGTGTATTCTTCCCCGGCTTTCCCGGCCAGCGTTTCCCCGTCATACCAACCAGTGAAAATAAATCCTTCTTTGGTGCAGAGCGGAAGGATAACGTTATCCCCTTCCTTTGCGGTGATTGTGCCGCCCTCCATCTTGCCTCCGTCTGCGTCAAAGGTAATAGTACAGATAACAGCTTCTTTTTCCTCATAGTGCGCTTTCAGGGTAATGTCATCAGCGACCGTGTATTCCTCCCCGGCCTGTCCGACACAGGTATCTCCGTCATACCAGCCGGTAAAGATAAGATTATCTTTCGTGCAGTCCGGAAGGGTGATGGTATCACCTATTTTTGCGGTGATACTGCCGCCCTCCATCTCTCCGCCGTCTGCGTCAAAGGTAACGGTCGCTTCGGCTTTCTCCCATGCGGCATAGTAGGTGGTATCCTCCTGCGGAACAGTATAGGTATCGCCGCCATTTCCGACAAGCACAGTCAATCCCTCATCTTCGTACCATCCCATAAAATCATACCCTTTTCTGGAAGCGTCCGGGAAAGTAAGTTCCGAATCCGGTACTGCCTTGGTGCTGTCCGTTCCAATTTCTCCGTCATTGTAGATAAAAGTAATGGTAACGGGCTCCTTTGCCTCCCACTTTGCATAGAGGTAAGTATTCTCCGTCAGATGAATCTCTTCACCGCCCATATAGTCAGTTCCCGTGCCGTCTTTTTTCGTGTTCCAGCCCGCGAAATTACAGCCTGCCTTTTCAAGGGTTCCCATGTACAGATAAACGCCGTCCAGATCAAGGACAGTTACGATATCCTCTCTGGTATAGAGATTCGGGTCAATGTATGATTTCGTCAGCCCTGTGTCTTTATTGTTGGCATCATAGCCGATAAAGTAAGTCTCCGGCACTTCCGCAAGATAGAGGTTTTCGCCTCTCTTCTCCGTACAGTAGTTTTCGCTGTGCCATGGGAACTGCTCCGGGCTTGCGTCCTTATGGTACAGGCTGCCGTCAATCAGCACCCGCCCCGGCTTAATGCTGTCATAGCCGCCAAGCACAAAAACAGAATCACTTTCAAAATCCTCGTCCAGAAGGATAGATGCCCCTGTATTATAAAAATAGTGGATATCGCAAGGCTCCACGCCCACTGCAAGGTTGTCCTCCATGACAATGTTCCCAGATAAGATGATCCCCGTCTCATTCATGTAGCAGATTGTGCCGCCTGCATGAATTTTTTCCCCGGAACGGTTTCCTGTAATGGTACAGTCACGGATGACGAGCGGGAGCTCCCCTTCCCCCGGCGTGGTCTGGATAGCGCTGCCCCTTGGGGCTTTATTGCCGGTAATGGTGCATCCGGTGATATGCGCCAGATGTCCTGTGGCGGTATAGATACCTCCGCCGTCATAAGCGGAGCAGTTGCCCTCAACCAGGCAGTCCGTCACCGTCAGGGAAGCTGTACTGGATATGCCGCCTCCTGATGAGCCTGCCGCATTCCCTGTAAAAACCATGCCAGAGAGTTCTGCGCTTCCCCGAAGGTCAGCACCGCCACCCCATGTTGCGCAACAGTTTCTGATAGTTCCAGAGGAAGCCGCCACATGGGAATCCTGCCCCGACTGGATGCCGCCGCCAGCTCCTGCTGTGTAGCAGTTCTGTATCAGCCCTCCGTCCATGGCAAGGCTCCCGCCGTGTACGATATGCAACGCCCCTGCAGTGTGGAGCGTCCTGCCGCCGCTGCTTCCGTCATCCCCGTCCGTATTGTAATTATTCTGTAAAACAGTACCGCTTCCCATAGTGTAAGAGCCGTCCACATAGACCAGCGGGCTGTTCCAGATACTGCCGGAGTTATTGAAATCCCCGTCCAGAACTGCGCCGCCGTCAAAAATGATATCCTGCGTGGCAAGGCTCCCGCCGCTGACTGCAAGCAGAACGGTATCGGTATTCGTGCCATATCGCTTGCCTGAAAATCCTTCCTCCCGGCTGATCGTTACCGGGTTCCCTGCGTCTTCACTTCTTAAAGTGATATTCTCTGCGTTAACTTCAAGTGTTGAGGATACGCTGCAATCCTTAAGCACTGTGATAGTATTGCCAGCCTGTGCATTGGCGAACGCCGCTTCCAGTTCTTCATAACCGGTATCGCCAATTTTCGCTTCATAGGCCACGGTAACGTCCTGTTCCTGATTGGGCTTCCAGTTGGCGTACAGGTTCAGGCTCCTTTCCGGGGTAAACTCGCTCCCGGCTGGCCCTACAGACAGAAAAGTATGCACATTTCCATGCCGCTCGCCGCCTTCCTTCTCCTGTTACGGTCCTTCGGTTTACCCCATACGGGGCAGGCAGGTCATGGCGAAGCTGGTTGTCCGGCGCAACTTTATCAAGGGATGCCTCTTAAAGCCGCTGCATACTGGTATTCAGTTTTCAAGTTTCCTACATTCAGGCGGAAAGCCTCAGGTTTTTAAGCCTGTAATTAGCATAAAACATTATTGAAATTTTTTTTACTCACAAAAGTGGGTATTTTCACCAATCCTTACCCATCTTTGTGGGTATTGGTTTATCTGTCTGCAAGTTCTGTAATACTGTGACAAAATAATGCAAAATAAAAGATGCCCAAAGATTTTCCATTTCTTTGAACGTCTCTCATTTAATCTAAATTTTCTTTCCTGCAATAACCAGCCGGTTATAAAACAGATAACTCTTTCCGCCCTGTGTAACCTGCCATGCCGCCATCAATTTAATCCAGAAATTCATCCTTATATTTAAATATGGAATCCATTACTGCTATGGCATACTGGCCGTTTTATCATGAAACAGCAGACATACTGCCTCCTGCCAAAACCTGTGTTTTTCTCCCTTCACATCGATATCCACAAGAACATCAAGGGAAACCCCTAGGACAGCTGCTATCCTGATCAGTGTTTCAAGCCTTGACCCGCTATGCCCTGTCTCTACCTTCTGGATTGCCGTAAGTGACAGCTCCGTCTTTTCCGCAAGCCGCTCCTGCGTCAGTCCCTTTTCCATCCGTATCCTCCTGACATTTCCTCCGATCCTGTCATAGTATGTTCCGCATGAAAATTGTTCCATCTGTTTTTATATTCCCTTGAAAATAATAATCTACAGTTACTTTTTCCAGCTTTCACCTCCTCTTTTCCTGGCATATATTCTCTATCCAATTTCATCCCCATGTAACGATACATTGCTGCTTTCCGCACCCGTTACAAAAAATAGTGGCAGTCCTCTTCTGGAATCCGCCACTTATTATAAGCCCTAAGCCTGCCCTGTCTTCCTTCCGCTTTCAACCATCCATCTTCACTGGCACAACATCATTTCTGATATGTACTACAACATCCTCCACCGGACAGCAGAACACCTCACAGATGTAGTCAATCGATGACAGGTTCATATTTTTATTATGTTTTAAACGGTGAATAAAGGCCCTGTTAAAGCCATAGTCAAACTCAAGGCTGTATGTGGATATCCTTCTTTCGTCCATCATCCTCCAAAATGGTTCATATGTCATCATAGGCATCTACACCTGTATTTCTATAGTATATAATATCTGGAATCCATTTCCTATCCTGCATATCTGTAGGATAACAGACCACATTATAAGCCATTCCATCTTTATTTCTAAATTACACCCAAATATCTTTTCTGTTATCAATTATAAAACAATGCAAGGGCATACAGACTATAAACCTGCTTTGCCCCTGCCATAATTATATAAATTAATTTCGTTATTCATTTACAATCCAAATAATTCCATCCTGCAAGTTCTCAACAGGGATATATGTTCCATATTTTTGAATTATTTCCTCAATATTAGAAGGGGCACTGTAATCCTCTGTGATACTATATGCACCCTTATTAATCCACTGGACTGGTTCTCCATCTATTTCAGGCAGAAATCCCAATTGTTCTGTTGCAACAATACCATCCGCCATGA
Organism: uncultured Lachnospiraceae bacterium; assembly: GCA_910579645.1. Classification (GTDB taxonomy): domain Bacteria; phylum Bacillota; class Clostridia; order Lachnospirales; family Lachnospiraceae; genus Kineothrix. The sequence goes on along the minus strand of CAJTVK010000073.1, from coordinate 17,562 downwards.
CATCCGTAACATTATCCTTACACCCTGCCTGTGCTACCGGGGTATACATCAGAATCTGAAGTGTATAATATGTATCCAGAGCCCCTGCCACAGCGCCAGTATACGACTTTCCTTCCACTGTATCTAAATTATAATCCGTAATAATCTCTGCTTTTACATCATTGCCAGTTGCGACAGAATACCGCTGTACGCCGGACATGCCTCCTGCACTGACAGTGGAAAGTCCTTGCGGTTTCTCAACAGCAACACATATTTTTGAATTTATTTTGCAGTTTTCTGCAACAGTATTGGATGCATTAAGTCCACCAGCCTGAACTTTAAGCATGGTGTCTTTTCCATTCGGTATCACATCTATTACATTGATATTCAGTTCTGTACTGGAACTGCAGTCAATTACATCACCATAACATTCACCAATCATACCGCCCACATAAGTTTCACCGCCATGCAGCTCCACTGTCTGTGCATTTAGGGTAATACCGCCTCCCTCTACAACACAACCTGTAACTTTGCTGTTCCACGACCCGGCAAGCATACCTGAAACAGAGATAAACATTGTTAAATCCGTCTGGCCGTCTTCATCACTGGCAGTAATATCTACCAGAGGTTCCTTTACAGTAACATTTTTCACAGTAGATGCCATATCAATCGCTGACAGAGGCGCACCATAGCAATATGCTCCTCCATATTGAAATTCCACCACAGAAGAATCCAACGTCAAATTTTCAATAACAGCGCCAGTAGTAGCCCCAAACATAGCTGCACATCCATTAGCATTCTCCCCGTCATTATACCATGGAGTGTCTTCGTCATGATAACCGGATACCGGCAATTGTGCACTGTCAATGATCATTCCGGAAATCTTATGTCCATTTCCATCCAGACTTCCCCGAAAAGCATAGGTCCACCAATCCATGTCAAAATTTTCATAGTTATTAAAATATCGTCCTATCGGAATCCATTTTTCTGTTAAATCAATATCATTAGCAAGGCGGTATGCGCCATATAAATCATTGGACATATTCCGCAAATCTTCTTCTGTAAAAATGTCTTTTACCTCTACCCAACGAGCGTACAGAGTGGCTGTACCGTCTTCCTGTAATGATTCCATCTGGGCAACAGGCATTCCGACACTGTCAAAACGGCTTTGTGCCCCAAACCGCCATTGATATGGAGAAACGCCATTAATCAAGTCACTTTCTTCTACCACCGGCCGTGTCTGCCATCCGGCAAAGGCATACCCTTCACGTTCAGGCACTGGCAGCGCACTTTCCAGAATCGCATTTTCCTCATATGGCACTGTTACTATGGATTTCTGTACATTCGTAACTGGATTCCAGTTTTCATCATAAGTTGTGACTTCGTATTCATAAATCTCATCATCGGACGGATCTGATGTTGTGTTTAAGTCAAACTTCACGACATAATTCTCCGGTTCTTGAATTAAGGCATCATCTGATGTTTTCTCAACAGGCTCTGTTCCAGTGGGTTCACTTGGCAAATCAGCCACTTGTTCTTTGTTTCCACATGCGGATAACATAACCACCAAAAGTGATATTCCAAACAATTTTGTAAAATGTTTTTTCATGTTCTTACCAGTTCCTTTCTCACCTTGCATATTTTTACTTCTACCGTTTAAGACTTTCCAATCCAAATACCCTCATAATTCCTTCCTTTCAACAATTTACAGTAATTCAAACCGGTTGAAATCCATATACCCCTCTCCGATATAAGTAAAATATAATGCCGAAATTCCTTCCGGCACAGCCACATTCTCCACAGATGACAAATGCCATTTCTCTGAAGGTTCCACCGGTATCTGCCCAATCACACTGCCGTCCAAAGCTGTTCTGATTTCTACCTTTCCTTTTCTGCTCCCTCTTGTCATAAGCTGAATCTTTGTTGTTCCCTCAAACTGAAAATATTTGAAACCGGCAACGCTTCCGTCTGTCATGTTCGCAATATACTGGTCTCCATTTTCTTCCCTATCCTCACCGGACTGTGTGAAATAGGGATGGATTCCCTCTTCGTCCTTTTCAAAGCTTTTTTCATATTTGAAAGTACCTTTCCTGCTCATCAGATGGCAGGCGATTCTCGCTTCATAGCTCCCCTTTCCCGACAGTGCGCCGCCATTTAAGCCACAGCTTGTCAGCTCTGCCTGTGGTATGGAACCGTCCGGCAGTATGGTAATCTTTTCCGCACATCCCTGCCTGCAACATTTCTGCTTATTGGTCTGCCGGTGATAGAATATGTACCACTGCCCGTTAATCTTGGCCATACCGCCATGGGTATTCCCCAGATAATTCAATGCCTTTTGATTTCCATGAAGCCCGATATCACCGATACTGACCAAAGTGCCGCCATACGCAAACGACCCTAACGGATGGTTCCCTACTGCATAACACAATTCATGGCTCAGTTCGGAGGAATACACAAAATAATATTTCCCACCTATCCGGCGCATACTGCTGGCCTCATAGAAGGCATGGCCTTCAAACCCGGTTCCCGCCGAAAACAGCGGTCCCGGCGCAACCATCACCGGCTCCCCTTTCAGGGTAAGCATATCCGGCTCCAGTTCCATTCCATAAGCCCCGTCCAGATTTCCCCGCATTCCCATGATAGAACGCAGGAAACCCTTATCCGGGGCAAACCCGCTGTACAGATAAATCCGTCTATCCTCATCCATAAATACTGCCGGGTCAAAATTATAAGCCTCGCCCCTCTTTTTCCCATAAGGCGTTCCGTCTGCGTGTCTCACATATCCATAAAAAGTAAAAGGCCCTTCCGGTTTCTCCGAAACTGCAACGGAAAGAATGGTCAGCATACTTGCCACATAATACAGATAATACCGCCCGTCCGGCCCTTTCTGCACATCAGGCGCATTCAGTACCGACATTCCTTTCCGGTTCTTAGGGTCTTGTGTCCTCCTGTAAATCACGCCCTCGTACTTCCAGTCTCCCAAATCGGAAACCGGCGCAGACCAGCACACATAATCCCCAAGGCAGAAATTTTTTCCGTTAAATTTATCATGGCTCCCATACACATACAGCCTGTCGCCGAAAACATACGGCTCTCCGTCCGGCACATATTCATAGCTTGGCAGATAGGGGTTAAATACCTGTTTTTTCATAAAAATTTTCCCTCGCTTTCCTTATTTCCCGTACACGTAAGCCTCTTAGTCACTTCAATTCCATACGCTCCGGCGCATATCTTTATCTCTGTATCCCCAGCCTCATATCCTGCCCTAAAAACCGCCTGCGCCCTTCCATAATATGTCCTGTGGCTCCTTGCAGTAAATCCTTCATCTGTGGCAGGGGCTGCCGAACCAAGCCCTGCCAGTTCCACCTTAGAGCCTTCCGGAAGCTCAATGGAAATATCCCACTCTTCGTCCTGCACAGGATACCCCTTTTCATCTACAATGCAGATATCCGCATAACACAAATCCTGCCCGTTGGCGCATAAAGTGCTTTTTGACATGGAAACCGAAATTCCATCCGCCTTTCCGGCTGTAATCAGTACATTTCTTGCGATTTCTTCTTTCTCCCTGTTTAAGGAAACTGCGGTGAGCGTTCCCGGCTCATAAATGACCGGGAAAGAAGCCTTACACTTTCTTACCTTTTTCACCCCGATTGCTTTCCCGTTCTGCAGCAGCTTTACATAGGGAGCATCCGTAAATACCTCCGCCATAGTCTTTCTGCCCTCATAACCATGCCATGTCCATGAAGCCATCACGTCCGTCATCCGCCAGTTCCTTTTTACGCACCTGACATTTGCCACATCCAAAGGGCGGACGCCCAGATATGGTTCTTTCCGCTGCCTCCACACCGTCTGCTGGTATGCCATCTGTGCGTCCGGTTTCCCGGTAATATCAATGGTACCGGCGCCATACAGCAGGGGCAGGCCTTTCCTGTTTTCATACTGCCATTGCCCAATATCCGCCTCGCCGATATAGTCAAATCCCGTCCACACAAAATCTCCGATCAGATATGGATACTTCTGCACGCGCTTCCAGTTATACCACTGTCGCCCTGCCAGTGTTTCCGAACCCACTAAAATTCTATCCGGATTTGCTTTCCCTTCCTCATCATAACGGTACTCACCATAATTATATCCCACGATATCCAGACAGCCCGCAAGTCCTGATACCAGCCTGTCCGCCTTTTTCCCTCTGACAAAAATACCCATGGCGGCCCCCAGCTTAAGCATCATTGCATTAAATAAAGCCGAGCCTCCCTCATCCTTTCTTTCGCAGTCAGGCAGATGCTCCTTTTTATATTCCCCCTGATCCGTAAAGGTGGCATTCCACTTCATCAGCATGATGTTCAGCCCACAAGTGACAGGACGCTTCCCGTCCAGCTTCTTAATCTCTTCCGCCAACCGTTTCCCTGTCAGGATTCCTTCCTCCGATGCCGGTTCCGTTACTTCATTTCCGATAGAATACATAATGACAGAGGGGTGGTTAATATCCTTCTCCACCATTGCCTTGACACTGTCCTTCCATGTATCATGAAAATATCTGGCACTGTCATGATAAGTTTTCGGAATATACCAGCCGTCATACAGCTCGTCTATCACATACATCCCCAAAGCGTCACAGGCCTCCAGCAATTCCCCGGAACAAGGGTTATGGGCGCTGCGGACTGCATTATATCCGTTCTCCTTCAAAATCCTCACCTTGCGGAATTCCGCATCCGGATAAGTACACGCCCCAAGAATTCCGTTGTCGCTATGGAGACAGCAGCCCTTCAGTTTGGTTTCTTTTCCATTGACGCAAAATCCCCGCCCCGCACTCCATGTAAGCTGCCGGATGCCGAATTTCTGTTCCACGGTGTCCGTATCCGTCCAAAGAACCGCCCTGTAAAGACAGGGGGAATCTGCCTCCCACAGCTTCGCCCCCGGCAGCTTTATCCTTCCGGTGCTGCCCTGATAAATACATTCGGCCCCATCCATGATCTTTACATTGACCTCATTGTTATTTTCCCCATGTACTTCTGCCCTGACTTCTATCTCTGCCGGATCGATGGACAAGGTTTCTATCATAACTCCCTCTATATATTTTTTCGGTCTGATGAGCAGATAAACCGGGCGGATCAGGCCGCTTCCCGAATACCACCTGCAATTAGGCGTATAGGAATTATCCACCTGCACATGAATACTGTTTTCCCCTGCCTCCACCGCCCCGGTCACATCTACGTCAAATGCTGTAAATCCATACTAATGGCGGCATAATTCCTGCCCGTTTACCGATACCGTAGTATCCCCATAGGCTCCTTCAAACCTGACCAGAATCTGTTTACCACTGATATCTTCCGACAAAGTAAATTCCTTTGTATATTGATAACTGCCGCCGGGATAATAGCCGCTGCGGTTTCCATTGTTGGTTCTTCTGTCACGCTCCTCATGTATCATGGCATCATGGGGAAGATTTACCGGGATTTTTTTACCTTTGTTTTGAAAATACCAGCCCCTGTTAAAATCAATTTTCATACGCTTTCCTGTCCCCTGCTCTTCAATTCTTCCTGTTTCTCTTTCAGCCCTTTTTCGACTTTCAGGAAGTAGGACAATGCAATGATAATCGCTGTTCCGAATACTTCCACACCATAATAGCTCCACAGGATTCCGTTCTTTGTCATCTGGGACTGGCTGGCTGCAACCGTAACCCCGTCCACAAGCTCCGGCGCCACATATCCGGTCTTTGCAAGTATTAAATTAAACACACTGGTACAGATTCCCGTGGAAATCGTAAGGATAATGCTGTAGACAGACATGGCAAACCCGTCACAGCGGAAGTGATGCTTCCACTCAAAGTTATCAAGGCAGTCCGCAAACATTGCCATAAATATGTATGAGGACGGTATCGTTCCTATATTTTTGATGATCTGTCCGGCAATGACCACCGCCATGTTGGCAGGCGAAAGCAGGCAGATTAGGTTACCGGCAATCAGCATGGTATTTCCAATCAAAAAGAGCGTTCTCTTCTGGAATTTCTTCGTGAGCGGCACGATGATAAACATTCCCAGACCCATGGGCACTCCCCCAAGAACCTGCAAGAGGGTCGGCGTGATACCGTCATTATAAGAGCCAAGGATATAGTTGCAATAATACAGCAGACTGGTATTCCGCAGGATTGTCACTAGCTGATAAATAAGCCATATCCCAAGCACCATCATCATATAGGGGTCTTTCAGGCAGGCTGTAAACTGCCGGCTGTAGCTGATTTCCTTCTTTTCTTCCTGAATATCGTTTTGTTCCTCGGTAATACGTTCCTTTGTATAGTAATATTCCAGCAGGCTTAAAGGAAGCACAAAGACAGAGACCACACACGCCATGGTAATCCATCCCTGCCTGTTCACCCCGATTGCCGGAAGCACCAGCATAGGAACAAGCACCGCCGCCAGCGTTCCCGCAAATACAATATTTGCGATACTGGCAAAGGTGGAAAGGGTCGCCCTCTGCCCTGAATTTCTCGTTGAGAGCGGTATCATCATGTTATGGCTCATGTTATAGATTGTGACCGCAATGGCATAAAAGAAATTGTAGGACAGCACAATCCAGATAAGCTGTACCGTCTGATTTGCCGCCGGAATCGCATACATCAATATGCCGGAAACCGGAAGAAGAACTGCCGCCAGCAGAAGGTATGGTCTTGCTTTTCCCTGCCTCGTTCTGGTATGGTCGATAATATATCCCATAAGCACATTCGTGGCTGCGTCCAGAATCTTTGAAACCAGCGGAAAAATCGCCAGAAAAGCCCCGCCGCCGATGGCGGTAAGCTTTAACACATCCGTATAATACAGGTTGATATATCCTCCCAGAATCGTATTGAGAAGCAGCGCCCCCACAGGCCCAATCAGATAGCCGAATATCTTTTCTTTTGCCGTGGTATCTTCCGTGTGGATTTTGCTATCCCATATCTTCTTGTCAAAAAATCCTTTTTTATCTGTAATCATCATGATTTTATCCTCCTATTCCGCCATATCGCATGAAAAAGTATGGCACCCGCTAGACAGTTCCCTTTTGCTTCCATCCGGCATGGCAAGCATACAGGAACTTGATACCGGAACTTTTACTGTAACCGTGAATATCCCATGCTCTATTTTCCATTCCGATGACAGAATGCCAAAAGGCGTCTGTATCTGACCGCGTGCAAAGCTTAATCCCCCTCCCGGCACAGGGGCAACCCGGAACGTCCTGTATCCTCCGCCTGTGGGTTCAATTCCCGCAATCCGGCGGTAAAGCCAGTCTCCTACCGCACCGTTTGCATAATGGTTGAAGGACACCATGCCGCCGTCTGAATCTTTTCCCTCCTTACCGCTTACCAGACTGCCAATATTCACAGTTCCATCCGGACGCAGTGCATCCCAGCGCTCCCATATGGTCGTTCCCCCTGCTTTCACCTCATACAGCCAGCCCGGACAATCTTCCTGCAGCAGGACTTTGTATGCCATATCCGGATAGCCATAGTCAGAAAGGGCAAACAGTAAGTAAGGCGTACCCGTAAAGCCTGTTGCCAGTTTATAACTGTTTGACCTGAGCAGACGAACCAGATTTGCCGCCATTGCTTTTGTCTCTTTCCCCTCTGTCATGCCAAAATGCAGCGGCAGCACATAGGCGGTCTGAAACTCTTTTTTCAATTTTCCATTGCCATCCGTAAATACCTTACGGTATGACTGAACGACCTTCTCTCGGAGTTTCTTATAGTAAGCCTCCTCCTCCGCTTTATCCAATATCCTAGCAATCTGTGCCACAATGCCGCAGGAATTTGCCAGATACGCTGTAGCGACCCACTTTCCTTTCATGATCCACTGGGTCACATTCTCTCCCGGCGCACACCAGTCACCGTATTGGAAGGGCAGGCTCCAGATATACTTCTTTCCGGAAGCAGACGGATACAAGCCCGCCCAATGCTCCGCCGCCTTTAAGAACCGTTTCATGACCGGGTACTGGCGTTTCAAAAGAGCCACATCCCCACGCGCCAGATACTCCGCCCAGGGTACAAGGACACAACTGTCGCCCCAGCAGGCCGTTGCCATGACAGGCCAGACATCCCCCTGGCGCGGCACTACCATGGGGATACCGCCGCCCTTCCCCTGTTCTGACTTCATATCCAGAAGCCACTTATCATAAAACCTGCTCATATCAAAATGGAAACATGCTGTAGAAGCAAACACCGCCGTATCGCCAGTCCATCCTTCCCTCTCGTCACGCTGGGGGCAGTCCGTAGGGATATCCATAAAATTAGAACGTCCTCCCCACCGGATATTTTCATGCAGACGGTTGAGCAGGGGATTGGAACACTCAAAAAGACCTATCTCTTCAAATGCGGAATGCAGCACCAGTGCATTCACTTCAATGTCCTCCGGCGCTATCCCTTTCATCCCCACATAGCGGAAACCCATATAGGTAAAGCGTGGGGAATAATCCTGTTCGCCTTCCCGGCACTTGTAAGTTACTGTCGCCTTTGCAGTGCGCAGGGATTTTACAAAGAGTTCGCCTTCTGCAAGCACTTCCGCATGGCGGAACCGGATGACCTGCCCTTTTCTGGCATCTTTGATATGAATGGAAATCACCCCGGCGAAATTCTGCCCGAAATCATAAATCATTTCCCCGCTGGGCGCTTTCTCCCATTTCACTGGTTCCATTACCTCAAAAGCCCGGACAGGGTCTCCATACTGCGCTAAGAGCCTCGGCGTACCACGGGCCGACGTGATATCAGCGTTATGCCACCTGCTTTCTTTCCAGTCAAATCCGGCGTCATAGGTTTCCCCGTCATACCATTCCGCCATCTTTACGGGTCCGTTCTCCGTAACCTGCCATGTGGTATCTGTCGGGATAATTTCTGTTGTTCCGTCCATGTATTCCAGACGTATCTCGCATAAAAACGCCTGTCTGTCACAGGAAATATGGCTTTTGCGGTTATAATTAAAGCTTCCGGCTGCCCATCCGCCTGCCACGGTAACCTTCAATTCATTTTCATGGGTAAGCTGCTTTGTCAGGTCATAGGTCTGGTATTGTATCTGGTTCTCATAGCTGGTAAACCCCGGAGCAAAGTAATCATTTCCTACCTTTTTCCCGTTTAACTCCAATTCATAGATTCCAAGGGCAGTGGAATTAATCCACGCACGCTTTAGCTGCCTGTCAATCGAAAATCTTTTGCGAAATACCATTGGCACCGGAGATACTTTTTCCGGGAAAGAGTATTCCATATCTGTAATCCACTGCCCAATCCATGGTGTTCCCAGACGCCCTGTGGCAAAGGAAGCTCTTCCTTCCGTCTCCTCGCCGCTTTTTCCCACTGCCCTGACGCATACTTCATATTCCGTAAACGGCTTCATGGGCCCGCCATACCTGTTGTTCAGCTGGTCTGTGGTATGCAGATGCCATTTACCACACGAAATTTCTGCATACTCCAATTCCTCCCCCGGAATATCCGATTCCAGTGCGAAACGGATCTCCGGACGCTTATCCGTGATACAGCCCTGCCTCAAATGCCCTATCCTGATTTCTGATATTTTCAGCATTATCCTCACCCCCTGATTATTTTTTTCAATCCACGAAACAGATGCCCGTTGAGGATATCAGTCAGCCCATACATGGTTCCCCGCCTGCCGCCGCCCATTCCCATGGCACGGATCGGCATATCCTTCATCATTGCCTCCGCCATCTTCTTCGCCTGCTCATCACCGCCCATCTCTTTTGCCGCAGCAGGAACCGCAAATTTCAAAATCAGTTTCCCCAGAAAAGTATCCGTCGTCTGCCCTAAAAGCGTATTGATGGTAAATGGCTTTAATGGCGCGGCATCCGGCACTTTTCTGCCAAGAAGTTTCTCGAAATCCTGTTTCGTAAATTTCTTTGCCGGATAGGAAATCAGGGGCAGCTTCTCTCCGTCTGTCACGGACAGTTCGCCCTTCAAACGGATATCTCTGCTGGAACTTCCGAGAGCTGCTATATATTTCCCGTTTTCCTGTTTCCAGCCGTCCACATACACGGAAAAGCTGCGGTCAGATAAGGTAAAACTGACCCTTTTACTCTCCCCGGCACGTAAGAATATCTTCTGCCATGCCTTTAGTTCAAAAGGCGCACGGTAAATGTCCGAATCCGGCTTTCCTATGTATAGCTGCACCACCTCCGCACCATCCATGCTTCCTATATTTTTCACCATGGCAGATAGTTTTCTCCCGTCTATGAGCAAATCAGAATACGCAAAATCCGTATAGGACAACCCATGCCCGAAAGGATATGCCACCGCCCTTTCCATAGCGTCATAAAAACGGTAGCCTACATAGATGCTCTCCCGGTATTCGATCTGTTCCGCCTCTGTCCCAAAGGTATCCGCATTGGGACAATCCTCATACTGTAACGGCCAGGTTTCCGCAAGCTTACCGGAAGGATTTGCCTCCCCCATAAGCAGCTTAAGCGCCGCCTTGCCGCCCTGACAGCCTGAAAGATATGTCAGCAGGATTGCCCCCGCCCTCTCCCTCCATGGCAGAAGTACAGGGCTCCCGCACTGCAGCACAATGACTGTATTGGGATTTACCGCGCAGACAGCCTCCGCCAGTCTGTCATGCGCCTTCGGCAGGTTCATATTTTCCCTATCGTACCCTTCGCTTTCATAAGTTTCCGTCAGCCCTATAAATATGACTACCTGCTCATATTCCCCAGCCATTTTCACAGCTTCCGCAATCAGTTTGTCATCCGGCTCTCCGGATGCTTTATCATAGCCGGGAGCGAAACCATACGTTACCCCGGCTTCTTTCAGCGCCTCAAGAAAACTGTCCAGCTTTACCGGATTTACCTTACTGGAGCCTGCCCCCTGATACCTTGGCTCCCTCGCTAATTCCCCGATTACAAGCAGTTTGTCTTTCGTAAATGGCAATACCCCATTATTTTTAAGGAGTACGGCGCTTTCACAGGCCGCCCGTTCGGCAAGGGTAAGATGTGCTTCCATGTCACAGCGGTAAGGCTGTTTCCTGCCATCCTCATATTTCTCCGCCAGTTCCAAAACTTTTATGACAGCCTCATCCAGTTCCTTCTCCGTCATCCTTCCATTTGCGATTGCTTCCAGCAGTTCCCTGTCCGTTCCCTTACAGGTGCCGGGCATTTCAAGGTTCAGCCCGTTTTGAAAGGATGAGACGGAATCACTCATGGCACCCCAGTCGGTGACAAACAATCCGTCAAATCCCCACTCCCTGCGCGCAGTTTCCTTCATCAGCCACCGGTTCTCTGAACAAAATGTTCCGTTCAGACGGTTATAGGCAGTCATGATCGTCCATGGCTTCGCCTCCTTCACCACCATCTCAAATGCCTGCAGGTAAATCTCCCGAAGCGCCCTCTCATCCACCACGGAATTCTGCCAGTTTCTCCGCTTTTCCTGACTGTTTGCCGCAAAGTGCTTCAGACTTGTGCCAACCCCTCTTGACTGAATCCCCTTTACATATGCCGCCGCCATCCGGCCGGTAAGGTAAGGGTCTTCCGAAAAGTATTCAAAGTTCCGCCCGCACAGGGGATTCCGCTTAATGTTCATGGCAGGGCCCAGCAGAACAGCCACATCCTCCTTCCGGCATTCCTCCCCCAGCGCCTCCCCTACCTTTTCCAGAAGTCCTTCATCAAACGAACAGGCAAGCGTGGCAGCCGTGGGGAAACAGCTCGCCGGGATGGATTTCCCTATTCCCAGATGGTCTCCTTTTACGCCCTGTTTCCGGAGCCCGTGAGGGCCGTCTGTCATCATCATGGAAGGGATGTGAAGCCGTTCCAGTTCCTGTGTATGCCAGAAATCTTTCCCTGAAACCAGTAACGCTTTCTCCTCAATTGTCATTTTCGATAATACTTTCTTTGTATCCATATCGTTCTCCTTCCTTCTCCGCTTCCAATGAAAATTCCCACAGATTGGTTCTGCCTGAACCAATATATTTAAAGTAAAGCGGATGTTTTCCTTCCGGTAAATCTATCCGGATAACAGCAGTGCGCTCCTTATTCACAGCCTCCACCACAATTTCTGCTAATATATCTGAAAATGTTCTCTTAATCGAAACAATAAACTTTCCATGTACTTCCTGCTTTCCAGCTTTTGATACCACCAATGATAATATTTTTCGTTTTTCTGCTATGTAAAAATATTTGTATCCGATAACCGTTCCGTCAGAAATGTTTGTAATATATTGTCCAGGGCTATCTTCCCTGTCAGCTCCCTGCTGTGTGATATACGGATGAAGAATACGTTCCCTTTTAGGCATAACCGTTTTGCAGGCTCCCTTTTTCCCATAAAGCACACAGGCAATTCCCGCTTCAAAGCTGCCATGTTCCGGAAGGATTCCGCCGTTTAACCCTGCCGATGTCATTTCCGCCATTTCAAACCGGCCATCTCTACCCATTCTTATTTGTTCGGCAATCCCCTGGCGGCACTGTTCGTTTTGATTCGTCTGCCTATGCCCGAACACATAATATTTTCCATCAATTTTTTCAACAGAACCATGGTTATTCCCCCAATAATATAAGGCTTCCGTTTCCCCGTTAAATCCAATGTTTGCGTTAGAGTGCAGTATCCCTCCAAACACAAAATCCTTATCCGGGAAATCACTTACTGCATACACGAGTTCATGGCTTAAGACCGAGGAATAAATGAAATAATATTTCCCATTAAACTTGCGGATTGAGCTGGCCTCATAAAACTCATGCCCTTCAAATCCGGTTCCACGGCTTGCAGATGCTCCGGGAATCAGTGTCCGGGGTTCTGATTTCACAGTGACCATATCCTGTTCCAGCTCCACCACCTGATTTCCAACCGCATCACAATGTACTCCTATCAGCCCAAGCCCTAACTGCATATATTTTCTCTGTGGGCAGAATCCCGTATAAAGCCAAATCCGGCCATCTTCGTCCGCCAGTACCCCAGGGTCAAACCGAAATTTCTCTTTTTTCCTCTTTCCGTAAGCAGTGCCGTCCTTATAGCGGACTTCTCCATAGAATTCATATTTTCCTGCCGGGCTGTCACATACTGCAACCGCAATACGATTCATAAAATCCAGACCATAATATAAATAGTATCTTCCGTCAATCCCATAAACCACATCCGGGGCATACATCTGATGTTTTCCATTTCTGTTTTCAGGGTCCTGTATCTTTTTATATATGATTCCTTCATATTTCCAATCTGATAAATCAAATATTGGTGCCGACCAGCAGACATAATCATTTTCACAGTAAACTTTCCCGCCAAACCGGTCATGACTTCCGTAAATATAAATTCTGTCTCCAAATACATGCGGCTCTCCATCCGGAACATATTCATAGGATGGTAAATACGGATTGTATATATTTCTTTTCATCCTTCCTCTTCCTTTATCTGCTTTTGCAGCATTGCCGTAAATGAAACTCCAGAAAATCAATGCTGCCTTTCCCCTCATAGATGAAATACAGTGGTTTGTTTCCATATACGGAAATATGGATCGCAGCACTTTTCTTCCATTCCCTGCTCTTTTCCAATGATATGTTCCCTAAATCCTGCATACCGTTTTCCTGTTCCGTCCGGACAAGCAGCTTTCCACCCCCGCCACGGGTAACAACCTCCAACAGACATTCTCCGTCAAACCGGAAATACTTGTAACCGATCAATGTACCTTCCGTAATAGCCTTCACATACACCTCTTTGCCATCCTGATACACATGAGGCGAGGGCGGATTCTTTTTTGTGTTTGACAGATGCGGCATTTTCCCGTTGGTCAGGTTACAGCAGATAGCGGCAGGATAACACCCCTCTCCATCAAGCGCCCCTCCGTTCAGCCCGCAGCTCGTTATTTCCACCTGACGGATTGCCCCGTCCGGTTCTATCATTATTTCTTCCGCGCATCCCTGCCTTGAAAAGGCGGTGTTATGTGTCTGTCTGTGGTAGAAAATATAATGCTTCCCGTTAATCTCTTCTATGCTCCCATGATTTGTCCCCGTAGGATACAGACGGTCTTTCGCATTCCTTCCCCCAATTCCGATATCCCCGTTGGAAATAATCACCCCACGGTATTCATAATCCCTGTCCGGATAGCGGCTTGTGGCATAGCAAAGCTCATGGCTTGTATGGGATGACCATATAAAATAATATAAATTCCCGAATTTGCGGAGGGAAGCCGCCTCATAGAAGCTGTGCTTCCTCAGTTCACTGCCCTTTGGCGCATTGTTAAGCGCCGGGATAATCCGTTTCGGTTCCGTCTTTACCGTCAGCATATCCGCTTCCAGTTCCACGATATTTGCCCCCAGAATGCTAAGCGGCTCTTCCTCCCTGATTTCCTTAAGCGGTTTATTAAAAATTTTACTCATAACTACCGGCATGACAAACTTCATAGACAGTGAATGGGTATCCATCCCCAGCCCCCATCCGTATGTCATGTAAATATGGCCGTTATCATTGAGCACCGCCGGATCGAACGGGATATAGCGGAGAAACATCCTTCCGTCCGGGTATTTCACATCCCCATAATATTCATATTTTCCTGCCGGGGTATCACAGACCGCAACGGATATAGGCCCGTCAAATCCATGCCCCGCACTTCCCGCCAGATCATAATACAGGTAAAAACGTCCATCCGTTCCCTGCACCACATCCGGGGCATACATATTGATTCCCCGCTTGTTGTAATGAGGGCATTGCACAGCCTGATAGATTGTTCCCTCACACCGCCAGTCTCCCAGATCATCTACCGGCGCTGACCAGCACTCATAATCTAAAAGACAGAAATTATCACCGCCTGCCTTATCGTGGCTTCCGTATACATATACTCTATTGCCAAAAACATGGGGCTCCCCGTCCGGTATGTATACGTTAAGCGGCAGATATGGATTGTATGCCTGTTTTCTCATATGGCTCCCTCTTTCTCATCGCTTTTCCTTGAGTCTGCTTTCATTTTAGGATTATTATAGACTTTCCTTTCTTTTTCATATATAATTTTTGTATGGTAGATTATATAATTGTATGTTTTTGGGAGATTTTTATGGATTCTTACAAGACAATTGCCAACCTGACTTATCAGACATTCCAGATTCCGGTTTATCTATACAAATCCGGTATCCTTACCCTGTCAGTTCCAACGCAGGATAAGATATGCCATCCGCCTGTACATATCAAAGACAAAATACTTGAGCATGAAAACTTAACCTGTATTACGGACTACCATATCTGTTTCTGTAAGCTGCCCTGTATGTCCGAACCGGATATCACTTTCGTTTTTGGCCCGATATCTTCTTTGCCATACAGTACGAAAGCCTTGGGAGAATTACATCGGGATTATGTTGTGCCCACAGAAAAAAGAGAATTATTTGATGAATTTTTCAGCCATATCCCACCCATGACCTATATTGATTTTTTCCATATCCTACGGATTGTTTATTACATGATCAATTCAGAAGAGATTGCCCTGGATTCTTTTCTAAAGGAAATATATATGGGAGATTCCCCTGACAGCCAAAGCCTGCGCGGTGAACATACAGCCTCCCTGTACCAGCAAAGGGAAGCTGATGTACAGAATAATTCTTATGAGATTGAAAAACTAATTCTATCATTCGTGGAAAACGGGGATACGGATGGGATGAAAAACTTCATTTCCAATGTACCCCAATATCATGCCGGTACTGTAGCCGCAGACGTACTTCGTATGCAGAAGAATTACTTTATCTCTACCTATACTCTTGCAACCCGCACCGCAATCAAAGCTGGGCTTCCCACAGCGGATGCCTACCAGCTTTCAGACCTCTATATCAGCCGTCTGGAACTTTTGAATTCCATGAATGCGGTAAACCAGCTATTTGCCAATGCAATGCTGGATATCACTGCCCTTGTACATAAACACATGGAATCCTTACAGACCCAGTTCTTAAATGACATGGATATCCCCGTGCGTGAATGCATCCTTTATGTACAGCAGCATACGAACCAGAATCTTTCCGTCCAGTCAGTTGCAGATGCGCTTGGCTACCAGCGCACCTACCTTTCGGCGTGTTTTTCCAAAACAATGGGATTCCATTTAAGCGACTATATTTACCGCTGCAAACTGGAAGAAGCAAAAACCCTGCTTGTCTACACAGATAAGGAGATCAGTGAAATCAGCAGTTATCTTTGCTTCTCCAGCCAGAGCCATTTTCAACTCAGATTTAAAAAGGCTTTCCATATGACGCCTGCACAATATCGCAGAACAAATAAACAAAAACAGTGACTACTTTTCCTGTCTTACTCCTAACGTTACGGTCTAAGCTATGTAGAAAATATTCCTGATAAAATATTTTGTACTACACAGTATACCTGATATAACAAAAAAACATCTGAACGGAATGTAACTGAATCGACCTCCAAAAGTCAGACCAAAAATCTAACAATCGAAGGTCAATTCATTTTATAACTCACTCACATTCTCTCAAACTATGTATGCAAACTCCAACTGACGCTCACATATCCCACTGCACAGATAGCCGCTCTGGAAAGGCGCACGCTTTTCAGGATTCCCGTCTCCCCTTATGTAGCTTACCCTTGGGCTTAACCACAGCATTTCCACCCTGTTTTCCCGGAACATCTTAAACCGCTCCTTGCTGTCAAATATGCCCTGGAAATTGATGAGCATGGCAAAAGGCTTCCCGATCTCATACAGCCGCTTTATCACTTCCCCTTTCAGGCTGTAAGGTGGATTGCTGATGATATAGTCGCAGTCCGGCACGGGAACGGTAAAAAAATCCTGCCCTGTCCGTATATGCCCATGGGTAACGGCAAAACCATTTTCCGATAAGATTTTTACATACTGGCTTTCCTCCGTATCAAAAGGACACCATACCATTGCCCCCGGCTTTAAATAATTTATGATAGGATAGACTGCATAAGCAGGGGTATAGTATTCGTCATTTCTGCTGAAACTGTGCTGTATCTGCGCCACTCATTCCCCCTCCGTCTGCGGTGCCTCCTGCCCCATGGCGGCATGGAATTCCTTCACTACCTCATCATACAATTCCTGCCGGAACTGCCTTGTTACCGGGTATGCGATATCCTGATAGATGTCTTTCCCGTTATCATCAAGGCGGCCTGTCTTATAGTCCGGCATGGAGACGAAGACGTTGCCCTTCTGGGAGATGCCGATACGGATTTCGGTCACTTTAAATACACCGTTTAAGAGAATCGAGGCGTTTGCCTTAAGGCTGCCCTCCTGATTCTGCATAGGCGCTACGGTTACTTTGATATCCATGCTGCCTGTTTTTGCATTAGCTGTATTAGCTGCGTCTGTTACGTTCATTGTATTAGTTTCCTTCATATCTGCCTCTTTCCTGCGCAGTATCATTTATCAATGTTTGCGCTCCTGTTTTTATTTTTCAGCAGTTTCCGCCTGAAGGTTTTTCTCATATGTTTTTCAGGTTTTCTAAATTTTACAGGCTTTCTCCCTGACATTTTTCCGGCTCCGCCGGAGCTGATTCATTTCATCTGCCCCTTTCAGTCATAGAACGAATTTACAGCCTGTTCCCCATTTCTCTTTCGTAAAACCCTTCCAGATACTCCGCCACAACCTCCGCCATATCCCCCTGCTCTTTACAAAGCCCTTC
>CAJTVK010000072.1 GCA_910579645.1 uncultured Lachnospiraceae bacterium | reverse complement strand
AAAACGCTTGACTATGACTATAACACAGAGGAAAACAGGGAACGGTTTTCGGAGGATAAAGCTAATTATATATATCAAAACCTTGACAGGGAAAAATGGTGTAATTCATTGGATTTGCAGTTGTTCGAGAATTTTTTAGATTTTTACGATGAACATATCCATTAACCAAAAGCTAAAATTGCCAGTATTATGCCGTGCAAAGGGGACAGAAAGAAATTTCCTCATCCTTGCGGCATAAAGATATTGAGAGCGAAATATTGCCGCAAAGTTGGCAAAAGCCCCGTCTTTTCCGTTGAGAGTATATGTCAATAAAAAAGAAAAATCCACTGAGGTCATCCTCGCTCATGCGGCGCATGTCTTCGGGTGGGTTATCCATATAGGCAAATCACTCCCAAAGGATGCTGCCAGTTGACAAGCCAGGTACCGAAAGCGGATGGAACGTCGGTGTTTTTCACAACAAAATAAGGGCTGTTTACGGCATGGGCAATTGAAGGCGGAATTATGTGATATAATTAAGAAAATTGCAAGAAGGATGTGGTACATATGGAGCATGATATTGCCAAGGAATTTTCTGTCGGATTGTTATGCCATGATGCAATTTACATAGCGGTTTGTGATGATGACCGGTTTATGTGTGATATGCTGGAAGAAAAGCAGGGGATGAATTTTACCGCACCCATAGGTCATTTCTTGTGAATTTTGGGTATATCAGGAAATACGATGCAGCAACCGTCTATCTGGAAAAAGGGCAGGCGCTCATGGCAAAACAGAATTATCAGGGGTTTGTGAAAAGCTATTTAAGATATTACCAGAGGAAAGGGAGAAGATAGGTGGAATACACGGATATATGAAAGGCAATGTCGGCGGTCTATACCATAGTGGCAATGTATGGAACAGGGTATATCCGGTTCCGCTTTGCAAAGCCATTCATGGTAAATAAAAAGGGGGCGGCCTGTATAGGGATTGCTTATTTTGCCACTATGCTGATGCTGTATTTCGTGCCAATAGAGGTAAACACTTTTGCTGCATACAGCATAGGGGCACTGTCGGCGTTCATTGTCATGTGCAGGATAGACCGCAGGAATTTCAAACAGAAGACGTTGATTCGGCAATTGGTTTTGCATTATTAGGAATCAGTGTAAGAAATATTGTGAAAACCTACGTTTACAAAAGAGAAGAGATGAGTATAAAGGAAATGTTCATGCTGACTGTGCCTTCCATTACGGGAATGACTGGATATGGGATGTTGTATTTTTCTGGTAAATGAAATATAATAAAGACTATTGCCGAAGGTGCAAAGACGGAGTATATGACGCTGAAAGAAACGGGCGTGAAATAGGGCGTTTCGCCTCGTCAAGTCAATGATTATTGCGTTGCCGGCCGTATCCTCGGCACTGTAAAAATGGCCGGTGCCCGGCTGATGCCGAAAGAGGCGGAAAAGCCGGCTCACCGGCGGTTAAGAGGTGTGGAAAACAATGCTGCATATAGCGATTTGCGACGATGAAAAAGATTTCGTTGCACACTTGAATGGATTGCTGCATCAATTTGCCGCAGAGACGGGCGAAGAAATCAAAGTAACCGTCTATTATGACGGCATGGAGCTGATTGAAAAATACGATACCACCATAGACCTGATTTTCCTGGACATTCAAATGCGGCTGGTAAATGGTTTGCGGGCCGCCGAGCGTATCCGCAAGATGGATGAAAAGGTCGGCATTATTTTTTTAACTACGCTGACGCAGTATGCGTTAGAGGGCTATAAATATCAGGCGACCAATTACATCATAAAGCCGTTGAAATACGTCCGGCTGAAATCAGAGATGGAGGGGTGGCTGAAAAAGCACCGTAAGGATGACACCTTTGCTTTGGTAATCACCAACGACACCGGAAAATACAAAGTTGCCCTGAAATCTATCAGTCATATAGAAACCTTTAACCGCAAGCTGCTGCTGCATACCGAGCAGGAAAATATTATCTGTTACAAGAGCATGAAAGAAATGGAGAAGGAGTTACAGGACAAAGGATTTGTCCGCTGCCATACCAGTTATATTGTCAACCTGTTCTATGTGAAAGGCATTAAGAAGCTGGATATTGAACTGATTACGGGTGAAAAAATTCCCGTCAGTCAGCCGAAACGAAAAGAGTTTATGGAACGGCTGGCTGATTATTGGGGGGATTTTATATGATACGATTTATGGAAATGCTTTCTTTTCTGTTTGCATGGGGATATTCTTTTTTATTTTTCTGGATTATTAAAACCTTTCTTCCGCTTCGGGGAAAGTGGTTTATAAAAGTATTGGCATTTCTTGTGTGCGGCTATTTGGCGGACTGCATTATTTATTCTAATGATTTGGAAAGCCTTCTAGGCGCAATGGCATTTTTTTTGGCCTATATTCTTGTTTTTTATGGTGGAACGCTAATGGAAAAAGTATCGGTTTTGCTGGTATTTTATCCCGCTTTGATTGCTATCAATTACTTGATGACGGATATTGGCGGGCGGCTGTTTTTTTCTGTAACTCGGGCAACCTATAAAGAAACGCTTCAATCACCCCAATTAATGCTGATCAGTACGGTGATACATACTATTTCATTATTCTTGCGATTGCTCTTTTGGACAGGCGCATGGCTGATTCTGCGAAAGTTTTTGTCCAAAATAACATCCCGCCTGAATATACGGATGTGGCTGATTGTTGATATGCTGATGCTGGCATCTTTTGTGGCCATCTTTACGATTATTTATTTTATGCCGGAAGATACCGCTATCGTATACCCCATTTGCTTAGCGTCCATTTTTTCCAGCTTTGGGTGTATGTATCTGGCATCTTATATTTGCGAGTCAATACAAACGGCCTATCATGCACAGGAATTGGAAATGCAGCAGGGCTATTATAAAGACCGGATCAGGGATGAGGAACGGGTGCGCAGTATCTACCATGACATGAAAAACCACCTGCTATTATTACAGGCGCAGGCAGGAAACGGTCAGGAGGTTCAGGATTCTATTCAAGGGTTAAAAGAACAGATTCAGGAATACGAGAACTATCATAGCACGGGAAATGAATTTTTGGATATTATCATTCGGGACAAGGCGAAGACGGCACAGGAAAAAAAGATAGATTTCAATGCGGTTATATCTTTGGAATCAGGTTCTTTTTTGGAGCCATTGGATATAAGCACGATTTTTGGAAATGCCCTTGATAATGCGATAGAAGCCAGCGAAAAGCTGCCGGAGGACAAACGGCTGATTACTGTAAAGGCTGAGCGCGTGCGGGATATGCTGCTTATCACGATTGAAAATAATGTCCTGCCGGGAACTGCGGCCAAGCCGGAAACTACAAAAACAGACCGCTTTCTTCACGGTTTCGGACTTCCCAATATCAAATATGCCGCCGGGAAATACGGCGGACAGTGCAGCATAAAATCAGAGGACGGCAAGTTCACGCTGAAAATTATTGTGCCCGTTCCGTAATATCATACTGTTGATTTTTATGGCGCTGCTTCACAAGAGCAGCGTTGTTGCGATATGCCGCTGACACGGCGCACAGGACGCGCGGCGAGTAGGGGAAGATGTCTCTTTCCGTTGTTTCATCATGTTAGATTTTACTTTGTGGATGTTAGTTTACGCATTCTTTGTTGCCTCTTTTTTCAGAGCCGATATAATGGGCTTAGTTCCGGCAGGAACGAAATGCAAGGAAACGGAGGAAAAAACTATGAGTATTTTAAGCACCGCTCATTTGACGAAACTGTACGGCGATGAGCCGAACATTGTAAAGGCACTGGATGATGTGAGCATTTCCATTGAACAGGGGGAGTTTGTGGCCATTATAGGTACCTCCGGCAGCGGAAAATCCACGCTGCTCAATATGCTGGGAGGGTTGGACCGCCCTACCTCCGGCAGTGTCCGGGTGGATAAATTTGAACTGGGGAAGCTGAAAGACGAGGATTTGACGGTGTTTCGCCGCCAGTGTATCGGCTTCATCTTCCAGAATTACAATCTGGTTCCCGTCTTGAATGTGTATGAAAACATTGTCATGCCCATTCAGCTTGACGGGAAGAAGCCCGATCAGGCATTTATTCAGGAGATAGTCGATTTGCTGGGACTGGGGAAAAAACTCTGGAATATGCCGAACACGCTTTCCGGCGGACAGCAGCAGCGGGTAGCCATTGCGAGGGCGTTAGCCAGTAAACCGGCAATCATCCTTGCCGATGAGCCCACCGGCAATCTGGACAGCAAGACCGGCGAGGAAGTGATTGAACTTCTGAAAGTAACCGGCAGGAAATTCCGTCAGACCATTGTGATGATTACCCATAACCCGGAGATTGCAGAGCAGGCAGACCGTACTATCCGCATTGAGGATGGACGGATTGCAGGATAAGGCGGTGATACCATGAATGAGAAAAAAACAATGATACGCACATTGACAAACCGCAGCTTAAAGGTGAATAAGACACGAAATCTTGTCGCCGTCTTTGCCATTATCCTGACTACCGTTATGTTTACGTCCCTCTTTGTCCTGTCACAGAGCATGGCAACGAATTTGCGGGATATGAATTTTCAGCAGGCCGGGTATGACAGTCATTTAAGTTCCGGCTCCCTGACTGATGAAGAAATGGCGAAACTGACCGCCCATGAAGCTGTCCGGGACTTCGGAAAAAGTATTGTAATCGGCATTGCGGAGAACGAAGAACTGGCCGGCCGGCAGGTGGAAATCCGCTATGCCGATGAGAACTATGCCCGTTCCTGTTTTTCCTATCCTATGGAGGGAAGCATGCCAACGCAGAAAAATGAAATTGCTTTGGACACTCTTACCCTTGACAAGATGGGGCTCTCCTATGAATTGGGACAGGAAATCACGCTTCGGTGGCGCAGGGATTTGGACAGCGGTGAATATACAACCAGTGTTTTTTGCCTCTCCGGTTATTGGGAGGGGAATTCCGCTGCAATGGCAAGTATGGCGTGGGTGTCAGATGCCTTTATCCGGGCTGAATGTGCAGGCGTAGACCAAGCGGCACAGCTTACAGGCGGTCAGGTCTTTGGAACGGGCATGCTCCACCTGAACCTTTACAGTGACAAAAATCCGGAACAGGCAGCGGAACAGATTTTGACGGATATTGGGCTTCCTGAAGGGACTCTTTCCCCCAACATGGCCTATGACACGACCATGAACCAGAACATCATCCGTGAAATTCTGCCTATGGCAATCTGCATGGTGCTGGTATTTGCCAGTGGGTATTTGATTATCTACAATATTTTTCAGATTTCCGTCGCCGGTGATATACGCTTTTACGGCAGGCTGAAAACTTTGGGGGCTTCCAAAAAGCAGATAAAGAAAATGCTCTACGGGCAGGCAGGCCGCCTGTCGCTGGTCGGCATTCCTGCCGGACTCTTCATCGGGTATCTTTTGGGCGCTGTTCTGGTACCGGTAATGATTACCGGGACAGCGGGGAAAGCAAAAACAGCGGTTCATCCGTATATCTTCATAGGTTCTGCCTTGTTTGCTTATGTGACGGTATTGATTTCCTGCAGGAAGCCCGCGAAAATTGCAGGAAAGGTTTCCCCTATGGAAGCGTTGCGCTACACAGATACGGGAACGGACAGCAAGCGGAAAATCAAGAAAAGCACCGGCGGCGCAAGCGTACCGAAAATGGCGCTGGCCAATTTGGGGCGGAACAAAAAGCGCACTGCCACCGTAATCTGTTCTTTGACGCTAGGGCTGGTTTTGCTGTCCTGCGTCTATGCGAAAAATGCCAGTTTTGATATTGATAAATATATGAGCCAGACAGTAATCAGTGATTTTGAAGTGGAGGACAGTTCTATTTCTTCCGCCTTTGGAACTTATAATCCCTACGGCAGGACCATTACTCCGGAGTTGGTACAGAACATGGAGGGGCTTTCCGGGCTGGAAGCCACGGGACGCTTGTATTCGCAGGTAATTACCCATGAAATCGGAGCCACTGCCCTTGAAAACATCCAGACCTACTATAACGCCAATAACAGACTGACCTATATTGAGGCGACGGACGCAGGGCTGGCCGAAGCCTACCATGACATGATCGGCAGTGGGGAGTGCGTTTCCATTCTGTATGGAATTGACGGCTTGATACTGAACACCTTCGCACAGGATGGCCGGATATTGGATGGCACTTTTGATAAGGATAAATTCCTGTCCGGGGGTTATGTGGTGATGGAAGCGGCTTCCGGCGCCGAAGACGGCGAAAAGGAAATCCAGCCCACCTACGCTATTGGCGATATGGTGACTTTGAATGGACGGCAATACGAGGTTATGGCGATTGTGGCGGATATAGCGGCCATTACCGAGGGAGTGAACAGCAGTACGGCGGATTTCCTGTCTTTTTATCTGCCGGCAGATACTTTCCGTGAAATGTATCCGGACAATACGCTGCGGAAACTGTTTTTCGATGTGGCAGAGGAATATCAGCCGCAGGCTGAGAAAATGCTGACGGACTATCGGAACAATGCTGACAAGAGCCTGAATTTCACATCGAAGTCTACGCTGATCCGCCATTATCAGGAGCAGACAAGAGCGAATACCGTGATGGGATTTGCTATCAGCCTTATCATTGCGTTTGTCGGCATTTTGAACTTTGTCAATTCAATGGTAACGGCAATTGTTTCCCGGCAGAAAGAATTTGCCATAATACAGAGCGTCGGCATGACGAAACGCCAGCTTCGGAATATGCTGACATGCGAGGGAATGTATTATGCGGGAAGTACCCTGCTTGCGTCCTATCTTTTGGGAACATTGGCCGTAGCCGTTGGTATTCGGATGATGGTGTCAGGTGAATGGACAGCCACATTCCATTTCACGCTTATGCCGTTGGTAATCTGCACACCGATTTTAATAATTTTTGCAATTGCCATTCCTTCTGTCTGTTTCAGGAATTTGGAGAAGCAGAGTATTGTGGAGAGGCTAAGGGCGGCGGATTAAGTTATCATCCAAATGCTGCTTAAGTTAATGGCGTTGTATAGATTCAAGGGTATGGACTCCGCAGGTTTTCCTGCGGAGTTTTTCCGGCCTATTAACATTTCGGGATATTTAGGTTATAATAGCTTTCAGGATAATAGGAAGGAGACAGAGATGGAATTCTATTTTGCGCCTATGGAAGGGATTACCGGATATATTTACCGAAATGCCCATCACCGTTTTTTCCCGGGCATAGATAAATATTTCACCCCTTTTCTCTCGCCGAATCAGAACCGGGCACTGAACCCGAAGGACAGGAAGGACATTTTGCCGGAGAACAACAGGGGGATACCTATTGTGCCGCAGATTTTGACAAATAAGCCGGAACATTTTATACGTGCGGCAAAGGAGTTAAAGGAAGATTACGGGTATCGGGAGGTTAACCTGAATCTGGGATGTCCTTCCGGCACAGTGGTATCAAAAGGGAAGGGGGCAGGATTCCTTGCGG
This sequence comes from uncultured Lachnospiraceae bacterium, assembly GCA_910579645.1. Lineage (GTDB taxonomy): Bacteria > Bacillota > Clostridia > Lachnospirales > Lachnospiraceae > Kineothrix. The sequence goes on along the minus strand of CAJTVK010000072.1, from coordinate 15,516 downwards.
ATTTAAAGGCACTGGATGCATTTTTCGAACAGGTTTTTTCGGAAACGGAAGTAAAAATATCGGTAAAAACCAGAATCGGCATAGCTTCGCCGGAGGAGTTTTATCCGATTTTGGAGATTTTTAACCGATATCCGATATCGGAACTGGTGATTCATCCAAGAGTGCAAAAAGATTTCTATAAGAATAGGCCTAATCGGAAGAGTTTTTCAGAAGCAGCAGTAAAAAGCAGGAATCCTGTCTGTTATAACGGCGATATCTTTACTTTACAGGATTATAGGGAATTTCGGAAAGAGTTTCCGGCAGTGGAGAAGATAATGCTGGGAAGAGGGCTGTTGGCAAACCCGGCTTTTGTGCAGGAAATTAAGGAATGGGAAGAATCGGGGAATCCTTGGCCTGCCGGCGGCAGGGTGGATAAGGAGACGCTCAGGGCATTTCATAACCGTTTATATACGGAGTATAAGGAAACATTATCGGGAGATAAGAATCTGCTGTTTAAAATGAAGGAACTATGGTCGTATATGGTCAATCTGTCCGACTGTCATGAAAAATACTGGAAGAAAATGAAGAAGGCAGCCAACTTGCAGGATTATAATGAAATTGTGGAAAGCCTGTTATCATATATGGATTGAGGTTTTATAAAAGAAGTCCTGCCGTCTGCGCATAAGGTGTTAATTTTACGGGAACCGGGAATGGGTGCGGGTTTCCCGGAGCCGGAAACAAAAGCCGCACAGAAACGGAGTAAGAGATGCATAATCAATTGACGGAAAATGATATAAAACGGATGGAAGAAGAAATCGAGCATAGAAAACTGGTTGTCCGTAAGGAAGCTTTGGAAGCAGTAAAGGAAGCGCGGGCACAGGGAGACCTGAGCGAGAATTTTGAATATTATGCGGCGAAAAGGGAAAAGAACAAGAATGAAAGCCGTATCCGTTTTTTAGAGAGAATGATAAAGACGGCGGAAATCATTTCGGACGAGTCCAAGGAGGATGAAATCGGGGTAAACAATACGGTAGAAGTGCTGTTTGAGGAGGACGGGATGACGGAAACCTATAAAATAGTTACGACTATGCGTGGGAATTCTTTGGAGGGACTGGTCAGCACGGAGTCGCCAATCGGGAAAGCATTGCTGGGCCATAAAGAAGGCGACCGGGTATGTGTACAGGTGAATGACAATTACAGCTATTATGTCATTGTGAAGAAAATCCAAAAGACGGTGGATGACGGAAGCGATAAAATAAGAAGCTTTTAATGAGGAGCGCGGCACTGCCGGCAGAAAGGGCATAGGTAATGGGATGCAGGAAATCAGCGAAGACGATATTGCGGAAGTGATGAATATTTTAGAAAATTTCTCCCGGACGGAGACAAGCCGGATGAAAATTCAAATGTCGGCGGAAGCGGAGGCCGGGACGGTAAACAAAGAGTATCACCATGGACGGTGCGATGTGGGAAGCCCATGGGCCAAAGGGGAATGGTTTGACGTATTGGAATAAAAGGAAAAAAGGAATAAAAGAAAAAAAGGAATAAAAGAAAAAAAGGAATAAAAGGAAAAAGGAATAAAAGGAATGAAAGGAAGCGGATGACATGATTATCGAGAATTTGTTTGCCCAAAAGAAACCGGTGCTTTCTTTTGAGATTTTCCCACCCAAAAAGGAAGCGGAACTGAAAAGCATAGATGCGACTTTAGGTACGCTGGCGGAACTAAACCCGGATTTTATCAGCGTGACATTCGGTGCAGGAGGCAGCAGCGCAAATAATAAGACGGTGGAGCTGGCTAAAAAGATAAAGCGGGAGTATGGGATAGAGCCTTTGGTGCATCTGACTTGCATCAGTTACACCAAGGAAGAAATCAAAAGAATCTTGGAGGAACTTCAGGCAGCGGAACTACAGAACGTGCTTGCTCTGCGCGGCGACAGGAATCCGGACATTCCGCCTAAGAATGATTTCCGGTATGCCAGTGAACTGGTGGCTTTCATTAAGGAACAGGGGGATTTCCATGTGAGCGGCGCCTGCTATCCGGAAGTACATACGGAGGCACCGGATGGGGTAACGGATATCAGGAACCTGAAACGGAAAGTAGATGCAGGAGCGGGACATTTGGTTTCCCAATTATTTTTTGACAATGATAATTTTTATGATTTTTTGGTGAGACTAAAGATAGCCGGCATAGACGTGCCGGTGGAAGCCGGAATCATGCCGGTGACAAACAAGGCGCAGATAAAACGTATGGTAGATATGTGCGGTGCCCGGCTGCCGGATAAATTCGAAAAAATATTGGATAAGTACGGGGAACAGAAAGAGGCATTGTTTGATGCGGGAATGGCCTATGCGGTCAATCAGATAGTGGAACTGATAGCCCATGGCGTGGACGGAATCCATATTTTCACTATGAATAATCCGGCGGTGGCAAGAAGAATATGCGACGGAATCCGAAATTTAGTATGATTGGTTTCAGGCTTTACGGAGGATAAATTTTCAGTCTGTAGGGTGTCTGCGGCTGAAGGAAGGGTGCATGCCGCGGCATGGCGCATTGATTTCCGCCGGCAACGAGCCGCGAACACATCGGGCCGACGGAAGGTGAATCCGCAGAGCGGCGGAAGAAAAGAGGGAAATATGGGAAAAACAGCATTGGTTACCGGGGCTTCCAGAGGGATTGGGCGGGCGGTTGCACAGAAACTGGCAGAGGCCGGGTACAATCTGTGGCTGACTTGCAGGAACTCCGGGCAGGAACTTTTCCGCGTGCAGGAATGGCTGCAGGAAGCTTATGGCGTGGAATGCGGGCCCGTTATTTGTGACATGGGTGATTATCAGTCCGTCTGCCGGCTGTTTGAAGGGATAGGGCAATTGGACGTATTGGTCAATAATGCAGGGATTTCCTATATCGGTCTGTTGTCCCAGATGGAGCCGGAGCAATGGCAGAGAGTTATGGATACTAATCTGAACAGTTTGTTTTATGCCTGCCGGTTGGCCGTGCCGCTGATGCTGGCACGGCAGTCCGGCCGGATTGTGAATATTTCTTCCGTATGGGGTAATGTGGGGGCTTCCATGGAGGTGGCCTATTCCGCATCAAAGGCGGGAGTGAACGGTTTTACAAAAGCATTGGCGAAAGAACTTGCACCAAGCCATATCAGCGTGAATGCCGTGGCCTGCGGAGTCATCGACACAGAGATGAACAAATGCTTTAATAAGGAAGAAAGACAGGCTCTTCAGGAGGAAATACCCGCAGACCGGTTCGGCCGGCCGGAGGAAGTGGCGGAATTGGTGCTGCAGGTCATTAATGCGCCGGAGTATATGACCGGCCAGATTATTACTATTGACGGGGGATGGTATTAAAACAGCTTTGAAAATTGGTGCCGAAAATCCGCACAGAAATTTTGCATACGGAGAATGACAGTGTTGGCGGACGATATAGACAGTGGCGTTGGAGACGACGGATTAATGACAGAAAGCTAAGTGACAGTAATGACAGGAAGTGGGAACACGGAATGGACATGGGTGGCGGAAAGCTAAGCGGCAGCAATGTGGGGGCGGATTGAATGATAAATGATGAACTATAAATTATGTATTGCAAATTATATATTATAATAGGAAGGAAAAGGATTTGTATATGTACGATTTAATCATAATTGGTTCCGGCCCGGCAGGGCTTTCGGCGGCGGTTTACGCAAAAAGAGCAGGACTGAAGGTTTTGGTGTTGGAAAAAAATCCTATGAGCGGCGGACAGGTATTGAATACTTATGAAGTGGATAATTATTTGGGGCTGCCGGGGATTAACGGGTTTGATTTGGGCATGAAGTTCAGGGAGCATGCCGATAAGATGGGCGCAGAGTTTATGGAGGCGGAAGTTGCAGGGGTGGAAACGGATACGGAACTGTCCGAGTCCGGAGAAAAAGGACATGTTGTCAAAACTGACAAAGGTGATTTTCCGACAAAGACGTTGCTTATAGCGACAGGGGCGTCATATGCAAAGTTAGGGATTCCTGGCGAGGAAGAATTGGCAGGGATGGGAGTCTCCTATTGCGCCACATGTGACGGTGCTTTCTTTAAGAACCGTGTTGCTGCGGTAGTGGGAGGCGGTGACGTGGCGGCGGAGGATGCCGTCTTTCTGGCAAGAATCTGTAAAAAAGTATATTTGGTGCACCGCAGAGACGAACTGCGTGCCGCGAAAATATTGCAGGATAAGGTAAAAGAACTGCCTAATATCGAGATTTTATGGAATACGGTGGCGGAAGCCATTCAAGGGGAAGGCCATGTGACAGGCATGGAGATACGGAATGTGGTATCCGGGGAAAAAAGCAGCCTGGCAGTGGACGGTGTTTTTATTGCCGTAGGAATCCGCCCTAATTCGGAAGTCTTTCAGGGGATTGCAGAATGTGACGGCAATGGGTATCTGATTGCCGGGGAAGACTGTGCCACGACTGTACCCGGAATTTATGCGGCAGGGGATATCCGCAAAAAAAATCTCCGTCAGGTCATTACCGCAGTTGCAGACGGAGCCAATGCCATAGCCGGCATACAAAATTATTTGTTATGAATTTGTTATGATTTTGAATGGGAAAAAACATCATTCCGGAAGCGGGCTGCGGCTTAACTTAATGATATTGGTTCAGCCCATGCGAATGTGTATATTTAGCCAAGAGGGAATGTGCCCCTCGCCGCGGGTGACTTGGGATGGAATGATTCCGTAACAGGGAAGCCGCAGGCTGAACGGTTACTTTGATTTTCGTGGTAAATAAATCCACCGGTTGACAAATGTTTTATTCGGTGTTATATTAATTAACAGATGTAACAAAATTGTAACAAATTTAACATAAACAGTAACAATTTGCGGAGGCACATCCTATGAGACAAAAGAACGTGAAAGTTGTAATGTGTGCGGTAACGGCAGTTCTTACATTTTCAAGTATTGACATAAGTGCAAAGGCGGCAACAAATGTAGCATCGGTTTTGCCGTCAGCCGGAGTGGATTACACTTTGGCATCCAACGGAACATCCCTGAAAAATATTCAGGACGAGTCGGACACAGAGAAAACCGGTTCCGTACCGTCAGCCGGTGCCGGCACAGACCAGGGAACCGGTCAGGACGGAAGCGTACCCAATAATACGGCAGCGGGTGTGCTGAATGAAGTAATGAATAATATGGGGACGGAGGAGGCTTCTCAGGCGGAACCTCAGACCTTGGAGGAGACAAAAGAAGACCTTGTGATTGAAGAGACGAATGAAGTCGATATCTCTTTGCTGGACGAGAAAATCCTGAGGGATGTCCAAAAGAAGCTGGACAGGAAGGACGAAGAGGAAGGTTTTAAGAGCCTTGTCATTGCCAAAGTGAATGATTATGTGAATGTCAGAAGCATACCGAGCGAAGAGGGCGAGATTATCGGTAAGCTGTATGATAAATCAGTAGGGACTTTCATCTCGGAAGTGGATGGCTGGTATGAAATTAAATCCGGTTCCGTTACCGGATATGTAAAAGGTGAGTACTGCGTCACCGGGGAAAGTGCAGTGGAATTGGCTAAGTCAGTGGGAACCCGGATTGCTACGGTGACAACGACCACGCTGAAAGTACGGCAGGAGCCGGGCTTGGATAAAAGCGTAATCGGCTGGGTGCCGATTGAGGACCAGCTGATTGTGACAGAGGATTTGGGTGATTGGGTAAAAGTAAACATAGAAGAAGGTGACGGCTATGTGTCTACCGATTATGTTTCCCTTACTACGGAGTTTGTCCAGGCGGAATCCAAGGCAGAGGAGGAAGCCCGTTTGGCAAAAGAGGAAGCGGAAAGAAAGGCAGCACAGGCGGCGGCAAGAAAAGCGGCAGAGCGTTCCTCTTCTTCCAAGAGCAGTTCCAATCAGGTTATGTATGCGTCCGGCGGCGGCAGTGAGATGGGGCGTGCAGTTGCGGATTATGCGCTGCAGTTTGTGGGAAATCCGTATGTATACGGTGGAACGAGCCTTACCAACGGTGCGGACTGTTCAGGATTTGTCATGAGTGTATACAAGAATTTCGGTGTCAGCCTGCCTCATTCATCGGCAGCGGACAGAAGCGTTGGCGCAGCGGTTAACGGTCTGGAAAATGCGCAGCCCGGCGACTTGGTATGTTATTCCGGCCATGTGGCATTATATATCGGCAACGGCCAGATTGTGCATGCCTCTACATCAAAAACGGGCATTATCGTATCCAGTGCCACATATAGGACACCGCTTTCGGTAAGAAGGATTTTCTAAAATGTAACGGCGAATAAGTGCGGAAATGAAATAAAAGAGAGAAGGAAATCAGCGGGATATTGTTTCGGATATCCGTTGGTTTCCTTCTCTTTTCATATGCTGCGACGGCGCTGTGGTGCTTCGGCTGGAGATTTTAACGTGGCAATAGTGCGGAACGGGGAAATCCCTAAGACGGAAAATATCACATATGGAAATGGCATCCCGGAAAACTATTTTTAAGATATGTTTTCAGGAAGTTTTTGATATAAAATATAAATGACTATGCTCCATTCTTAGGTATTTGTGAAAAATATACAAAGAACGGTTTCCCAAAGGAAAATATTGAAAAAATAAAACGGGGTTATCCACATATAAGATTGCTTGGAATATAGGATTTTACATTTATGCACGGATTTATCCACATTATCCCCCAATTAATTAGGGAGACGGAAAGAATAATATTGCTGATTTGAGAACATGTGTTTTGTGCAAAATAGTCATTGTAAATAGGGCAGAGGACAATCAGACAGGAAATGGCATGAAGAAAACAAATTTCGTAAATTGTTGCACAATCCAGTAAATTTATGGTATAATGCTTGTACAATAATCCAACGGAAGGGATGAGTGATATGAAATTTGTTATTGTAGGCAAAAATATTGATGTCACACAGGGGCTGAAGACAGCGGTTGAGGATAAGATAGGGAAACTGGAAAAATATTTTAATCCGGACACCGAAGTACATGTGACGCTTAGTGTGGAAAAAGAGAGGCAGAAGATAGAAGTGACAATACCGGTGAAGGGGAGTATCATTCGTTCGGAACAGGTCAGCAACGATATGTATGTTTCTATCGACTTAGTGGAAGAGATTATTGAAAGGCAGCTTAAGAAGTATAAGAATAAGCTGATAGACCAGCATCAGTCGGCTGGCTGCTTCAGGCAGGAATTTATTGATAAGGACTATATGGATGAAGAGGAAATTAAGATTATCCGCTCCAAGAAGTTCGACATCAAGCCTATGTATCCGGAAGACGCGTGCATCCAGATGGAACTGCTGGGGCATAATTTCTTTGTATTCTGCAATGCGGAAACCGATCAGGTAAATGTAGTCTATAAGAGAAAAGGTAACACTTACGGGCTGATTGAGCCGGAAGTATAAGCAGGGAAAACGGCTGCTGCATGAATTCATGCGGCAGCCGTTTTTTTGTATGACGGGCATGCCCGTGTTCTGTGGTGAAAGTCCACTTAGGCGTAGCGACCGACGAACTTTATAGCGACTCCCAAGGTTTGTACCGCGAGGTACAGGCGAGAGGAAGGGATAGTGAAATCGTAGCCCTACGGACAGAAACTTGATAATAAGGCGTACATGGCGGGTAAGTTGGCAAAATGCAACGAAGCCCTAAAGGTAGCCGTAACCCATGTGCGTAGATCAGGAGGGTAGACGAGGAAAGAACACGGACTTATCCCGTGAGGTCTCACGGACGCAAGTATTGGTTGAAGTATCCCGTTTGTGGTTGAAAACGATTTACCGTGAGAAGTCAGCAGAAGCCATAGTAGGCAATCTTAATAAAAAAAAAAAATTGCCAAAGGGCTGAACAATGTAACCGTGCGGACGAATGTATGTACCTGTGGATATCTGACAGCGGATGTAGGCGAAACGTATATGAGCCGTAAACGCGAAAACATAGGACTTACCACAGGGAGCGGAAAGGAGCGAAGCACACAAAGCATGTCGGAATTACTGGAAAAGATACTGGATAACAGAAACATGAACGAAGCGTACAAGAAAGTCTGCGCCAACAAAGGGGCAGGCGGCGTGGACGGCATGGGACTGGAGGAACTCGACGGATATATCCGTGAGAACTGGAACGGTATCAGGGAGCAGATCAGAAACAGGAGTTACAAACCCCAGCCAGTGAGGCGGGTAGAAATACCCAAACCAAACGGGAGCAAAAGAAAACTCGGGATACCGACCGTCATGGACAGGGTAATCCAGCAGGGGATAGCACAGGTAATCAGCCCAATGTGCGAGCCGTTGTTTTCGGAGAACAGTTACGGGTTCCGTCCTAACCGAAGCTGTGAAATGGCAGTCAGGGAAATGCTTATATTCCTGAACGAGGGATATGAGTGGATTGTGGATATTGATTTGGAGAAATTCTTCGACAACGTACCGCAGGACAAACTGATGAGCCTTGTACACAGCATCATAAATGATGGGGATACGGAATCGCTGATACGGAAATATCTGAAAGCAGGGGTAATGGTACAGGGCAGATATGAAAAGACGGACAGGGGAACACCGCAGGGCGGGAACCTGTCGCCGCTTTTGTCAAATATCATGCTGAATGAACTGGATAAAGAGTTGGAGAAACGGGGCCTGCGGTTCGTGAGGTATGCGGACGACTGCGTGATAGCAGTCAGAAGCGAAGCAAGTGCCAAACGTGTCATGTATTCGATAACAGACTGGATACAGAGAAAGCATGGACTGAAAGTGAACGCTGAAAAGACGAGAATCACAAGGCCGGGCAGGCTTAAATATCTGGGATTTGGGTTCTATAAGGACTCCAAAGCGAAGGAATGGAAATGCAGGCCGCACAAGGATTCGGTGGAGAAGTTCAAACGGACACTAAAGAAGCTAACAAACCGGAGCCAGTCCATGACATTTGCGGTAAGGGTGCAGAGGCTAAACTGGGCAATCAGAGGATGGATAAACTACTTTGCGTTAGGCTCCATGAAAACAGTAATGAACGACGTGGACGCACATTTGCGAACAAGGCTGCGGGTAATAATCTGGAAACAATGGAAAGTGCCGAAAAAGCGGCAATGGGGATTGCAGAAACTGGGAATAGGAAAAGACCTTGCGAGGCAGACATCCTATATGGGAGACCACTATCAATGGGTAGTGACGAAAACATGTGTAGTCAGAGCAATCTCAAAAGAAAAACTGTCGCAGGCAGGACTTGTCAGTTGTTATGATTATTATTTGGAACGTCATGTTTTGAAGTTATGTTGAACCGCCGTATGCCGAACGGCATGTACGGTGGTGTGAGAGGGGGATTAAATTCCCCCTACTCGATCGGAAAGAATATTCCCTGCTTTTGCTCATATAATTTTATGAGATATTGTGGGCGGTGGGTAATGCAGTATTTGAAAAAAATCAGGTGTGCGGTACTGATAGAAACAATCTTATTTTCGGCAGTGGGAATTTTATGGGGGCTGCAGATTGTGAAAGGAGGATTGGGTGCACGGCAGGAACAGGCAGTGGAAGTGGAGGTATTTGCGGAAAAAGAATACATCAAATGGGTTGACTTCAATATTTCTTATGAAGCTCTCTGTGAAGCATATAAGTGGGATGTGGAGTCATGGAAAGAAGCGGCGGGAAGTAAGGACTGCGAGCATGTGGATTGGATTGAACTATTGGCGTATATAGGTGCAAGGCACGGCGGTGAATTTCCTTCGAAGGCAACCGCAGAACTTACGAAGACGGCCAAAAAGTTAATGCGCAAGGAGTGCACCATTGCAGAACTTACGAAGGATATGGAATATTATGCCTATTATTTGGAGGCATATGAGGCGGTGCTGGGCGGATATGTAGGGGAATATGAAATGCAGAATACGGCAGAAGACGGGAGCGTAAGCTGGGAGAAGTGTTACGGACTGAAAGCTTACTCGCCGGTGGCCAAAGGGTTTGAATACAGTGATTATGACGACTTTGGGGCTTCCAGAAGTTACGGATATGCCCGCCCTCATCTGGGGCATGATATGATGGGGTTGGTTGGCACGCCGATAATAGCGGTTGAATCCGGCGTTGTAGAGGCTCTGGGATGGAATCAATACGGGGGATGGAGGATTGGGATTCGGAGTTTTGACGGAAAACGGTATTATTATTATGCACACTTGCGGCAGAACTATCCGTATGCGGAAGGGCTTGAAGAGGGCAGCGTAGTGACGGCGGGAGATGTAATCGGATATATGGGGCATACCGGGTACAGCAAGAAGGAGAATGTGAATAATATCAAAGTTGTGCATCTGCACTGGGGATTACAGCTGATATTTGATGAGTCCCAGAAGGAAGGGAATAATGAAATTTGGATTGATGTGTATTCTTTGACCCGGTTCCTGTCGAAACATGCCCAAGAGGCGGTGAAGGTGGAGGGGACGAAGGAATGGAGGAGAAGAACCGGCATTATAGATCCGGCAGTGACGGCGTATGAAGCAGGGAGGGAAGGAAAGACGGGAGAGAAAATGCAAAAGCAGTGAATTTATTGAAAATACATTTGATGATACGGTAAGGGAGAATAGCAGATGCGGAAAATGGATTTTTCGTAACAGTTCAGCCTGCGGCTTCCCTGTTACGGAATCTGTCCATTCCAAGTCGCCTGCGGCGAGGGGAGATTCCGTCTTGGTTAAATTTACACATTCGCACGGACCTTGCAGCAAGTGCAAAGTTTTGGGCTGAATTGTTACGATTTTTCTTAAGCATTGTGACATGCGCATTGACATACATACCGATGGTATGATAATATAAACGCATATGAAAGGTACGGCAGGAGGATAAAGCAGTGGCAAGGAATAAACATCCGGAAGAAACCGTGAATTTAATTTTATCCGTTGCTTTCCGGTTATTCATGGAAAAGGGATATGAGCATACTTCCATTCAGGATATTATCGACCATTTGGGAGGGCTTAGCAAGGGTGCCATTTACCACCATTTTAAGTCGAAAGAAGAAATTTTGATAGCTGTGTCGGACAGAATGACGGCGGAATCGAATCAGATGCTGGCGGATATTCGTGACCGTTCCGGCTTAAACGGCAAAGAAAAGCTGAAAACAATCTTTAAGGAATCCATCAGCCGGCCTGTTCAGAATGACATTTTCACGGTGGCTCCGGATTTTCACAATAATCCGAAGCTTCTTTTCAGCCTTTTGCATGATACTATAGATAACGCGGCACCAAATTATATTTTGCCTATTATTAAACAGGGGATTTCAGACGGTTCCATTGAGACGGATTATCCGGAACAGTTGGCGGAACTGATTTTGCTTGCGGCAAATGTGTGGATGAATCCTATGATATTTGACAGTTCCGTGGAAGAGTCTTGGCGTAAGTTTCATATATTCGGTCAGATGCTGAAGGGCTTCGGGCTGGATATATTGGATGAGGAAATGTTGGAAAGACTGAAAGAACTGGCATCCATTTATGAGAAAAACAAAATCAGGCAGGAGTAGCTGCCGCAGGAGGACGCGCATTCCACCTGACATGGTGAGAGTTTCGGGCTTTCTATTGAGATATGCCGCTGATGCGGCGCACGGGGTGAACGGCGAGTGGGGGAGGATGGCTCTTCCCTACTCAATTTTGACATATATACATACCGTCATGCGGTATTAATAAAGGGGGTCTAGAAAGAAAGAGAAGAATGATGACAAAAAAGGTAACAGAGGCGTATGGGCTGCGTTGAGTAAATTTGGACGGAAAGAGGGTGTAAATAGGGTTGGCAGATTGCGGAAATGAATTTTAAGACATACTCTAATATCAAAAAGAACGGAAAAGGTAAAATTGGGGGTATCAGACCCGACATTACTACGGAAAAGACGGAGGTTTTGAAAATGAAACAAAGATTGCTTTCAAAAGATTTTACATTGGTGGTCATCGGTCAGATTATATCATTGTTTGGCAATGCGGCAATAAGATTTGCGCTGCCGTTATACTTATTGAACCTGACTGGCTCATCGGCACTTTACGGAACTGTTACGGCCTGTGCTTTTCTTCCGGCTATTCTGCTGTCACCGGTAGGGGGGATTGTTGCGGACAGGGTAAATAAAGGAAATATTATGGTGATATTGGATTTTTTTACGGCGGCAGTTATTTTGGTGTTTTCCTTGTGCATGGACGGTGCCGGCTTGGTTTTGCTTGTGACGCTTACCCTGATGCTTTTATATGGCATTGCAGGGGCATATCAGCCGGCTGTTCAGGCAAGCATTCCTGCTTTGGTGAGCCGGGATAATTTTATGGCGGGAAATTCCATTATCAATGCGATTAGTTCTTTTGCCTCTTTCATAGGCCCTGTGCTTGGCGGTGTTTTATACAGTGCATATGGATTAAAGCCGGTGCTGTGGGTTTGTGCGGCTTGTTTTATCTTGTCGGCAGTTATGGAAATCTTTATTAAAATTCCGTCCGAGAAACGGGCTTCGGACGGCGGAATATGGAAGACGGCAAAAGCGGATTTTGCGGAAAGCCTCCGGTTTATCCGGAAAGAGAGGCCTATAATCGGAAAGGCGCTTCTTGTAATCTGCGGAATTAACCTGTTTTTGGCAGCGATGATTATGGTTGCTTTGCCATATCTGATAACGGAAGTATTGGATTTAGAGGCTGTCCGGGCAAACCGGCTTTATGGTTTTGCGGAGGGGGCATTGGCGGCAGGAGGGTTGGCAGGCGGCATCGGTGCAGGAATTTTTGCAGATAGGCTGTCCATTCATAAATCGGGTAATCTGGTGATATACTGTGCGGTATCCGTGTTTCCGGTCAGTGCTTCCCTGCTCTTGTTCTCCTCGGGAATGATAAATTATATTGTGATAACTGTGTGCTGTTTTGCCGTCATGCTGTTTTCAACGGTTTTTACCGTGCAGATGATGGCTTTCATTCAGGCGGAGACACCGCAAAACTTAATGGGGAAGGTGATAGCGGTCATTCTTACGGTTTCTATGTGCGCACAGCCGTTAGGAAATGCAATGTATGGTATTTTATTTGAAATCGGCAAAGGATTTGAATATATTGTAGTTTTATTTTCCGGCACCGTGTCGCTGATTATCGCTGTCAGGACAAGGAATATATTTAAAAAATTTGCGGAAAAGTGAAACGTAAGGAAGGAGCGGAGATATACCGACGGATTCGGATGGGGCAGGATGGAGGGAAAAATATAACCGTAAAAACTCACATATATTCCTATCAGCAATTGTGCAATTAGTCTAATTGTGCAATCGGGGTAAAAATGATATTATAAATGCAAACGGTTGCGCAAACGGAAAAGGAAGTGATGGGATGAAAACAATACATGATGTGGCAAAAGAACTGGGGGTATCGGCGAGTACGGTTTCCAGGGCAATATCGGGGAAAGGGAGGATTGGGAAAGAGACGAGGGAGCGGGTGCTCAAATATATTGCCGAAAACGGATACTATCCGAATGCATTGGCGCAGAGCCTTGCGCAGGCACGGACAAACAATATAGCCGTCATTCTCCCGAAAGCGGATTCGCTGGTGGAGATTCCTTTTTTCCATACCTGCATGTATGCGGTGGAAGAAGTGGCGCAGGCTAATGATTATGATATTTTAGTGGTCGTAACCCACGGGAGGGATGTCCGGCCCTTGGAACGGCTTATCTTAAATCATAAAGTGGACGGGATGATATTGACCAGTACTTATGTCAATGATTGTTTTGTTCCGCTCCTGAAAGAAAAATGTATACCGTTTGTTACTATCGGTGCGGTGGAGGATGACGGAGTTGTCCAGATTGACAGTGACAATACTGGTGCATGCATGGAACTCACGAGTGTGCTTCTTTCGAAACAGATAGGGCGTATTGCTTATCTGGGGGGGAATATGGGACAGATGGTCAATCAGTGCAGGTATAAAGGTTTCTTGGAAGCGTACAGGATGGCCGGCAGAGAGCCGGAAAAAGATATTATATATTTGGACTTGGACAGTAGGGTTCTGATTGAAAAGGCGGTGGACAGGCTTCTGGAAAGGAAGGCGGACTGTATGCTCTGCCAAGATGATTTTATCTGCAACGAGGTGGTGCATGCGCTGGCGGAACAAGGGGTGCGGATACCGGGAGATGTGAAGGTGGCTTCCTGCCATTACAGCAGAATTCTGGATAATTATCCGGTGATGATTACTTCCCTGAAATTTGACATAGAAGAGCTGGCCGGCACGGCCTGCCGGATATTGTTTGATCTGATTGAAGGAAAGAATGTGCCGGGAAAAACCGTGCTTGATTATGAAATTATATTGAAGGAGTCCACAAAGTAGCTGCAGGTATATGAAGTAGCTGCAGGTGTATGAAGTAGCTGTAGGTATATGAAGTGGCTGTAGGTATATAAGTAATTGTAGGTATATAATTGAGAGGAAAAGGGAAAATGACGGAAGGATTTATACATGGCATGGATATTTCATCCATGGACGAAGTGGTAAGGCTTGGGGGCAGATTTTATGATAAGGGAGAAGAGAAGGAACTTACGGATATTTTAAAATCTTACGGGGTGAATTACATTCGGCTCCGGTTATGGCTGGATCCGTATACCGAGGAAGGAAAGCCTTATGGCGCAGGCGGGAATGATCTGGAGGTTACGCTGCGGATGATGGGGAAGGTGAAGAAGGAAGGGCTGAAATGTCTGTTGGATTTTCATTACAGTGATTTCTGGACGGATCCGGGAAAGCAGATTAAGCCAAAGGCTTGGAAGGATTATGGGGCGGAAGAACTGGAGAAGGCGGTTTATGAGTATACAAGGGATACTCTTATGGAAATGAAAAGGAGAAATTGCTTTCCGGATATGGTACAGGTGGGGAATGAACTGACCAATGGCTTGCTGTGGCCGGAGGGGAAAAAGCCGGAATACGGCAATATTGCCCGGTTTGTCAGTGCCGGGATACGTGCAGTGCGGGAAGTGGGCAAAGGGATTCCCGTTATGCTTCATCTTGATAACGGAACGGATAGGGAATTGTACCAAACTTGGTTTGACAACTATATAAGCCGGGGAGGGGAAGATTTTGATATCATAGGGCTGTCCTATTATCCTGTATGGAATAATGGCATTCGGGGGCTGGCGGAAAACATGAATTTGTTAGCGGAACGATACGGGAAAGAAATGATTGTAGCGGAGGTGGCCCAGCCGTTCACGATGGAAGATTATGCCCGGCGGGAAGGGCTTGCGCCGGATGAGAGGAAAGGGTATGCGGCGAAGCCGGAACTGGGGGCAAAGCTAGAGTATCCGCCGACGATAGACGGGCAGTGCAGATTTATGGAACGGTTCTTGGCAGAAGTTTCCGGAGTCAGGGACGGGTTGGGCAGAGGATATTTTTATTGGGAACCGGCTTGGCTGCCTGTGAGAGGGAGCGGGTGGGCAACGCCGGATTCGCTGGCTTACATGGGTGACCCGGGGCCCTGCGGCAATGAATGGGCAAATCAGGCGTTGTTTGATTATGACGGAAATGCCTTGCCGGCGTTGGAAGTGATTAAGAAATTTGGTGAATGAGGTACTGGTATGACCCGCACCAATTAGCCATATGTTTCGCGCAGGATAAATTTTCAGTCTGCAAGGCGGAAG
>CAJTVK010000071.1 GCA_910579645.1 uncultured Lachnospiraceae bacterium | reverse complement strand
CGTCCCGCAAAAAAATCCCTCTCATGCGTCCGCCTCTCAACACTGCATTCAGGCTAAACTGTAACCGAAAATCGGATTTTTGATTACCATTCACGCACAATGTCATTCCGTTAAGACGCAGCCCGCTTCAGGAATGATATTTTCATTCGGACATGCTTTCTCACACGTCACTCTGTCACGAATATTTCCACACATTTCGTCCGGAAATCTCAAATTTCCCGACATACATCACAGAACATCTTACCTGCACAGAATAAACATTAACTTTTTATTTCACTCCTGCGCAACCGCCCCAACCGAAAACATAGAGACAGCCGATGCGGTCCTGTGGGGCATCCGGCCTGTGCATAGAACCATAAATTTTTCAGACCTTCGAAAAATGCCGGCACTTAGGTGCTGTATTTTAGCACCTTAGTACCGCTGCGTTTGCCGCAGAGCGAAAGCGCGTCTGAAAAATTTATGGTTCTATGCACAGGCCGGATGCCCCACAGAACCGCATCGGCTGTCCCTATGTTTTTGGTGAGTTTCACCACCGCCCCTCACACTTTCAGGGAAAAATCACTTCTGTCCAGTGAGAAATTCGGATTATAATAGGGATCTCCCTTATCCAGCACTTCTTTCCACTTAACCCGGAATCTTTCCGATTCCTCCTCATACCGCTGCGCCTTCTCTCCCCGGTCGTCCAGCCCCCTTGACACGGATTCAAAATGATACAATTCCGCAAACGGCGTAAATACATTCAGATACCCCGCTTCCCGCAGCTTCAGGCAGAAATCCACATCATTCAGGGAAACCGCAAAGGATTCCTCCAAGCCGCCCACCTTCCAGAACAAATCCTTGGCCACCATCAGGCAGGCTCCGGTCACTGCCGAAACATCCTGGGCATAGCAGAGTCTCCCCATATAGCCGAAGTTTTCCCGATGCTGCCCATAATGGCTGTGTCCTGCCGTCCGGTGCGCCCCCAAGGCCAGCACCACGCCGGCATGCTGAATCGTTTTATTTTCATAATAAAGCTTGGCGCCTGCCGCTCCCACGTCCTCCCGTTGGGCATACATCAGAAGTTCTTCCATCCAGTTGACGGTTATCACCTGCGTGTCATTGTTCAGCAGCAGCAGATATTCCCCTTTTGCTTCCCTTGCCCCCATATTATTCACTGCGGAATAATTAAACTTCCCCTGATAAGTCACTACCCGAACCCGTTCATTTTCTTTCAGTTCCTCATAATAATTCTTTATTTCCTCTGTCTCACTGTTATTTTCCACCACAATGATTTCATAATTATCATAAGTGGACCGTTCCAAGACAGAAGTAATACACCTGCGCAAATCAGATGCATGGTCCTTATTGGCAATGATAATGGAAATCATAGGATTGCCGATAATCTGATAACTTATTTTAAAAATCGTCTCAAACGCCCTGGTGCTGGTAATCCGGAAATGTTCGTACCCATGTTTCCGCAAATGTTCCGCCACGGCTCCCTTTGCCGCTTCCATGGCATAAGGCTTGGCTTCTATGCCGCTGGCTACGCTGCCGGCATGGGACCGCCAGTAATACATCAGTTTCGGCACATGCACGATGTTCCGCGCCCGGTCCGTCAGCCTCAAAATCATGTCATGGTCCTGGCTTCCGTCATATTTAGTGCGGAAAAGTTCGTCGCCGTCCAGCAGATGCCTGTGAAATACGCTGAAATGACAGATGTAATTATTCGCCCGCAAATTATCCACTGCATAATCCGGTTTGAAATGCATCGTCAGCATTTTGTTAATGTCATTGTTTTTAAAAGTAGTCTCATCGCAGTAAAGATAATCCGCCCCCTGTTCGTTAATTGCTTTCACATACTCATACAAAACCGAGGGATGCAGGATATCGTCCTGGTCAAACAGCCCGATATACTCACCGGTAGCCAATTTCAGGCACTCATTGGTATTGCCCGATATCCCGCCGTTCTTATCCAGCTTCTTATAGACAATCCGTCCCCCCGCCCGTGCCGCATACTCCCTGCAGATTTCCCCCATATAGCTATGTTCCTCGTCGGAGCCGTCTGCCAGACACAGTTCCCAGTTTCCGTACGTCTGGTTCATTACCGAATCCAGCATCTGCGTCTGAAATTCCCGCCGGTTATTCCAAAGCGGCACCAATATGCTGATTTTTACCATATGGGGAAATACCGTTTCCTGCTCCGCTTTCCGTCTGGCCTCGTCGGGAAAACTGGCCGTGCCGTAATGCTCCATGGCCTCCCGTTCCCGTTGCTTGTACTTGATTTTCGCCCATATCCCCCGCAGATTCCCGCAGTTTCTCAGCCTGTCCCTCTGCCGGATCACATAGTGCATCACCTTGCGCAAAGGAGCGCTCATTTTCCAGAGAGGATGATTCTTAATGCGGTTCAGCTTGAAAGTCAGTTCGTCGTTCTTCTCGTCCAGTTCCGCTACCCGGCTGGCCAAATCCGCACACTTGATATGTTCTTTTTCATATGCCTCTTTATAATCCGTAATTTCCATCTTTCCTCATCCCTTCACAACAAGATAACGGTTTGTCCAAGAATACAGTTTCTGCCCGGACCCCTTCTCCCTTGCCAGCACGCCAACCCGATATGTTCCCGCCGGCAGGTCTTCCTTTCCGATTTCCATGCAAAACCCTGTCATGCCCACATTCTTCTGATCCGGCAGGTTTGTTTCCACATCTTTCCGTATATAGGGCTCCGCCCTCACTGCCCATACCCTATACCTGCTGCCTTGGGCATTATGCTCTCGCTCTTCCCCGAAAATCAGGTATTTGTCAAAACAGGCATTGTCCGACCCTGCCACAAAAGAATATCCCTGCAGCAAGTATCCCCCGCCCTTTCCGCCGGAATCTTTCCCGCTGCCTTTTTCCCTGCCTGCCTCCGATTGCTCCCATGGCCCGGCATATTCCAGACTCACCATTACACAGGCATCCTCCCGTCCCTTTGTCTCCAAATCCTCTTCCCGTCTCGGCCCGCCGCCCTGCTGCGGGCATACGTCATAGTCCGCCCGCAGTTCAAAACCCGTGCTCAGCATATCGTCAGCCAGATATTTATGATAAAAAGGATCCTTACCGTACAGCTGCGGATGTCTGTCATACATCTTCTTCCGCTCCCCAAGCAGTCGTTCCAGTTTCTCCCTGTCATCGTCATTCCCCCGGCTCATGGACTCATAATGATACAGAACGGCATCCTGCAATACTACATTATAATATCCTTTCTCAAATAAAGTAAAACAAAAATCCACATCATTGAAAGCCACCGGCAGTTCTTCCGGAAAGCCTCCCGCCTCCATATATTTTTCCCTCCCCACCGCCAGACAGGCTCCCGTAACGGCAATCACATTACGTTCCCGCCGGTTCCAGCCGTAAAAAAAATCCGTGCCGTCGTCCTTAAACTGCAGCTTGTGCACCGGACCCAAACGGAGGTTTACAATCCCTGCATGCTGAATCCGGCGGCTGTCCGGATAATACAGCTTCACGCCTACCGCTCCGGTAAACCCGCGCTTTGCCCTGCCGTACAGCCGCTCCAACAGACCTTCCTGCCCATCCGGTTCCGCTTCCTCCATAATTTCCGTATCGTCATTCAGGAACAGCAGCACATCCCCTTTGGATGCAGCCGCCCCCACATTGCACATTTTCGAAAAATGAAAGGGCATCTTTTCATAGAGATAAAGACACCCCCGCCCGGCCAGCCACCCTTCCAGTTCCTTCCGCACTTCCTCCGCGCTTCCGTTGTCCACCACAATAATCTCACATTCCGGCATTCCTTCCTGCCGCCCATTCTGCATGCACTGCATCTGCACGGACTCTATGCAGCGTTTCAGCACTTCCGCATTATCTTTGGACGGAATCACCACGGACAGCAGTCCGTTTCCGGCGGCAGGTCTTCCAAAGCCGGCCGCCGCATCTGCCGTCGGGCATCCGGTTCCTTCAAGAGGCTTGGATCGGGCAAACTCCATTTCCAGATTATGCCCGGCATGGAACAGCACTTCGTCCATATGCCCTACAGGAAACCCGAAGCCGTCCCCGCTTCCGCCGGCCGCCGCTTTTGCGTTCCTTGCCCGAAACCCGCCGCTTTTGGCAGCCGCCACATAGCAAAGCCGGTAAACCGTCTCATTCCCTGCCGGAAAGCTTCCGCCATTTTCAGCGGTGCGGTTCTCCCCCTCCCTTCCTCCGCTTTTCCCGCCGTCCAGTATCCATTCCTTTTCGGCCTCCGTCAATGCGCGCAAAGTCTCCGTCCGTACCGCAAAAATACTTCCGAAGTAGAAAAAAGACAGAAAAGTATCCGGCGACCAATGAGGTTTGAGCCAAGGCGTGTAGCGTATCCCGTCCGGCCCCATCACATCCTCGTCGCCGTAAGCCAGATTAATTTCCTTATGCTCCCCAAAGAAATCTGCCGTCACCCGTTCCGCCAGTCCGCTTACTTTCCCGCCCTCCCCTACAAACAGGACGACTTCCGCCGCTTCTCTATGCATGGCTCCTTTTCCCAGATAGTCCCCACAGACCTCATAAGGAACCTGCCGCACCGACAATGCCCGCTCCTCATGCGCCTGACCGCCCAAGCCATACTTTTCTTTTTCTTTGCCCCGGATCCAACTGTCGTAGGACACTGCCTTTGCTTCCATCAGCCTGTCATACTTTCTCTGCTGCCACTCCTGCAGCCCCTTTTTTGCCCATTGCTTCCAACCAGCCATCTTATCCCATCCTCAGCCTTTACCAAAACTTCCGCACTGCATTTGCCATATCCTGTGCAATGGCCATGGGAAGCCTTACAATTTCCAATTTCACTTCCAATGAATTGTCTGCCTTTCTGGCCAAGTCCTCCAGTTTAATGTTGATATTGGGATCCTCCGTGGCAAATACATAACTTCCGTTCTGCATCTTTTTCCCGTTTGTCACTACCGTTTTCCGATCCGGCTCCACCTTTTCTCCGTTAAACAGCAGTTCTTCTATTTTCACCGCACAGCAGTCCATGGCCGGGTCAATGCGGAGCAAATGTACGTTTCCGTCCACGGCCAAGGTAAAATGCATCTTGTTCTCTTCTTCATAAGGGTCCGCCAGAAAATAGGAATGCTCCTCCAGACAGCCGCTTCCCTTGTCCTCATAAATCTGAACCCATTCCTTCATGGAAGAATCTTCCAGTTTGTGCAGCCATTTCAGCGGCTGCACCACTCTGTGCCCGATGGCTTCCCGCAGTTCTCCCATAGCCTTATGCCTGCCCGTCACAAACTTCTGGAACTCCGCCTCCTGCTGACGGTAGTTTTCTGCTTCCTGCTCGGTAATGCCCAATTTGTCCAGCACTGCGCCCAAGTCCAGCTTATTCCTCTTTTCATTCTCCAGCACATAGCAGTATACTGCCCGGAAAGCAATTTCCTTGGCCGTCATTGCTTTTCCGAACGTCCATTCATAATCAATCACTGTCCAAGCCGCCTTTTTCACCGCTTCTACATCCGGAACTCCCGCCTGCACGGTTTCCTGCGGCACAAGAAGATTGGAAAAAATCAGATCATAATCCGCCACCGGCTTATCCTCTTTCCAAGAAATCCGTTCCAGATATTCTCCGAAAAGCGACAGGAAACTGTCCATATCCTCTTTTTCCAAGCAGCTGTCGAGTATTTCCTCCAACGTCACCCCTTCCACATATTCGAAAGTTACGCTTTTTCCGCCATAGTCCAGATGACATTCGTTGATTTCCAGCCTGCTGCCCTCAAACCGCTGCTTCAGATCCTTATATGCCGTCTTCATGCTTCCCACATGCTCCGCCGCTTCTTCGGAAAGCGCCCTTTTCTTCACGACACGCTGTCCGTCCTTCTCAAGGATTTCCGTCCGCACGACATATTCCCGTGCACGGTCGTTGGAATATTTTACATATTGTATTTCCAATTCTTTTCCGATGACGGCCAGATAAGAATTGGAAAATACCGGAAACAGACCGTCTTTCACAATCCCGTCAAACGCCTGCTTTTCGTCAAACAAAAGCAGCCTGTCTCTGTCAAAATTGCGGATATTGTCATACAGTTCCCCCGGGTTGGGCAGCCGCTTGTCGGAATATACCGCCGTCATAAATTTATAATCCGGGTAAGGGTAATAAAAAGAGTACTCGGTCAGCCCACTGTCCCTGAACATCTGCTCCAGCCGGCTCTTTACAAAGGTCCGCACTCCGCCCCCCTGCGCATAGTCCTCAATCCCGGAAAAAAAGGTGCCCAAGTGATCCTCCCTGCAGCCTGCAAAATATTTCAGCCCCAGCCTGTTCTCTATTGCAATGACAATCCTGCCGTCTTCCTTCAGATGTGCACGCATCATTTTCAGCCAATCCACAAAAGGGCTTTTCGTATCTATATAACTCTGTCCGTATTCAAAGACACCGATAAAAAGAATATAGTCAAAGTCCTTCGGCAGTTCCGGCTCCACATCCTTGAAATTCCCCACATGAATTGTCACATTGTCGCAGTCCTGATGGCGGTAAGCATTGATCAGGCTTCTCTTTTTCGACAGTTCAATACAGGTCACGCTTCCCGCCTTCTCCGCCAGCTTTCCCGTAATAGCCCCGCAGCCCGAGCCGATTTCCAACACCTTCATATCCTTATCCATGGGAAGCCAGTCCACGATATTCTCCCGCAAAGAAGACAGATGGTACAGAACCGGCCAGCTGGCACGTTCCTCAATGATGCGCTGAAATTCCACAGCAGAATATTTCTTTACGATTTCCAGCAGTTCATCCTCCACTTCCCCGTCACAGTAAAAGTCCTCCCCCGGATAGTGCTTCTCATCCAATTTAATCTTTCCTATCATCTCTGCCATGTTATGCTTCTCTCCTATTCCAGTACCGCATCCCCCCTCTCCATGCACATATACCTTAGTTCGGGCTTCTGCTGTTTTCCTGTTTCTGTCTTGTTTTATAGGATCTGTATTACGGAATCCATATCGTAATATCCTACCGTGTCCTTGTCCGATATCACGGTCAGGTTCAGTACGTCATACAGCCTGTGATATACCTGAAAGGTATCCTGCTCATACCCGGTCACTCCCAGAGACAGCAGATACTCACCGCCCTGCAGGCTCATTTTCTGCCGAAACAAAATTTCTTTTTCGTCCCCGGCCTTTACCGATTCCAAAAATGCCTTTTCCACCATAGTATTGGTGCCCGTGATTTCCGTGCCTTTGATATTCTTAATCGTAAAAGCAAAAATAGGAGCCGGGACATTCTCCGTAAAGACCACCTTCATATGCAGCGTAAATTCCTGCCCCTTTATCACCGCAGTGGTATGAACCCCCGCTTCATCCGTAATGAAATATTCCGATATTTTTGCCGCATTATTCCCGTATTCCAAGAGTTCCGGGTTGATGCCGTCCGAAACTTCCCGTACTTTGCCGCCCGCTGACTTTGCCGCCGCGGCTGCGGCCAGTTCCTTATCGTTTAAAAGATTTTCCCTGCCGTCCTCCTGCACCGTGTACTGACCTACAAGCACCCGCTTGTATATATCTATCATTTCTTTCGGGGACCCCTCCCCTAGCTTCACTCCCTGATTCAGCAGTACCACCCGGTCACAATACTTGCTTATGCTGCTTAAATCATGGCTGACAAAAAGAATGGTTTTGCCAAGTTTTTTAAATTCTTCAAATTTATGGTAACACTTTGCCTGAAAAAAAACATCCCCTACCGACAGGGCTTCATCCACAATAAGGATTTCCGGCTCGATATTGATGGCCACAGCAAATGCCAGGCGCACAAACATCCCGCTGGAATAGGTCTTCACCGGCTGATAAACATAATCCCCAATATCCGCAAATTCCAAAATAGACTCCATTTTTTCGTCAATTTCCTTCTCGGTAAATCCTATCATCGTCCCGTTCAGGTAAATATTCTCAATGCCGTTATATTCCATATTAAATCCCGCACCCAACTCCAGAAGCGCAGAAATCCGTCCGTTCACGGTGACTTTTCCATTGGTAGGGTTCAGTACCCCCGTAATGATTTTCAGAATCGTGGACTTGCCGGAGCCGTTGGTGCCTATGATTCCCACTGTCTCGCCCTGACGGACTGTCATATTCACCTTGCTCAGTGCATGGTGCTCCTTATACCTTTTCTTCCTGGATAATCCCAATGCCTCTTTCATCCGGTCAGAAGGCTTGTCATATAATTTATATACTTTTTCCAAGTCCGTAACCTGAATCGCAATCTTCTTATCGTCCACCTGCCAATTCTCCCATCCTGTTTTTCAAGCTATCCGCACTGCTTCCTGCATTTCCGAAAGATTTTTACTTTTAAAAGATTCTTGCCCTTGAAAAATTCTTGCCTTTAAAAGATTCTTGCTTTAAAAAGATTCTTACTTTAAAAAGATTCTTACTTTGTAAAGATTCTTAATTAAGAACTGCTAAAAAATGAATCTTTACCTCCGACTTGGTGTTACATCACATCCGCAAAATGTACTTTCAGTCTTTTAAAAATCAGCGACCCGATGCAGAAAAGCGTCACCGTAAAAATCCAGAAATATGTGGAAGAATAAAAATGTTCAAAAAACCATTCCTGCTCATATATCGCGCTGCGGTAGCCATTGACGATGTAAACCATGGGGTTTAGCTTAAACAATGGCTTCATCGGCTCCGACAGCATGGAAATATCCCATAAGATTGGTGTCGCCCACATGCCGATCTGAAGCCCTATGCTGATAATCTGCTGCAAATCCTTAAAAAAAACAACAATCGCACAGGTTGCATAGCTGATAGCCAGCACCAACAGGAATTCACAGAAGCTATAATAAAATATCTGTAACGTATAAATACTTGGATAATATCCGTATGCAACGGCTATCAGAAACAGTACCGCAACGAAAAAAATATGCACGAACGTAGCGGCTATTACTTTTATAATGGGCAGAATACTGATTTTAAATACCACTTTTTTTACCAGATAATTGTATTCTATCAGTGCCGTCGTGCCGTTGGTAAGTGCTTCCGTAAAATAGAACCAAGGCACCAGCCCCGCCGTCAGGTAAAGCACATAAGGCACCTCTATCCCCTCCGCCACCAATTGGCTCCTGGTATTAAATACCCGGTCAAACACAATCCAGTACATCACCACCGTTACCACAGGCTGCACAAATGCCCACACCATGCCTAAATAAGAACCCGCATAACGCTTCTTGAAATCATTCTTCGCCAGCTTCCATATAAGCCTGCGGCTCTGATACAGTTCCTTCGGCAGCACCAAAAGCTGGTCAAAAAAAATGCCGAATATCAGAATACTGAACCCCAGCAGCAGGCAGGCCATCACTTTCTTCATAAGTTCCGTCACCGGATCCGCCAACGGGTTATGATGTGACATTACCACAACTGCCAAAGCAGCGGCAAGGGTATAAAAAATAACCATTGCCGCTTTCTTCCATATACGTTTTCTTTTATTTTTTTTGAGTACTGCATCCCCTGCAGTCTGCCCAGCTTTTTTCATATACCGCAATCCCTTTGTTTTCTACCTCTGTTTCCCTGAAGCGTGTTATTCCTTATGCCCGAATTCCTTTATGCCGCCCCATTTCGTGTCCTTATCGGACATAATCAGCTCCATTCCTTCCGGAATCGGCCATTCCACACCGATATCAGGGTCATCGTACGAAATCCCGCCCTCGTCATTGGGATGATAGAAGTCCGTACATTTATAGACAAACTCCGCATAATCGGACAGCACAAGAAATCCATGGGCAAAATTCTTCGGAACAAAAAGCTGCTTCTTATTCTCTGCCGACAAAACCACGCCAAACCATTTTCCGAAAGTTTTGCTGCCCCTGCGCAAATCCACTGCCACGTCAAACACCTCGCCGCTTATGACACGGACCAGCTTATCCTGCGGATATTCTTTCTGGAAATGCAGCCCCCGCAGTACACCTTTTTTCGATGCAGACTGATTATCCTGAACAAAAATCTGGTCAATGCCGGCTTCCTTAAAATCATTATAATTATATGTTTCCATGAAATAGCCCCTGGCATCTCCGAATACCGCCGGTGTTATGACTTTAAGCCCTTCTATTTCACATGTCTCCACTATTATCTTTCCCATACCCGTAATCTATTCCTTTCCTGATTTTGCATATAGCCGCCGGCATCCCCTGCGCAGGCTTCCCTGCCCGCTGTTCCCAACCCATGCAGTTCCGGCTTTTCCTTTACTGCGGGCCGGTTCCTTCATATTTTTCCGGCCCGTCAGGAAGTTTTTCCCATTCCTGTCCTGACGGGTATTGTTTTCCCCGCCCGCATCCTGCTCTGCATTCAAGCCGTTCTCTTATTCCGCCACCTCGTCCGTTACCTACTCCGCATCTTCTTCCTCTTCCCCGTCAGAACCGTCCCCTTCTTCCTCGGAATCTTTTTCCCCTTGAGCATCTTTTCCCTCTTGAGCATTTTTTCCCTCTTGAGCATTTTTTCCCTCTTGAGCATTTTTTCCCTCTTGAGCATTTTTTCCCTCTTGAGCATCTTTTCCCTCTTGAGCATCTTCTTCCTCTTGAGCATCTTCCTCCTCTTGAGAATCTTCCTCCGTTTCTTCTGTACCGTCTGAGCCGTCCTCGCCCTCCGGCAGCAGATAAGTCCCTTCCTGCTCTTCCTTCTCCCGAGTGCCGCTGATTTTCAGATAACTGAGGTTAAAGTCCACATTTCCTTCGATACCGTCCACCTGGCCGCCGGAGGTATATTGCCACATATGATAATATCCCTGATACAAAGGCACATCCCGATATTCCGCCAGCCATATAATATAATCGTTCAGCACGCTCATATCCAGCATTCCGTTATACCAATTCCTCGAACTGTACACACCTGCCTTATAGCCCGCGCCTTCCATGGTTCTGCAGAACGCTGCACAGACATTTGTCCTGGCTTCAATATCCAGCCCGTCGGCTCTTCCGTTTCCGCCCAAGCCTTCCGTATCGATAAAGACCGGATAATCCAGCCGATAATCCTTACACAAGGTAATTACCATGCTGGCTTCCTCCACTGCCTCCACGGCATCCACGGCCTGAGTAAAGAAATACACTCCCACAGGAATGCCTGCGCTGGCGGCTCCTTTCATATTCTTTTCGAAATAAGGGTCTTCCACCAATGCGCCCGTCGTCGCTCCGCGGTAACCTACACGGATAATGGCAAATTCCACTCCTGCTTCCTTTACCCTGTCCCAGTCAATTTCCTTATTCCATTTGGAAACATCTATCCCGAATTTGGCATTTGTTTTGCCGTCCTGCACTTTCGTAATCTCGGTCTTATCCGCATCTTCCCTGGCTTCGTTCGTCTCTAAATCCTCCAGTTCGGCATTGACTTCATCTTCCGTATAAATCAGCAGGCTGATGTCATCAATCACCACATATTCCACCTTCTGCTTTACGGTAATCTGTGCCGGGGCATTAGGTACGATATATCCGGCGATTTCCTTCAGTTCCACCGCATAATCGCCTGCCCGCAAATGATCGATGTATATGATGCCGTCCTGATCCTCATCGGTATATTCGTCCCCTTTGTTCAGAATCACGCAGAAACTTTCCCCCGTCACCAATTTGCCTGCATTATCAACAATCTGTATGCGCAGATCCCGCTGCACGGAAGTCATCAGCAGCGACAGCCCTTTCCCTTCGTACATCTCAATGGAAGAATATGGAAGCTTATCCGGGTCAAAGAAAGTCTCGTCCGCCAAAAAAGCCCGCGTATCATCCCCGATCTGCCCGCCCTGTTCCGCCACGCCTTCTGTCCCTACGGCCTCCGTCCCGGCCATTGCGGCCTGTTCTTCCTGTTTCCGCAGAGATTTCCTATTGCCATATAAGACTATGCCTATCACGGCGGCAAACATGACGATTACCATAAAAACAGCCATTCGCTTTACATTAGAGCCCATTTGCAACCTCTACCAAATATTTTCCGTAATTCGTCTTCATCAGCGGTTCTGCCAGCTTCAGCAGCTGCTCCTTCGTAATGAACCCCCTCTTATAGGCAATCTCCTCCACGCAGGAGATGTACAGCCCCTGCCGCTTCTGGAATGCCGCCACGAAGTCCGACGCGTCAAGCAGGGAGTCATGGCTCCCGGTGTCCAGCCATGCGAACCCGCGCCCCAGCGTCTCCACCATCAGGCTCCCCCGTCTCAGGTACTCGTTGTTCACGCTCGTTATCTCTATCTCGCCCCTGGCGGAGGGCTCCACATTCCTGGCAATCCCCACCACGTCATTGTCATAGAAGTACAGCCCGGGGACGGCATAGTTGCTCTTCGGGTTCTCGGGCTTCTCCTCCAGTGAGACTGCCTTCCCGTCCCTGTCGAATTCCACAACGCCGTACTCCCTCGGGTCCCTCACATAATACCCAAAGATGGTGGCGCCTTTCTCCCTTGCCGCCACCTCCCGGAGCACCCTGGAGAAGCTCTGCCCATAGAAGATGTTGTCGCCCAGCACCAGCGCCACCCGGTCGCTGCCGATGAAATCGGCCCCGATTATGAATGCGTCCGCCAGTCCCCGGGGATACTCCTGCACCGCGTATTCCAGGCTCAGCCCCAGCTGCTCCCCCGTCCCGAACAGCTCCTCAAACACGGAGATGTCCCGCGGCGTCGATATGATCAGTACCTCACGGATGCCGGCCAGCATCAGCGTGGACAGCGGATAATATATCATCGGCTTGTCGTACACCGGCATAATCTGCTTGGAAATCGCCTTTGTCAGCGGGTACAGCCTGGTGCCGCTCCCCCCTGCCAGAATAATCCCTTTCATCCCTTACGGCCTCCTCTCCCCCTATTCTGCTCGGTACATTTCCGCATAGTATTTCTGGTAATCGCCGCTGGTGGCATTCCTCATCCATTCCCCGTGCTCAAAGTACCACTGGATGGTCTTGCGGATCCCTTCCCGGAACATCGTCTCCGGCTCCCACCCGATTTCTGCCTTAATCTTGTCCGGCGCGATGGCATAGCGGCGGTCATGCCCCTTACGGTCCTCCACATAGGTGATCAGGTCTTCGCTGACCAGCTGCTTCCTCGGGTCCCCCTCCGGCAGCATCTCCTGAAGGGTCTCCAGGATAATGTGGAGTATCTCGATGTTCTGCTTCTCGTTATGGCCGCCTACATTGTATGTCTCAAACAGCCTCCCCTTCTCCTGCACCATGTCGATGGCCTTTGCGTGGTCTTCCACATACAGCCAGTCCCTTACATTCTTACCGTCCCCGTACACCGGAAGCTTCTTCCCCTGCAGGGCATTATTGATCACAAGCGGTATGAATTTCTCCGGGAACTGATACGGCCCGTAATTATTGGAGCAGTTGGTGATGTTCGCCGGGAAATGATAAGTGTCCATGTAAGCCTTCACCAGCATGTCCGAGCCGGCCTTGCTGGCCGAGTAGGGGCTGTGCGGGGCGTAAGGCGTGGTCTCATAGAAGTACCCCCCGTCCTCCTCCAAAGAGCCGTACACCTCATCCGTGGAGACATGCAGGAACCTCCTGCCCTCCTTATAACTCCCGTCCGGCAGCTCCCAGGCCTCCTTCGCACAGTTGAGCATGACCGCCGTGCCGAGCACGTTGGTCTGCACAAACACCTCCGGGTTACGGATGCTCCTGTCCACATGGCTCTCCGCCGCAAAATGCACTACCCTGTCAATCTCATTCTCGGCAAAAATTTTCGAGATTGCCTCTTTATCGCAGATATCCGCCTTTATGAACGTATAGTTCTCCCTGCCTTCCACCTCTTTCAGGTTCTCCAGGTTGCCTGCATAGGTCAGTGCATCCACGTTGATAATGCGGATTTCCTTGTCATATTTCCGAAACATATAATGGATATAGTTAGAGCCGATAAAGCCTGCCCCTCCTGTCACTAAATAAGTCCTCATCTTTTTCCTCTCTTCCCTGCTTTCTTTTTGTATCAATGCTATCAGAAAAATTTCCTCTTTGCATCTTTCCGGTTTTGCCCAATATATTCCATACCGTAGGGCATAGAAACTGACTCTATATAAATATACCTCAATAACGGATAAAACACAACTGGATTTTTATGTAACGGGCGGAAAACGTTATCGTTCCCGGTCAGCAACCCTGCGGCAAGCACCGGTCTTCCCACACATTCTATGGCTCCGTCCGCCGTTTATCTCGTCAGTAACCCAAGTAACTGATATTCAGGTCTGTCTCACCGCTGATTCCTGATACGGTTCCCTTGGCGGAATATTGCCACAAATCATATCTTGTGGCGGTATAACTTGGTTCCGCCCTGTATTGAGCCAGCCATATTTTGTAGGCCGTAAGGCTTGGCGTATCGATTTTCTCGTTCAGCCAAGTATTATTTGCATAGATTCCTGCCGTATATCCGGAATTGGCTATAGTCTGGCAGAATGCCCGGCACACTGCCGTCCGAGTGGCCTTATCGATTCCGTCCGCTCTGCCGCCGCTCGGCTCCACATCCAGAAAAACCGGATAAGAAATATGGTATCCGTTCATCAAGCTTAAGACCATGGATGCCTCTTCCACTGCTTCCACTTCATTGACTGCCTGCGTCACGAAATAAATTCCTACTTTCAGTCCGGCGGAAGACGCTCCCTGTATGTTCGTCCGGAACATAGAATCCTCAATCAGCGCACCTGTTGTGGAACCTCTGTAGCCGCATCGTATAATTACATAAGACACACCGGAATTCTTCACGGCGTTCCAGTCAATGCTGCCGTTCCATCGGGATACGTCAATGCCCATGTTGCCCGCAGCCGTAGACAATACCCCTTCGCCGTCAAAATGATACCGCACTCCCTGAATTACCTGTTCCCCCGTCACCTTATTTCCGTCCGCGTCAAAATAATAGGTTTTGCCGTCAATAGTCTGCCAACCGGTATATTTATATTCCTCCTTCGGTTCTGCCGGTGTCTCCGGCTGTTGAACCTGCGCTTTGCGATAAAACTTGTCCGCCGTGTAATAATCTGCGTATACGGCTTCCCGGAAATTACCTTCCGTATTGATTACAAACAGTTGGTTTCCGTCCTTATCCGACAGCTTCGTCACCTTATCTGCCTCCGGCCCGGAGATTACCGTGACTGCACAGGCCGCCGTCAGGCTTGTGTTTCCGTTGGAAAGAGCCGTCACGGCCGCCGTCCCCTGCCCCACTGCTGTTATGGTGCCGTCCATAGCCACTGTTGCCACCGACTCGTTATCGGACGCCCAAGTGACAGACTTGTCCTCCACACCCTGCACAACGGCAAATATCTGGAAGGTCTTCCCTATGTTCAGCGTAACTTCCGTATTATCCAAAACTAAAGCAGGGAGAACGGAGGTTGTTCCTGCACTCGGATTCTCACTTCCATCGGAAAGATTTCCGCCATTTGGATTGCCACCGGTCTCCGAAACCGTTCCGTTATTCAGGTTGCCACC
The DNA here is from genome assembly GCA_910579645.1 of uncultured Lachnospiraceae bacterium. Lineage (GTDB taxonomy): Bacteria > Bacillota > Clostridia > Lachnospirales > Lachnospiraceae > Kineothrix. Next base: position 7,656 of record CAJTVK010000071.1, on the reverse strand, counting down.
GCCCTCCGGTGCAGTCCCGCCATTCGGGCTGGCTCCTCCCTCCGGTGCTGCCCCGCCATTCGGGTTGGTTCCTCCCTCCGGTGCTGCCCCGCCATTCGGGCTGGCTCCTCCCTCCGGTGCTGCCCCGCCATTCAGGCTGGCTCCTCCCTCCGGTGCTGCCCCGCCATTCGGGCTGGCTCCTCCTTCCGGTGCTGCCCCGCCATTCGGGTTGGTTCCTCCCTCCGATGTTGCCCCGCCATTCGGGTTGGCTCTTCCTTCCTGATTGGCTCCACCTTCCGGTACAATCCCACCGTCCGGATTAACTCCTCCTTCCGGAATTATTCCGTCAGCCGGAATGCTGCCGCTTGGATTTGCCCTGCTTTCCGCAGAAGCCATCCTTTCCAAGCTTCTCACCACTGTCTGACTTTTCCCGCCGGCTGCCGAAACCGTAATCTCCGAAACCGCACCGCTCTGAACACCGTTTCCTACGGCTGTCCCGGCCGGTTCTGCAATATTTTCCTTCGGCACTTCCTCATATTCCCCGTTTTCAATGGCATTGGTAGTTTCTTCCGTCATCTTTTTTGTAGATTCCACAAAATCAACCGTGTCCGGCAGAGTTGATTCCGCCGTCGTATCCCTTTTCGTGTCTTCTACAGCCGCATTTACTTCGGATTCCTTCTTTATTTCGTCAGCCACATCTACCTTCTTATATTCAATGGTATCCTTTACCGTCACGGCCACACTCGCCGTAGAAAAAGCATACTCCGGCGCATTTTCCACCGCCAGCATGGCCACGCTGCAGTTGCCCGGAGCCGCATTGGCCTGATAGATGATTCCGTCCATGTCCTCATCCTTCAGCGTATAGCTTTTTTTGTCCGCCCCAGTCACAGTGACTTCAAAAGGCACGCTGGGAATCAGTCTGCCGGTTTCCTTATTGACAAATTTTATTTTCAAATCTTTCTGCACGGAACTCAGATGCATTTCCACTTCGATGGAACCGTCGGCATACAGTTCCTTCTCTTCAAACTCCGTCACGGCTGCCGCTTCCTCCAAAGCCTCTGCTTCCGCAACCGCCGCTTTCTCATTCTGCGCATCCATCATAGCTAACAGTCCGCTCTCGCCTACTACCTCAATTCCCTCCATCTGAATTCCGATTTCCGCAAAGGATGCCACCTGCTTGGCTTCTGTTTTTGCCTTGACGGAAAAAATGCCAAGTGCCGCCGCTCCCGCCAGAATCAATATGCCCAAGAATATGGAGACATAATCCATCGCTTCCAAAGGTCTTCTGCGGCGGCTTCCTTGTTTCTTTTGGACAGACTTCTTTAGGACTGTTTTGCTTTGCTTTCCCGGCCTGTCCTGATTGTTGAAAATTTTTTCTCCGGATACTGCCACCTCTTCCCGCCCCGCGTCCGCTTCCCAATAATCATCCTCACCGCATTCGTCGTCATCCAGATATTCTTCTTCACGCCCGGTTTCTATATTTGTGAATTGCACCTGCACCTCTTCCGCATATGATGCCTCTTCTGTCTCTTCATTCTGCTCTTCTGCCCGCCCTGCTATGTACTCTTCTTTCCCTCTTATATTATCCGTATGCTCATCTTCTTCATCTAAATTTTCTATTTCATTCTCATACTCTATTTCATTCTCATACTCTATTTCACTCTCATACTCTATTTCACTCTCATACTCTATTTCATCCTCATACTCCCAATCTGTCATTTCCCACTCATAATAATCATCCTCTTCCAAATCCTCATCTAAATACCCATGTCCGGTCTTCACCACAGCTTTCTTCTTTAATGATTTCTTACGTTTTTTCTTTTTCATCCATATAACCTCCAAAACAGACATATGGCATATGATAGCATGAATTTGGCATGTTTTCAATGGTTCCTGAAACAGTCATACGGAAACGCTCCCTCTACGCAGTGGCATTAACTTAAGCCGCAGGCTGCGTCAGGAATGATGTTTTTAATCGGACCTTCGAAAAACGCCGGCACTTAGGCACTGTATTTTAGTGCCTTAGTACCGCTGCGTTTGCCGCAGAGCGAAAGCGTGTCCGAATAAAAACATCATTCCTGACGCAGCCTGCGGCTTAAGTTCATGCCACTGCGTAGAGGGAGCGTTTTCCGTCCTTTAACTATAAGAATGCTTCCGCTTCCGCCTCAGAAAGAGAATACTTCTCCATAATCGCTTTCTTTATCTGTGCATCTTCATGGCCAAAATCCCTCAATGTATCAACGGCTCCCTGTATCCCTTCTTTTCTCCCCTCTACTCTTCCTTCTTTTCTGCCTTCCTTTCTTCCTTCCACTCTGCCCTCTGCTCTTCCTTTTTCTATCCATTCATTTTCCCTGCGCAGCAGCTGCGGCTCCATAATCTCCATCAATGCCTGACACATCCTCTCATCTCCCATCAGTTCTTCAATCACATTCCTATTTGCTCCAATGCTTACTTCCAGGACAGAATCCGCAAACTCTTTGTCCGCTTTCCCGGATAGTCTCCCCACACTTTCCAGCAGCCTGACCATACCCTGTTTTTCCATCCGTTCTGACAGTGCTCCCAGCCAGACGTGCGATGATTCATCCAATTCCTTAATGACAATGATTTGTGTGGGAAACAGCACCGAACCCTCAATATAATAAATTCCACGATATGGATTCGATACCACATAATTATGTTCCCTGAAGTAGCGGAATAACCCCTTCGGTTTCGTCTCCCTTACAAGGGACACCGTCACATCGTCCGCCTTTATTGCGTCCGTCGTCTCCCCATAAGACTTATAAAGCCCGGCATAGGCTCCTGCCTTATAAAATGCATCTATATCCAGTCCGTCTTCCGGGGATTTATATTCCATAATATTATGCCCCCTGAAAAGACTTCCTATTTCGTTGGTCAGCTTAACAGCAGCCTCTTTTTTTATCACCAACAAATCTATTGCCAACGGCTTCGTGTTCAAATTATATTCTTTTTCAAATATCAGCCCTGACCTGTCTTCTGCAAATTCCAGGTTCATAGCCGCTACAAATCCCGGATGCCATTGTATTTTTTTATCTTTCATAAAATCTCCTCTGTATATTAAAATTATAACATATACTCCCAAACGATTACAACCTCATACCGGTCGTCTCCACAGAAATCAAATTATAATTCCATGCCTGCACGGCCTGAACCGGAAACATACGGACCGCCCACCCCATCCGGTACAATACCCCGCATGTCATTCAGCTAAACCGCCGCCCCCTGCAGAAACGTAACGGAGAACATAGCCATAAAGTCTTCAAAAATCATTGTGAAAATATAATTTGTCGATAAATAAATAAAATAATTGTTGACTTTTTTAGTCATTGCTGTCACAATCAAGTAATAAGAATAAAACGAATCCAAAGAAAATCACTACATATCCGGAGAGGGGAAATCATTGAATGATGTACATGCACTACTGTAAACCCTGCCACCGCGTCCACATGCTCAACGGACACAAGATGGCCTGTCCAAAGTGCGGCGGCTCCATTACCGAACTCCGCATTCCTTATATGGAATATGTAAGTATGGACATGAATGAACGGGAATCCTTTAAAGCAAAATGTGCCGATCCTGAACAGCTCAAAGAACTAAGCACTACCTATCGTATGTACAAATACAGCAAATGGTATAAAGAGCTGCATCGGCAACAATGCTAGAGAGTGAGGAAAACATTTTCAGACACACTCTGAAACTTCAAAGTGCGGATATGTATGCCGGATAAAATAATTTCACATTTTATCCGGCTCATATTTTGGGTATTTTTATAAAGAATAATACTAAAGGAGTCCTCTGTCTATGAAAAATCAAGGCACCCACGAAAAAAAGCAATTTTCTTTCAACCCCCATCTGGCATTGCTGGCCGTCATTTTACTGCTGGCCGCCATCTCCATCATCAGGCTGGCCATCTGGAACCGGGGCACCAAGTCGGATTATGACCCGGACAACTTGGCGGAAGGTTTTGACATCGAGGCACTGGACACCATTATCCCCATGAGCGAAACCCTGCTGGCCGGCCATGAAGATGACGGCGTCACTACAATCCTCTGTCTCGGCAACAATCTTCTGACTGACGGGACCGGTGCCGCAGGCTTCACCGCCCGGCTCGCGGCGGCAGCCAATGCCACGGTTTACAACGGCGGTTTTCCCGAATCCACCGTAGGAGCACGCTATTCCTCCTATAACGAAAGCTATCCCAAGGACAATTTTAACCTGCCCTATGTGGCGGAAAGTATATGCACAAAGGATTTCGGCCGGCTGGAAGCCGCGGCAGCGGCAGAACCGAATCCCCAATTTACGGAAGCCGTGGAAACTTTAAAAAACATTGATTACGGCAAAGTGGATATGATTGTCATCATGTATGATGCCACGGACTACCTTGCCCTGATTCCCTCCGACAATCCCAATGATCCCCATGAGTTAAGCACTTATACCGGCGGGCTGCGCAATGCCATTGAGGATATTCAGGATACTTACCCCTATATCCGCATTGTAGTAATGTCCCATACCTTTGCCCACTCCGTTGATGAAAACGGCAATTACCAAAACGGCGGAAACACCGATTTAGGCAACGGCACCCTCCCCCACTATTTATACAAGGAAGTGGATGTGGCGATTTCCTGCGGGGTTTCCATTATCGACAATTACTACGGAACAATCAATGAAGATAATTATAAGGACTATATGACGGATTATATCCACTTAAACGACGCAGGACGCAAGCTGATGGCCGACCGCTTGGCAGAATTGGTAAACACCGGATATACTTCCAGACGATAACAAAAAAAGGAAAGAGCGCATAAACATCAGCCGCAGCAAAAAGACAAAAGAACACAGCCGCAAAACAGAGGTATCGGAAATCTAGTATGACCCGCACCAATTAACCATATGTTTCGCGCAGGATAAATTTTCAGTCTGCAAGGCGGAAGAGGGAGGCGATGCGGTGGCATCGTTGACCGATGACAACGTGGCAGATGGAAATTTAGACAAGCGAAACATATGGTTAATTGGTGCGGGTCATACTAGTACATCATCGCATTAATCCTTGAGTAATCAGTGCTTGATGTTTGCGCCAGGGCAAGGCGGAAGTATAATTTCTGTCTGGATGATGTGCTAGCCATACCTCTCTTCCATCATCCGCGCCGCTACCGGATCATAATATATGGGATATCCTTCAATGGTATCCAGCAACTCCAGCCCAAACTTTTCCGGGTCGGCAGACACCCCCTTATTATTGGGCAAAACAATATAAGTACAGTTCCGTTCCCGCGTCAATGCCAGCAATTCCTCTATGTCAATCCTGCTGGGATGATTCATAACCGTATGCACAGGCTCCGCATACTGCCACTTCGGCTCCACCATTTCCCTCCCGTACAGCATCTGTATATCCGTGTCATACTGCCTTACGAAATACACCAAGTCCGTAGGGAATACCGCCCATATGCGCTCTTCCCCGTCTTCCGGCGCTATCACGTCGCAGATATCTATGACCTTCTGCGGGATATGATACGGATTCTCCGCTTTCGTCATATACTGGCTGGCATACACATATTTACCGCACAGCATCACCGCCAAACAAAGCACCGCCAATACCAGCCGTTTTGCCCAGCCCCCTATTTCCTCACAGACAAAACAGGCAAACTTCACACCCCCGTAAGCAATCACAATACCCATGGGCACCAGCCACAAAATCCGGTAATAAGTATCCCCCTCTCCCATCAGCCGTACAAAAGCCTTTCTTGTTACGGGAAAGAAAAATGCCAGCAACAGGCTGACCGGCATATACACAAACATAGCCTGCCTTCTCCTGTCCTTTTCCGCAAACAGCAAATACAGCAGCGCCAGCAAAAACAGCGCCACAATATAACGTCCTCCCACATAATTCTTAAAAATCACTACGCTTTCCATAAAAATTCCATACATTTCCCCAGTCTCCTATCCTTATGCATTTCCGCCGTCCCGGAAACGGATACCTCCTTCTGCCGCCGTCCTCCCGACTGCCCTATACATGCAGAAACAGATACAATACCATATAAATCACATTCGGTATACAAACCAAACCGGCTTTCACCAAAATACTGAATTTACGTTCCGCCAGCATAAGCCAAAAGGCCGCTGCCGCCACCAATATCACATTTAAAAATGCGCCCATGGAAGTACACACCCCGGCCGTCATATTCACCATGCACAGCAATGCCCAAAGCCCTGCCTGCGGCTGCTTCCCGGTATCTTTCCACCTTCCTCCGCCCAACGGACGGAAGGATTCCCCCGGCACCCCCGCTTTCCGCTTCCCCACCGGCCTGGGAACGCTCTCCCTGCCGTTCCCGCCGTCAAAAATCCAAAGCATCAGCCATATCGTGGCCGGAATCACAAAATTTGCAGCCACTGCCTTCCCCTGCCAAGTCCTGGTAAGGAAAAACGTCTCATTCGTATAAATAGAAACATTCCCGAATAACTGCAGCAACGCCATAATAACCATAAATGCCGGCAGATACTCCCTTTTCTTCTTCAGCAAATGACTGCCGATTCCGTAATACACCGTATACGTCAGCGGAATCAGAAGAAATGGCAGAATGCTATGCGCCAGCACCGTAGTATGAATCCCCGTCTTTCTCCCGATAAAAGCCACCCATATAGGCATCACCGCCAGCGAATGACGGATATCCAAAGAAGTTGTCCCGCCCGTATACGGTTTGATCAGATACATCGTCTCACTCTGCTGCGTCACCAAAGACTGCGCCACATACTCCGCATCGTCCCCATCGAAAGAAGCCATCGTAAACGCCTTGTAAAGCTGCCAGAAAATCAGCAGGAAAAACAAAAGCCACCCAAGCTTCACCTCCGCCGGCATACCGAAAAGATTCACTTCCGGCCTTAGGAAAAAACATCTGTCCTGCCGGAAATTCCACACCGTAAGCCCAATCCCCGCCGCCGCTGCCAAAAGCGAGACTGCCGTAAACCATGCCGACATAGTACGGAAGCTATAATATTTCACCAGCAGAATACACGGCACCGTCACCAGCCAGCACAGAGACAGCATAATAAAATATCCCCCGGCAAACACCAACCCAACCGTCCTTTTCTTCTTCGGCACCCACCGCACCGGCAGAAGCCCGATACAGCACGGTATGACCAATAACCATAATATAAGACCAATCCCTTTTACCATTACCATATTCCTTACTCCGTTTCCATAAAATACATATACTTAGAACCCGCCAAAAGCCCCCGGCATATCAATGCACATAAGCACCGCCTTTCATGCCCGCCTGCCGACCCTAACTACATTATAATCCACTTTCCACCTCTATTCAACCAAAGTATACCCGAAAAATCATTCCTGCCATCGCCATACCCCAAATTCCATGAATTTCGTTTCCAAATAAATCCGAAAGTTCTTATGAATCCTCCTTTGAATCCCCTTCAAAGCCTTTGTATTGTTTCATCGTCACCGGACGCATCCGGTGGGACGGCACTGCTGACCGGCATGAACGGGGTCTGTGCGGCACTGCTTTCCGGCCGGGGGCGGCGGCTGTATGGGGGCTTCGGGTTTCATATCAAAAATGGGGGATTTCTAACCGGTTTTTGCGGCCGGTCTGCTGCCACGGCGGCTAAACTCCCTTCGGTCAGACAACGCCGCCTAAAGCAGCAGCAGAC
>CAJTVK010000070.1 GCA_910579645.1 uncultured Lachnospiraceae bacterium | reverse complement strand
CAAGGGTTCTGTGTGCAGGCCGGCTGTCATGCCGCAGGGCATTGGCTGTCCGCAGGCTCCCGGGTCCGGCAGCTGCGCAGGCAGAAAACCCCAAATTGATTTCCGTGGTACCAAAGAAATAAACTATTTACAAGAAAAGAAATGTGTGCTATGATAGCGAAGTATGAAAATAGCTGTTGGCTGTGGTTTGGCGGCAGCGGGAGAATTTGCCGATACTCGGATGCGGGACGACTCCGACCCTGACTTAGTATCCGGCGTAAAGAATATCAGGAGGGAAAACAATGATTTCTAAGGAAAAGAAAACAGCGATTATCAATGAGTATGCAAGGTCGGAAGGCGACACCGGCTCACCGGAAGTTCAGATTGCGGTGCTTACGGCAAGGATTCAGGAACTTACGGAGCATCTGAAAGCGAATCCGAAAGATCATCATTCCAGAAGAGGGCTTCTGAAAATGGTGGGTCAGAGACGTGGTTTGCTTGATTATCTGAAAAATAAGGACATTGAGAGATATCGTTCTTTAATTGAAAAGCTTGGAATCAGGAAGTAATGGTAAATGTAGGGGCGGATACCGGCCGGAGAGTTGGGGTGTCCGCCTTTTCCTCATAGTATTGTTTTTGGCAATTGCATGATGAAGCATGCGGATGCCGGTGATGCGGCAGCGGGGAAACAGGGCAGATGGGATATTCCGAGACCACTGATAAGGATATGCGACGAAGCGTATCTTTATCAGTAGTTTCGGCATCTCCTGTTTTGCAGATACTTTGGGGAAACTAAAACAGCAGGAAGGAGAATCAGGATATGGAGAAAAATTATAAGACATTTACAATGGAACTGGCAGGAAGGACGCTGCGCGCGGATATCGGAAGGGTGGGGAAACAGGCCAACGGCTGTGCATTTATGCAATACGGGGAAACCACCGTGCTTTGTACGGCAACGGCTTCGGACAAGCCGAGGGACGGAATTGATTTCTTTCCCTTAAGCGTGGAATATGAGGAGAAGCTGTATTCCGTGGGCAAGATACCCGGCGGCTTCAATAAGAGGGAAGGGAAAGCTTCCGAAAATGCCATTCTGACCAGCCGTGTGATTGACCGTCCCATGCGTCCTTTATTCCCGAAGGACTACCGAAATGACGTGACGCTGAACAATATGGTAATGAGTGTGGATCCGGCCTGCCGCCCGGAATTGGTGGCAATGATCGGGGCGGCCATCGCTACTTCTATTTCGGATATTCCTTTTGACGGCCCCTGTGCAATGACCCAGGTGGGAATGATAGACGGGGAGTTTGTCATTAACCCGTCGCAGGAGCAGTGGAAAGTGGGGGACTTAAATTTAACGGTTGCCTCCACCAGCGAAAAGGTAATTATGATTGAGGCCGGAGCCAATGAGATTCCGGAGGATAAAATGCTGGAAGCGATTTATACGGCGCATGACATCAACCAGACGATTATTGCTTTCATCAATCGGATTGTGGCGGAAGCGGGAAAAGAAAAGCATGAGTATACCAGCTGCGCAGTGCCGGAGGAAATGTTCCGGGCAATGAAGGAAATTGTGCCGCCGGAAGAAATGGAAGAAGCGGTGTTTACCGACGAGAAGCAGGTTCGTGAGGAAAATATAAGAAAAATTACGGAGAAGTTTGAAGAGGCATTTGCCGAGAACGAGGAGTGGCTGCCTATTTTGGGGGAAGCGGTATACCAGTATCAGAAGAAGACGGTCCGTAAGATGATACTGAAAGACCATAAACGTCCTGACGGCCGTGAGATTACACAGATCAGGCCGCTGGCAGCGGAAGTGGACCTGATTCCGAGGGTTCATGGCTCGGCTATGTTTACCCGCGGACAGACACAGATCTGTACGGTGACTACTTTGGCGCCTTTATCCGAAGTGCAGAGAATCGACGGGCTGGATGAAAACGAAGTGAATAAGAGGTATATGCATCATTATAACTTCCCTTCCTATTCGGTAGGCGAGACGAAACCGAGCCGGGGGCCGGGACGGCGTGAAATAGGGCACGGCGCTCTGGCGGAACGGGCATTGGTGCCGGTGCTGCCGTCGGAGGAAGAATTCCCTTATGCTATCCGGACGGTATCCGAAACCTTTGAGTCCAACGGTTCCACTTCTCAGGCCTCCATCTGTGCCTCCACTATGTCGCTGATGGCGGCAGGCGTGCCCATTAAGAAGCAGGTGGCCGGCATTTCCTGCGGTTTGGTGACCGGCGAGACCGACGACGATTATATTGTGCTGACGGATATTCAGGGACTGGAAGACTTTTTCGGGGATATGGACTTTAAGGTGGCAGGCACTCACGAAGGCATAACGGCAATTCAGATGGATATTAAGATTCACGGGCTGACAAGGCCGATTGTGGAAGAGGCCATCCGGCGGACGAAGGAAGCCAGGGAATATATTCTCAATGAGATTATGACGCCGGCTATTGCGGAGCCGAGGAAAGAGGTAGGGCCTTATGCGCCGAAGATTATCTCCGTTCAGATTGACCCTGAAAAAATCGGGGACGTAGTGGGACAGCGGGGAAAGACTATTAATGAGATTATTGCCCGCACAGGCGTAAAAATAGACATTACGGACGACGGGAAAGTGTCCATCTGCGGGACGGATGCTTCCATGATGGACAAGGCGGTGGAGATGGTCAAGGTCATTACCACGGATTTTGAAGAAGGACAGGTTTTCAAAGGCGTGGTTGTGAGCATTAAAGAATTCGGGGCATTTATTGAGTTTGCGCCGGGCAAGGAAGGCATGGTTCATATTTCCAAGATTTCCAGAGAGAGAATCAACCGTGTGGAAGACGTGCTCACCTTAGGGGACAAAGTTACGGTGGTATGCCTAGGGAAAGATAAGATGGGCAGAACCAGCTTTTCCATGAAGGATGTGGCACAGAAATAGAAAGAGTTTGCGGAAAAAACGGAAAGCCTCCGCCGTAAAGGGCGGGGGCTGATATCGGAATGCATTAAAAAAGGCGTTAACGGGAACCGGAAGAAGAGGGTTCGGCTGTTGACGCCTTTCTTATTTTATATTCTTTTATATTCAGATGGCTTCATGGAATGTCCTGCTGATGACATCCGCCTGCTGTTCGGGGGTCAGTTTAATGAAGTTTACTGCGTATCCGCTGACCCGGATGGTAAGCTGGGGATAGTTTTCGGGATGTTTCTGTGCATCCAGAAGTGTGTCCCTGTTCAGTACGTTGACATTCAGATGATGACCGCCTTTTGTGGCATATCCGTCCAATAAGTTCACTAAGTTATCTACCTGTGCCGTATTTGTTGCTGCCATAAGTATTCCCTCCTTAATTTCAATAATAGTAATGATTACTGTTTGTAAAATTATAATATCATTACGGGATGCAATTGTCCATAAGAAATAGGAAAAAATATGTATTTTTTTTCATACATTCCGATGGCCGGTAATCAAATCCCCTGCTGCAAGCGACGGGGTATCGGAAGAAATAGATTTTCTGTGTAAAAGGAAAAAGAGTCATAACCTGACCGCAGCCACATATATTAGGATAAAGGAGAAAGAAAGAGGTGGGCAGATGGCGGCGGAAGAAGAAATTTTACGCATATTTCCGGATTATATGAGGCATTTATGGAAAAATACGGCCCGGGAGGCGGAGAAATTGCAGGAAATCCGTCTTCGGACAGGCCGGGAGATTATTGTGATGATGAACGGCCGGGAACGGTACCTGGACAAGGCCGGGCAGATGATATCGGATGCAAAAACTGCCGTGAGGGTAACGGAGCAGGATATGGAGGCTATTCTGAATCATATCTGCGATTATTCTGTCTATGCCTTTGGCGATGAAATACGGCAGGGATTTCTCACGCTGCCGGGCGGGCACCGGGTCGGGATGGCAGGACAGGTTATCCTGGAGGAAAACGGCACGGTGCGCAATATGAAGCATATCCGTTATATGAATATCCGCATTTCCCACGAGATAAAAGGCGCGGCGGATTCGGCCATGCCTTATCTGTATGAAAACGGAGAACTGCAAAACGTTCTGCTGATATCTCCGCCGGGGTGCGGGAAAACCACGCTGCTGCGGGATATGATCCGGCAGATTGCGGACGGCAATCGTTTTTCCGCCGGAATGAATGTGGCGGTGGTGGACGAACGGTCGGAGATTGGGGGATGTTATATGGGGTGTCCGCAAAATGACGTGGGCATGCGGACGGATATTCTGGATGCCTGCCCGAAGGGAATCGGAATGATGATGTTATTGCGTTCCATGTCGCCGCAGGTGATAGCGGTGGACGAACTGGGAAGCGAGGAGGATATCCGTGCCGTAGGACAGGCGATGCAGTGCGGCAGCCGCATTCTGGCCACTGTCCACGGTGATTCGCTGCAGGAAATAAGGGAGAAGGACTTTCTGGGAAACCTTATCCGCCGGCAGGCATTCGGGAGGTATATTGTATTGGGCAGAACGGACGGAAGGTGCAGGGTACAGTCTGTTTATGACAGGGGATTCCGGCTATGCTGCGGCTCTTAGGGATAATCTGCCTGACCGTAGGATGTACGGGGCTTGGCTGGTGCTGGAAGGACAGGCTGAAAAAAGGATTGGAAGAACAGTATCAGGTATGGCGTATTTTAAAGATGATGGAAAATGAAATGACATACGGCAAGGCACCGCTGCCGGAAGTGTGCCTGCGGATTGCCGGAAGGGTGCAGGAGCCGTACCGGGAGGCATTTCTGGGGATATATAGGGAAATGACGGCCAATTGCGGGACAGCGTTCGATACGGTATGGAGGGGACAGATGGAAAAATGTACCGTCAGGTCGGCACTGCCGGCGGAGGAGAAGAAAAGGCTGCTGGAATTGGGAAACTGTGTGGGTTTTATGGACGGGCAGATGCAGGCGCAGATGCTGGAGCAGCAGATTCGCCGGCTGGAACTTTCCGTCGGCAAGCAGGAAAAGGAGTTGGCGGACAAGGGCAGGGTCATTATGAGCCTGAGCATTATGGGCGGGGTTATGATCGGAATTATATTGCTTTAGGGGCCGGGCGGAGATTGCTTTGCAGCCGGTACGGGACAGGCGTGCAAAGGCCGGCGGTTTCGGCTTGCATTTTGAAAGAAAGGCATGGTTATGGTTATGGACGTTGGTCTGATTTTTAAGATTGCGGCAGTAGGCATATTGATTACAATATTGAGTCAGGTACTGAAGCATAGCGGCAGGGAGGAACATGCATTTCTGATAAGCCTGGCAGGGCTTATTCTGGTGCTGACATGGATTGTCCCTTATATTTATGATTTATTTACCATGATACAGAATTTGTTTGAACTTTAGCGTATCCGGAAAATGCTTTCCGCCGGAGGCACCGGCGCTGCGGGAAAGAAAGGAGCGTGGTCATACTTATGGATGTGTTGCGGATCGGGATTCTTGGCATAGCCGGCGTCATGCTGGCGTTACAGTTTAAGACAAATAAGCCGGAATACGGGATTTACATTGGTTTTGCCGTCAGTCTGTTGATTTTTTCTTTTGTGGTGTCAGGTCTTTCTTCTATCTTTGAAAGTATGGGGATTATGGAGAACTATATCGGTTCTGACGGGACTTATTTTTCCGTTTTGCTGAAAGTAATCGGCATTACATATATTTGCGAATTCTGCTCCGGCATATGCAGGGATGCGGGGTATGGATCCGTTTCCAGCCAGATAGAGATATTCGGCAAGCTGTCCGTATTGGCGGCGGGCATGCCGATTTTGCTGGCGATTATTCAGAGTATTCAGGAGATTGCGGGATGAGGAAAATGTGGTATATGCTGTTTGCCGTCTGTTTTCTTTCTTTTATAATGTACAAGCCGGCGTATGCGGAAGCGGTCCGTGCCGGGACGGGGCATGCAGAATCGGCGTATGCCGGGGAAGAGGCCGTGGACTTAGGGAGCGTGTGGGGACAGTATGATTTGGAGGAAGTCAGCAGGAATCTGAAAGACATGCTTCCGGACTATGAGTGGGATACCCGGGCGATTCTGAACCATATTCTGCAGGGGGAAATCTTTGCGGCAGCAGGGTTGGTGTGGGACGGGATAAGAGGGACGCTGGGGGCGGAAGTGGCAGGCCTGAAAAATATTTTTGCCGCAATATTGATATTAGGGATTGTTTCCGCGCTTTTCTCTAACTTTTCCGATATTTTTCAGAATCACCAAGTGGCGGATATTAGTTTCTATTTTTTATATCTGCTTCTGATGGCAGTTCTGATGAAGGCTTTTCTGGCGGCATCGGGAATCGCTTCCGGAATGGTGGCGGATATTGTGCTGTTCATTAAAATGTTCATTCCCACTTATTTTATGGCGGTGGGGGCGGCACAGGGACCGGCTTCGGCAATTGTCTATTACCAGTTTATGCTGCTGCTGGCTTATGGCGTGGAAAAACTGCTGTCCTCGGTTTTGCTGCCAATGATTTACAGTTATGTGCTGCTGGCGCTTATGAACGGCGTGTGGGCGGAAGAACGGCTTACGCTGTTGCTGGAATGCATGAAAAAAGGAATCGGGCTGGGCTTAAAGGTGGCATTGGGCGCAGTGACTTCCCTCAGTGTCTTTCAGTCCATGATTACGCCGGTTTTGGATTCGCTGCAGGGGACTGCGGTAAAAAAGGCTATTTCCGTCATACCCGGCATCGGGAATCTGGCGGAAGGGGTGACGGAGATGGTCGTCGGCTCCGCGGTGCTGATTAAGAACAGCATCGGATTGCTTTTGCTGCTGCTGCTGTTGGCAGTCTGTCTGGTGCCGCTGGCGAAATTATTCCTTATTGCCTGTGTCATGAAGGGAAGCGCGGCTTTGGCCGGGATTGTCAGCGACAGACGGATTACCGGATGCACCGACCGGGTGGGGGACGGAAGCCTGCTGCTGTTCCGGACGGCATTTACCGCGGTTGCGCTGTTTCTCATAGTGATTGCCGTAGTGGCATATACCACCGGGAAGATATAGGGGGGAAGTATGGGCGGGAATTTTCTGGATTTTATGAAAGGCATCGGCATTTTCATATTATGCGCCCAAAGCTTTATGCATTTCGCCGCAGGGAAAACGTATGAGAAATATGTGAAGCTGCTGATCGGAGTGATGATTCTGGCACAGTTCATCGTGCCGGTGCGGGCATTGTTCCTCGGTTCGGAAAATGCGCAGATGTGGGAAGAAATCGAACAGTTCCGGAAGGAAATGGAGCGCATGGCGCAGGAGACCGGCCGGGATGCGTCGGAAGCCTTGGAACAGGGCGGGACGGACTTGGGGGCGGGAAGGGAGAAAAGGGCTGTGGAAGAAGAACTGAAGGGCCGCATTGCGGAAATTGCCGGTTCCTACGGATGGGTGGCGGAAGAGGTGGAACTGTCGGAAGAGCCGCCTAAGATAACGGTAAAGGTACGCAGGGAAGGGAAAGAAAAGGGGAAGATAAAAATAGATAAAATAGCGGTGGAGACGGGCGAAGGGCAGGATATCAGAGATTTGCCGGAGCATCAGGGGGATGGGCTTTACAATCTGCGGGTGGCTTTTGCCAAAGCAATCGGCGTGGATGCGGATTATGTGGAGGTTCTTTCGGAGTAGCCGGCTTGGCGATTCCTAAGAGATGACCGTCGGCAAAGACACGGGTATGCCGCAAGAACAAAAATCAGGGAGGCAGATATGGGAACAGAAAAGCCGCAGGGGCTGCTTCAGAAAATAAAAGAAAGAAAAAAGCCGGGAAAAGACCAGTTTGTTATCTGTATTCTGACAGGAATCCTTCTGCTTGTCATAGCAATGCCGACTGCAGAAAAAAGAGGGGAAAAGGCATCAGAGTCCGGAATATGGGACAACCCAAATGTTAAAATGGAAGAAAGCCCGCAGACACAAAAAACGGGAGTAAGTGAAAAAACAGAAAAAATTGACAGTACAGAGGAATATGAGCACTATATGGAGAATAAATTAGAACAGGCAATATCAGCCATGGAAGGCGCCGGCAAAGTAAAGGTCATGATCACAGTGAATGCCTCCAGGGAACTTGTGGTGGCAAAAGACACACAGGATGTACACAGCAGTACGGCAGAGAACGATTCGGAAGGCGGCAGCAGGATTGCGGACGAATCGAACAGGGGGGAAGAAAGCATATACAGAAAGGAAAGTGACGGAAGCTCCAGCCCCTATGTCATTAAGACACTGCAGCCTGCCATTGAAGGCGTGGTGGTCATAACGGAGGGAGGAGACCGGCCGGAGGTGAGCAGAAATATTACAGAAGCAATTGTGGCATTATTTGATATAGAGCCGAATAAAATTAAAGTAGTAAAAATGAAATCCGAATAAGGAGAAGGGGAGACGGGCATGAAGAATATGCTTAAAAAAAATCAGATTATGATTACGGCACTGGCGATTATGATCGCGGTTGCGGGGTACCTGAATTTTGCGGGTACGAAAGTGACGGAAGAGGAAATGATGATGGTGGACAGCGATACGGTCGTGAACGATGAAGCGGATACGGATGTGACGGCTTTGTTTGAGATATCGGAGGAAGATACGCTGCAGTCTTCCGGTTACGGCGACATCGAAAGCCTGGATACGGATATGAATACGGTGACCGCCGATTATTTGGACGAAGGTATGGCGGAAAATGTGGAAGAGACGGTGCCCGCCGACAGTGAAGTGCCCGGGGAAGCGGTTTTTACGTCCACATCGGGTATGAACTCCATGTCCGGGGCAAAACTGTTAAAGGAGCAGACAAGGGCAAAGAATAAAGAGACTCTGATGGAAATTATCAATAATGCCAATATCACGGAAAGCCAGAAGCAGGAAGCGGTAGACAATATGATTGCGCTTACGGACATTGCGGAAAAGGAAACGGCGGCGGAGATTCTGCTGGAATCCAAGGGATTTTCCGATGTGGTAGTGAGCATCAGCGACACGGGAGTGGATGTGGTGGTAAACGCGGCGGAACTGTCGGAAGCTCAGAGAGCGCAGATTGAGGATATTATCATAAGGAAGACCGGGGTATCGCCTGAAACCATTATTATCAGCACGACGGCGGCAGAGTAGGAAATAGGAGTTTATTTGATGCCCGGGATGTGCTATAATACAAATCGTCAATGCCGGCACAGCGTTATCGGTATGTGGGATGCGGACGGTACTAGGCGGAGGGGAAACGGAGCGGAGGGAGATGCGCAGGAGACGGACGGTATGGGAAAGCCCCTTGCCTCTGCTGCATCCGGCTCCTTTTTCCGTACCGCAGAAAGCGGTTTTCAGCCGTAACCGCAGGAGAGAAAATAATTTGACGGATTATGCTTCATAAATCCGGCAGATTATGATATGCTGTACAGGCACAGAAAGACATGGAGGAAAAGAACGTGGGCAATTATGCAGAAGAAATAAACAGAAGAAGAACCTTTGCAATTATTTCCCATCCGGATGCAGGGAAAACCACACTTACCGAGAAATTCCTGCTTTACGGCGGGGCTATTAATCTGGCAGGCAGCGTCAAGGGAAAGGCGACGGCCCGCCATGCGGTTTCCGACTGGATGGAGATTGAGAAAGAGAGGGGAATTTCCGTAACAAGCAGCGTGCTGCAGTTTGAATATGATAATTTCTGTATCAATATACTGGATACGCCGGGGCATCAGGATTTTTCGGAAGACACCTACCGTACGCTGATGGCGGCGGATTCGGCCGTTATGGTCATTGATGCATCCAAAGGAGTGGAGGCGCAGACAAGGAAGCTTTTTAAAGTCTGTGTGATGCGGAAAATACCTATTTTCACCTTTATCAATAAGATGGATCGGGATGCGGGCGATATGTTTGAGCTTTTGGACGAAATCGAACGGGAACTGGGCATTGCAACCTGCCCGATGAACTGGCCCATCGGCTCCGGAAAAAGCTTTAAAGGAGTATATGGCAGGGAGGAAAAATGTGTCTATACTTATGCCGATACCGAGAAGGGCACACGGGAAGGCGAAACGACGGTAATTCCGGCAGAGGAAGAAGAAAGACTGGCGGAATATATCGGGACGGAGCTGAAGGACAAGCTGTATGAAGACGTGGAACTGCTGGACGGCGCCAGTGCGGAGTATGATCTGGATCTGATACGCGCAGGGGAACTGACACCGGTTTTCTTCGGTTCCGCACTGACCAACTTCGGCGTGGAAAT
Organism: uncultured Lachnospiraceae bacterium; assembly: GCA_910579645.1. Taxonomy (GTDB): domain Bacteria; phylum Bacillota; class Clostridia; order Lachnospirales; family Lachnospiraceae; genus Kineothrix. The sequence continues at coordinate 12,947 of CAJTVK010000070.1, read as the reverse complement.
ATTTTTGCAGCATTTTCTGAAGATGACTACCACGCCGCTTCCCAGAATGGCGGATACCGGCCTGATAGACCCTGTGGATAACCAGTTTTCGGCTTTTGTGTTTAAGATTCAGGCCAACATGAACAAGGCGCATCGCGACAGGATAGCGTTTATGCGTATCTGTTCCGGTAAATATGAAGCCAGTATGGAAGTGAAGCATATGCAGGGCGGGAAAACTATGAGACTGTCCCAGCCCCAGCAGATTATGGCCAGCGAGCGGAAGATTTTGGACGAGGCATATGCGGGGGATATTATCGGCGTTTTTGACCCCGGAATCTTCTCCATCGGAGACACACTCTGCATGCCCAAGGAACAGTTTGTGTATGAGGGGATACCTACCTTTGCGCCGGAGCATTTTGCACGGGTGCGTCAGGTTGACACAATGAAGCGTAAGCAGTTTGTGAAAGGGATAGAACAGATTGCGCAGGAAGGGGCCATTCAGATTTTCCAGGAGTTCAATACCGGCATGGAAGAGATTATTGTGGGCGTGGTGGGCGTTCTTCAGTTTGAAGTGCTGAAATACCGTCTGGAAAACGAGTACAATGTGGAGATTAAGCTGGAGCCGCTTCCTTATGAGCATATCCGATGGGTAGAAAATAAGGATATGGATATTATGAAGCTGACCGGCACTTCCGACATGAAAAAAGTAAAAGACATGAAGGGCAATCCGTTGCTTCTGTTCATAAACCAGTGGAGTATCGGCATGACGCTGGACAGAAACAAAGGATTAATATTATCCGAGTTTGGACGTGATTAATTGTTGAGAAAATATATGGGAAAAAGCATAGTCTGTATATGGCTGGCCGTAACCGTCTTTTTATGGACAGGCTGCGGGGACGGCCGGGAGTACGGGAATCGGGAGCAGTCCGGGGAGAATGCAGGGGTGCAGGAGGAAATTTCCGTGCCTTCCGAAGCGCGGCAGGAGGATTCCGCCGAACTTCCGCCAGAGGAGGGGGCGGGCGGGACGGTTCCGGCAAAGCCTGCGGAAGGGCCGGCGGCAGAGGAAGCGGACGACAGGGCAGTTCGTGAGGCAGCCGGGCTTTCGGAAGAAAAAATTCCGCTGCTGCTGGCTGCCCAGGAAGGCAGGTATAATTTTGACAGGCTGAACGAGGACGAGCAGCTGGTCTATGTGGAAATTTACCAGATACTCTGCGGACGGGGAGAGGATGTGAAAATAAGCTGCATGGATACGGACAGAATTGAAAAAGCGTTCCAATGCGTGCTCAACGATCATCCGGAAATCTTTTATGTGGACGGATATACCTTTACGAAATATACGCTGGGGGAGGAACTGAAAAAGATAACTTTTACCGGGACATATCATATGGACGGCGGGCAGGTGGAGGAGAACGGAAGAAGGATAGACGAATATGTAAGGACCTGCCTGGAGGGCGTGCCGGCGGAGGCGGATGAGTATGAGAAGGTAAAGTATGTCTATGAGTATATTATAGACCATACGGAATATAATGCGGAAGCGGCGGACAATCAGAACATCTGTTCCGTATTTCTTTACGGACAGTCTGTCTGTCAGGGTTACGCCAAAGCGATGCAGTATCTTCTTAATGAATTGGGTGTTTTTTCCACTCTTGTTATCGGCAGCGTGTCGCAGGGAGAAGGACATGCCTGGAATTTAGTGCGCATAGACGGGGAATACTATTATGTGGATGCCACTTGGGGGGATGCTTCTTACCGGATGGAAGAATCGGAAGACGTCATGGAGCCGGAGTCTGTGGGAGAAGGAAACCTTCCGACGATAAACTATGATTATCTGTGCGTGACCACGGAACAGCTTTGTAAGACTCATACCATAGATAATGTGACGGAACTGCCTCTGTGCACCTCCATGGATGCCAATTATTATGTGCGGGAAGGCGCGTATTTCACTGCTTTGGATGAAGGAAAGCTGAAGTCGCTTTTTGAGCAGGAATATGCCAAAGGAAGCACTTATGTCACTCTGAAGTGCAGCGAAGAGGCGGTCTATCGGGAAATGGGGGAATTTCTCATTAAAGAGCAGGAAATATTCCGCTATCTGGACAGCCCGGACGGGGTAGTGGCCTATGCGGACAACGAAGAGCAGATGAGCCTAAGCTTCTGGCTGTAGGGTGGCGGCAGCCCGGAAAGCTTAACAGGGAAGCCGCAGGCTGAGCGGTTACCGGTTTTCCGGGCTATGAAAAGTTAGGTCTATGCAAATGCTTAAAATTTTGGTATCATTATACAAACAGGCTGACGTTTGCTGTGTATGGAAATGGAGGTTTATAAATGGAAATGGAGAAAGAACTGGAGAAGAGCACGGGTGCATTGAAGGAAGAGGAAGGAATCGGCTCGGTGAAAATCGCGGATGACGTGGTAGCCATGATTGCCGGGATAGCGGCTGCTGAGGTAGAGGGAGTGGCAGCTATGGCGGGGAACGTGCCGAATGAATTCATGAGCAAGGTAGGCGTGAAAAACCTGAAAAAAGGTGTTAAGGTGGAAGTGCTGAATAAAGTTGTGAAGGTTGATTTGGCACTGATTATGGAGTATGGCTATAACATTCCTGCAACCAGCCAGAAAGTGCAGGAGAAGGTAAAGAATGCAATCGAGAATATGACCGGGCTGGAAGTGTCGGATGTGAATATCCGCATTGCCGGGGTAAATATGTTGAAGGACAGATAGGACGAAAGCAAAGATGGGCAGGAGAGAACTGAGAGAGCAGATTTTCAAGCTGTTATTCCGTGTGGAATTTAATGAACCGGAGGATATGCCGGAGCAGGAAAGACTGTTTTTTGAGGATGAAGAGAATGTAACGGATGAAAAGGCGGAGAAATATATCCTCGGAAAGTATGAGGACATTGTTTCTAAGCTGGGGATAATTGACGAACTGATCAATAAAGAGGCCGAAAGGTGGGGAACCGGACGTATGGGGAAGGTGGATCTGACATTGATCAGGCTGGCAGTTTACGAGATAAAGTATGACGAGGAAATTCCCACCGGCGTGGCAATTAATGAAGCAGTGGAATTGGCAAAGAAGTTCGGGCAGGACAGTTCGCCGGCTTTTATTAACGGCGTGCTTGCCAAGTTTGCATAGGCAGAGAAAGAATGAAGCAGAATGTATATACCGTGGCACAAGTAAATTCCTATATTAAAAATATGTTTATGCAGGATTTTATGCTGCAGTCGCTTTTTGTCAAAGGAGAGGTGAGCAACTGCAAATATCATTCCTCCGGACATATTTATTTTACGTTGAAAGATGAGAAAGGAACGATTTCCTGCGTGATGTTTGCAGGGAACCGTTCCGGTCTTGCTTTTCGGCTGCAGGAAGGACAGCAGATTGTTGTGGGAGGGACAGTGGATGTCTACGAACGCGACGGAAAATATCAGCTGTATGCAAAGCAGATTGTGTTGGACGGGGCAGGGCTTCTGTACGAGAAATTTGAGCGGCTGAAAAGGGAACTGGAAGAGCGGGGCATGTTCGACGCTTATTATAAGCAGCCCATTCCGAAGTATATCCGGACCTTGGGAGTGGTGACGGCGGCTACCGGGGCGGCGGTCAGGGATATTATCAATATTGCCTCGCGGAGGAACCCATATGTGCAGATTGTACTGTATCCGGCTGCGGTGCAGGGAGATATGGCGGTGCCGTCCATTATAAAAGGAATACGGACTTTGGAGCGTTACGGCGTGGATGTCATGATTGTGGGACGGGGCGGCGGTTCCATTGAGGACTTATGGGCATTTAATGAGGAGGCTGTGGCACAGGCAATTTTTGACTGTCAGGTACCGGTCATTTCCGCTGTGGGACATGAGACGGATACTACCATTGCGGATTTTGTGGCGGACCTGAGGGCTCCGACCCCATCGGCGGCGGCGGAACTGGCGGTTTATGAATACCGGGAACTGCAGGAAGAATTGGCGGGCTGTCAGTATACGTTGGAACGGCTGTGGAAAAATAAAGTAAGGTTATACCGGAACCGGCTGGAACATTATGGCCTGAAATTGAAGTATCTGAGTCCTGCCAGCCAGATCAGGGAGAAAAGAACCCATGCCCTTAAGCTGGAAGAGCGGATGGAAAACGCCATGCAGGGAGTTCTTACGGAACAGAGGCACCGGCTGGAAGTTTATATTGAGCGTCTGAAGGGGCTGTCGCCGTTGGACAAGCTGAAGCAGGGCTTTTCTTATGTGTCGGACGGGGACGGGAAGACGGTTAACGATATCGGCCAGGTAGAAGTAGGCAGCATATTGTATATTCAGGTGAAGAACGGGCAGATAAAGGCGGAAGCCTTGGAGAAGAGAACCGGGTACGGAAATAAGAGCGGAGAAGGAGACGGATATGGGAACCAGGACGGCAGCCGGTGAAGACGGCATGGCGGAAGGGACGGTGCAGGAGCTTCCTCTGGAGGATGCGTTTGATGCATTGGAGGACATCGTGGCACGTCTGGAATCGGAAGACATTACTTTGGAAGAGTCTTTTCAGGCATATCAAAAAGGGATGGAAATATTGAAGTACTGCAACGAGAAGATTGACCGGGTGGAAAAGAAAGTGTTGAAAATCAGTGAGGATGGGCAGACGGATGAATTTTAAAGAGGAACTGGATGCAAAGGTTGCGCATATAGAGGAGATTATCGGAAAATATCTTCCGGAGGAAAAAGGCTGTCAGAAAACGGTCATTGAAGCGATGAATTACAGTGTGCTGGCCGGCGGGAAGAGGCTGCGCCCTATGCTGATGCAGGAAACTTATCATATGTTCGGCGGCGGGGGCGAATTGGCAGAACCGTTCATGGCGGCTCTGGAAATGGTGCATACTTATTCGCTGGTGCATGACGACCTTCCCTGCATGGACAATGACGAATACCGCAGAGGGAGAAAGACGACCCATGCGGTGTACGGCGAGGGCATGGCAGTACTGGCAGGGGACGGGCTGCTGAATTTTGCTTTTGAGACTGCGGTGAAAGCTTTCGGGAAAGCGAAAGACAAAAACCAGCTGGAACGGGCAGCGGAAGCTTTGGCGGTTTTTGCCCAAAAAGCAGGCATATACGGGATGATCGGCGGGCAGACGGCGGATATGGAAGCGGAGCGGAGGGATGCGGAAGATTCGCAAGAGCCGGTAACGGAAGAACTGCTGCTTTTCATCCATGAGCATAAGACGGCGGCACTGATTCAAAGCGCCATGGAAGTGGGAGCCATATTGGCAGGAGCAGGGGAAGAGGAAATCCGCAGGCTGGAAACCTGCGCGTATAATATCGGCGTTGCATTTCAGATTCAGGATGATATATTGGACGTTGTCGGCAGTCAGGAGGTATTGGGAAAGGCAGTGGGCAGCGACGAGAAAAACCATAAGACTACTTACGTCACTTTAAAGGGAATCGGTCAGGCAAAAGAAGAGGTGAGAAGGCTTTCGGAAGAGGCTGTCTCCATTATTGCTTCGTTTCCCGAGAGAAACGAATTCCTGGAAGAGTTAATCCGGCAGCTGACAGTCAGGGAAAAATGAGAAAAAAGGATAAAGAGGGTATGGATATGCTTTTGGACAGTATTCGGCAGGTTAACGATATTAAGAGTATAGCGGAAGAGGACTATGATGCGCTGGCGGAGGAAATCAGGGAGTTCCTGATAGAGAAAATCAGCATAACGGGGGGGCATCTCGGCTCGAATCTTGGCGCGGTGGAACTGACTATGGCGCTGCACCTTGCGCTGAACCTGCCGGAAGATAAAATTATCTGGGATGTGGGGCATCAGTCCTATACTCATAAACTGCTGACCGGCCGGAGGGACGGTTTTGAGACGCTTCGAAAATACGGCGGAATGAGCGGCTTTCCGAAACGGAAGGAAAGCGACTGTGACGCTTTTGATACCGGGCACAGTTCCACTTCCATATCAGCCGGGCTGGGGCTGGTAAAGGCCAGAGATCTGAAAGGGGAAAAACATACGGTAGTTTCGGTTATCGGAGACGGTTCCCTGACCGGCGGGATGGCTTATGAGGCTCTGAACAATGCGGCAAGGCTGGATACGAATTTCATTATCGTGCTGAACGACAATAATATGTCCATTTCGGAAAATGTAGGAGGGGTATCCAAATATCTGAACAATGTCCGCACCGCGGATAAATATCTGGGGCTTAGGGACGGGGTATATAATACGCTGAAGGACATGCCCAAATATGGGGATCAGATGGTGAAGTTCATCCGCCGCGCCAAAAACAGCTTCAAGCAGCTGGTCATCCCGGGAATGATGTTCGAGGATATGGGAGTGACTTACTTAGGGCCGGTGGATGGTCATGATATCCCCCGGCTGATTCGCGTTCTGCAGGAAGCGAAGAGGGTGAAAAAGGCAGTTATCGTACATGTGCTGACGCAGAAGGGGAAAGGATATGTACCGGCGGAGAGACATCCGGCCAGGTTCCACGGTGCGGAGCCTTTTGAAATAGAAACGGGACTGCCCACGCACCCTCGGACAAAAGCCAACTATACGGATATTTTCTCCACGGTCATGACCAAACTGGGACAGCGGGACGAAAAGGTGGTGGCAATTACGGCAGCCATGCCCGACGGAACAGGGCTGAAAAGGTTCCATAATATGTATCCGGAGCGTTTCTTCGATGTGGGAATTGCGGAAGAGCATGCAGTGACCTTTGCGGCAGGGCTGGCGGCGGGAGGGCTGAAGCCCATCGTGGCAGTTTATTCCTCTTTTCTGCAAAGAGCCTATGACCAGATTCTGCATGATGTCTGCATACAGAATCTTCCGGTTACCTTTGCCGTCGACCGGGCGGGGCTGGTGGGCAGCGACGGGGAAACCCATCAGGGCATCTTTGACTTATCCTACCTGTCATCCATTCCCAATATGCATATTATGGCTCCCAAGAATAAATGGGAACTGTCGGATATGATGAAATTTGCGGTAGGCTTTGGGGCACCCATCGCCATACGCTATCCGCGGGGGGAGGCCTATGACGGGCTGAAGGAATACCGGCTCCCGATTGCATACGGAAAGGCAGAGTGGATATATAGGGAAGAGGATATCTGTCTGCTGGCGGTAGGGAGCATGGTGAAGGTGGCGGAGCAGGTACGCAGGGAACTGAAGGAAAGGGGCTATTCCTGTTCTCTCATAAATGCCAGGTTTGTAAAGCCGATTGACGAAGAGACGGTGATGGAAGCGCGGGCGGTACATAAGCTGTTGGTGACGATGGAAGAGAACGTGGCAAGCGGCGGGTTCGGCGAGAAAGTGAGAGACTTCACGGACCGCACGGGCGGCGGGGCGATGCTGGCTGTCCATATACCCGATGCTTATGTGGAGCATGGAAATGTGGAACTTCTGAAGAAAGAACTGGGCATGGATGCGGACAGCGTGGTGAAACGTATCCTTGCCGCATACAGCGCACTGTAGGAGGGAAGGCATGAAGGAACGTTTGGATGTGCTTCTGGTGCAGCAGGGATATGCCCCCTCCAGGGAAAAGGCAAAGGCCGTCATTATGTCAGGCAATGTATTTGTGGACGGACAGAGGGAAGATAAGGCAGGAACATCCTTTGACGGGGCGAAGGTCCGTATTGAGGTGAAGGGCAGTACTTTGAAATATGTGAGCCGGGGAGGGCTGAAGCTGGAAAAGGCAATGGCTTCTTTCGGAATCGGGCTGCAGGGAAAGATATGCATGGACATCGGCGCTTCCACCGGAGGCTTTACGGACTGTATGCTGCAAAGCGGTGCGGCCCGTGTGTACTCCGTGGATGTGGGGCACGGACAGCTGGACTGGAAATTACGGACGGATGAACGTGTGGTATGTATGGAAAAGACTAATTTCCGCTATATGCTTCCGGAGGATATTCCGGAACCGCCGGATTTCGCTTCCGTGGACGTTTCTTTTATTTCCCTTACAAAAATACTGATACCGGCAAGAAATCTGCTGACGGACGCAGGGCAGATGGTATGCCTGATTAAGCCTCAGTTTGAGGCCGGCCGGGAAAAAGTGGGAAAAAAGGGGGTCGTCCGGGAACCGGAAACCCATAGGGAAGTCATAGGGAAAGTGGTGGATTATGCCGATCTGACAGGTTTTTCCGTGCTTGGCCTGGATTATTCCCCGGTGAAAGGGCCGGAGGGAAATATCGAGTATCTGGCTTATCTTGGGAAAAAGCAGAATATTACGGAAGAAACCGCCGGTCTTACGGAAGAGGCGGCGGAACGGAGATTGGAAGAAATAAGGCAGAGGGAAAGCGGGGCATCGCATGCGGCCGGGATGGAAGCTTTGACGGAAGAGACAGTGAAGAAAGCCCATGAGTGCCTGCGGTAACGGGAAAATGGAACATTTTTATGTGATTACGAACGGGCATAAGGACTGCGGCCTGGAGAAAACCAATTATATCAGGGATTATTTGGAGAGAAACCGTAAGAAATGTACGGTACAGGTAAAAGGCGTCGGCCAAGGGGGAGAAGGTACGGGGCCGGAGGAGAACACGGATTTTGCGCAGGGTTTTACGGATTCGGCAGAAATTCCCCCGGATGCGGACTGCATCCTTGTGCTGGGGGGCGACGGTACTTTGCTGGAAGCGGCAAGGGACACGATAAACAGGGACATTCCGCTGCTGGGCATAAACCTGGGCACCTTGGGGTATTTGGCGGAGGTGGAGGTGAACGGGGTGGATGCGGCCTTGGATCAGCTGATGGAAGACCGGTATGAAGTGGAGCAGCGGATGATGCTGACCGGCCGTATCGTGCGCGGCAGTTTTCATAAAAAAAGGCATGAGGAAAAAGGCATTTCCGATACCGGCACGGAGGAATTCCATGCGCTGAACGACATTACCGTTACCCGCAGCGGTTCCCTGCAGATTATCCGTTTTCAAGTATTTGTAAACGGGCAGTTTCTGAACGAATACCATGCGGACGGCGTGATTGTGGCAACGCCTACCGGTTCCACCGGCTACAATCTTTCCGCGGGAGGACCCATTGTGGAGCCTAAGGCGGAACTTCTGCTGATGACGCCAATCTGCCCGCATACGCTGAATACCAGGAGCATTATACTTTCTCCGCAGGATCGGATTGAACTGCAGATCGGAACGGGCCGGGAAGACAGCATTCAGCAGGTGGAGGTTAATTTTGACGGGAGCCGGAAGCTGCTGCTTTATACCGGCGACAAGGTAGAGATAGAGAGGGCAGTAATGACCACGGGAATCGTAAAGCTGAACCGGGTAAGCTTTCTGGAGGTATTACATAAGAAAATGAGTGAGACATAACGGATATTCGGAGGTTATTTATGAAGAAGAGCAGGCTTGGCAAAATCGTGGAGTTAATTGAAAACTACGAGATTGAAACACAGGACGAACTGGCTGACCGCCTGAAAGAAGCCGGTTTCCCTGTGACACAGGCCACCATATCCCGGGATATCAGGGAACTGAAGCTTTCCAAGGTGCCTGCCGGAGACGGGAAGCAGAAATATGTGGTGCTGAAGCAGGACGACAGACATTTGGGGGACAAATATATCAGGGTGCTGAAAGACGGGTTTGTATCCATGGATATGGCACAGAATATTTTAGTGATAAAAACCGTGTCGGGAATGGCGATGGCGGTGGCGGCGGCGGTGGATGCCATGAAACTGAAGGAAATCGTAGGCTCCATAGCCGGGGACGATACCATTATGATGGCCGTGCGTACGGTGGAAGATACGAAAGCCGTCATGGACAAGATTTCGAAAATGTTATAGGAAATGATATCGGCATGAGGGGGCAAAATGAATTGCTGCCTGATGGGGATATTTGATAACAGGTAACCGGCAAAAGAAACAGACGGTATGTGATGCTCTTTGCCCGGAGGACACATAAGGAGTAGAGCGATGTTAGTGAGTTTGCATGTAAAAAATCTGGCGCTGATTGACGAAGAGGAAATATGCTTTGGGGAAGGCCTGAATATCATGACAGGGGAAACCGGTGCGGGAAAATCAATTATTATCGGTTCCGTGAATCTTGCCTTGGGGGCAAAAGCAGATAAGGAATTAATCCGCACCGGGGCGGAATATGCCCTGATTGAGCTGGTTTTCCGATTGGACGGCAGGCAGGCGCAGAGGCTGAAGGAGATGGAGTTTTTTCCCGAAGAGGACGGGACATTCATGATCCAGAGAAAAATCATGCCTGCCAGAAGTGTCTGCAAGGTATGCGGGGAAACGGTAGGGGCAAAGCAGCTGCAGGAAATTGCGGAAGTGCTGATTGCCATTCACGGGCAGCATGAGAATCAGACGCTGCTGCAGAAAAAGCGGCACCGGGAAATCCTGGATGATTATGCGGGGAAAAAGGTGGCGGACTGCAGAAAGCAAGTGGCTGCCGGCTATCAGGAATATATGAAGCTTCTGAAGGAAACGGAAGAAGGGGGAATGGATGAGGCAGCAAGGGAACGGGATGCTGCCTTGCTTCGGTTTGAAGTGAAGGAAATCGAGGAGGCCGGGCTTACGGCCGGTGAGGACGAAGAACTGGAGAGGGATTACCGCAGAATGGTAAACAGCCGGAAAATCAAGGAAGCGGCTTACGGGGCGTACCGCCTGACCGGAGAAGATGCGGGCGCGGGAGAAAATATCGGACGGGCTTTGCGCGAAATAAGAAGCGTCTCTTCTTATGACGAGGCATTGGCCGACCTGGAGAATATGCTTGGGGATATTGACAACCTGCTGAATGATTTCAATCGGCAGATGGCAGACTATCTGGAAGGGCTGGAATTTGACGAAACGGAATTTGTGCAGACGGAAAACCGCCTGAATCTGCTGAATCATTTAAAATCAAAATACGGGAATCATATAGAGGAAGTGCTTGCATATAAGCAGCAGGGAGAAGAAAAACTAAGCAGGCTGGAGCATTATGAGGTTTATAGGCAGCAGCTGGAAGAAAAGCTGGGGAAAACAAGGCAGGAATTGGAAGAGTCCTGCGGGAAACTGTCGGGATTGCGCGTGAAATATGCCAAGGAATTGGGAAAACAGTTAAAGCAGGCACTGCAGGAACTGAATTTCATGGATGTAAAATTCGAAATTCAGGTAACGCCTCAGCCGGGACATTTTTCCGCGGAGGGTTATGACGATATAGAATTTATGATTTCCACCAATAAGGGAGAACGGCTGAAGCCGTTGAGCCAAGTGGCCAGCGGCGGCGAACTGTCGCGTATTATGCTGGCATTTAAAACCGTGCTGGCGGATAAGGATGAGATATCTTCCCTGATTTTTGATGAGATTGATACCGGCATCAGCGGGAAGACTGCCTGGAAGGTATCGGAAAAGCTGGGAATTTTAGGACGGAATCATCAGATTATCTGCATCACCCATCTGCCGCAGATAGCCGCTATGTCGGACGTTCACTTTTTAATAGAAAAAGGCGCAAAAAAGGAGCGGACTGTGACTACCATCCGGCAAATTGCGGGAGAAGAGGATCTGAGGGAGCTGGCGCGGATGCTGGGAGGGGCGGAAATTACCGATGCGGCATTGGAAAATGCCCGTGAAATGAAAGAATTGGCAAGAAATACAAAACAATACTAAAGTAAAAAAGGCAAGTTCTTCACATACTAAGGGAGATTGGTGAAAGGATGTGAGAACTTGCGAAGAAATAACAAGAAGACCAAGACAAGAATGGATCAATATAGAACCTGCCTTTATCTCGCATTGGCAGGCAGTGTGACGGCTTTGATCTGCGCCTGTTACTTTGCCCTTTGGAAAAAGGTGCCTTCCAATATAAAGATACGGGCAGGCGTGGATCAGACATTGGATCTGCAGGTGCCGGCATCGGGGGAAATCTATAAGGAGGCAGTGGAAGTAAGTGGGTTCACGAAATCCAACATCCCCAAGGACAGCGTCCATATCGATCTGGCGAAGCCGGTCACAATCAAAGCAAATACCATAGAGAAATATGTACTGGATTTAAAGCTGTTCGGCATCATTCCGCTGAAGACGGTGGATGTGCAGGTAATTCAGGACAAAACGCTCACCCCCGCAGGGATACCCATCGGGATTTATGTGAAGACACAGGGTGTGCTTGTCATCGGGGTAGGGGATTTTACCGGGGAAAACGGGGAGAACCTCTGCCCGGCTCAGTATGTCCTGCAGTCCGGCGATTATATTACAGAGGTGAACGATGAGGAGGTTACCGGCAAAAGGGATTTCGTGGAAAAAGTGAAGCACAGCGAAGGGCAGGAGATGGTGCTTCAGGTAAAGCGGGGGGAAGAGAACCTGACGCTGAAAGTGAGGCCGGAAACCAGCCAGTCAGGAGACTATAAAATCGGCATATGGATCAGGGACAATGCGCAGGGCGTGGGCACCATGACATATCTTGGCGACCATGCGGATTTCGGTGCGCTGGGACACGGAATCAATGACGTGGACACAAGCACGCTGATGGAACTGGAAAAAGGTACGCTGTACCATACGGAGATTATCGGAATCACAAGGGGCGGGAACGGCGCGCCGGGCGAACTGACCGGGTATATCGAATATGACGAATCCAATATTATCGGGGAAATCAAGGAAAATACCAGTGAGGGGATTTTCGGCAGCTGCAGTGAGCAGGTTTATTCCACGGTGCCTTTTGACCCGCTTCCCATCGGCCTGAAACAGGAGATAACGAGAGGCAAAGCCCAGATTATCTGCAGCATTAACGGAGAACCGGACTATTATGATATCGAGATATTGGAAACCCACCTGGATAATGATAATGTGAACAGGGGGATTGTGCTGCGCATTACGGATCCGGATCTGCTGGCTCTGACCGGCGGGATTGTGCAGGGGATGAGCGGTTCGCCGATTGTGCAGGACGGAAAGATCGTAGGGGCCGTTACGCATGTGCTGGTGCAGGATTCCACGAAAGGGTATGGGATTTTTATTGAAAATATGCTGTCGCATTGAAGGATGCCGTGCAGTCACGGAAATCGGTTTTGGGTTTTATGACTGCGCAGATGCCAGACCCGGGAGCCTATGGACAGCCGA
>CAJTVK010000069.1 GCA_910579645.1 uncultured Lachnospiraceae bacterium | reverse complement strand
TGATGTACTAGAGATTTTAACGCGGCAATGGTGCGGAACAGGCAGAGCAGGTATAAAATAAAATTGATTTTTGTGGAAAGCAACGAAAGATGCTTTCCTTTTTTGTGTATATGGTATTATAATGGAAAGGTAGGGGTATAGATAACGGATTCATGAGGGACCGGGAAGAGGCTGTTAAGGCAGAGGTTTGGATATGCTTCCTTTTATGCAGCAACGGCCGGGAAGATGGAGGCGGGAATATGAAAAAGGAATTATTCTTTCATATACTCGGAATAGAGGAAACGAAGCAAGAGGGGGAAATCAGAGAGGCTTACAGGAAGAAGCTGAAAGGAACGAATCCGGAAGATAACCCGGAGGGATTTAAACGGCTGCGTCAGGCATATGAAGAGGCATTGGCCTATGCGGGAGAGGAAGAGAAAGGCTGCAGCGAAGGGACAGAAGAAGAGATTGACCTGTGGATGAAAAAAGCGGACAGGTTATATCATGATTTGGCGGAGTGCCGGAATACGGAACTGTGGGAACGGCTGTTGGCAGACCCGGTTTGCGAAGGGCTGGATACTTCGCTGGAGGCAAGGGAACGGCTGTTGGATTTCCTTATGGGAAATAGGTATCTGCCCCATAAGATATGGGTTCTGATTAATGATGCTTTTCAAATTGTGAAGGATTTTCAAAGCTTAGCGGAAAAGTATCCGACGAATTTTCTGAGTGCCGTTAAATATTATACGGAGAATGAGGATTTTCTGCCGTATGATTTGTTTCGGTACCGGCAGGAAGGCAGCAAAGCTGCCGATAAGGATGCATATATAGATGCTTATCTGGATATAAGGCAGCAGGCGGATGCCGGCAGGGCGGAAGAGGCACTGCATAGGCTGGAGGAACTGCAGGTTTACAATGTGTATCATCCTTATGAAGATGTGGAACGGGCAAAAGTCCGGAAGAGTCTGGGGCAGGCGGATGAGGGAAGAGAACTGACAGAACGGCTTTGGCAGAAATATGAGGGAGATGCCTATATCGGCACTTATGCGGGAGAACTGCTGTGGGAGATAGGGGAAAAGGAGCAGGCATATAAACGGTGGAAGACCGTGCTGGCACAAAATCCGGAATGCTATGGAGCAAAGTACGGAGCCGCGGGATATTTATGGGAAAGCAGGGAATATAATGCGGTCAGGGATATGGTTTTGGATTTGCTGGCGATGGACCCGTATAACCAAGAATTGGGCCGGTGGCTGCAGGAAGTGAACAGTGCCCTCATTTTGGAAATACAGGCAAAGCTGGAGGAGGGAACAACAGCCGGCGCGGGGCAGGATGCGGATTGGGCAGGGAGGAAGGAACTGAACCTTAAGCTGGGGTGGTGTCTGCTGCAAAATGAACGTCTGAAGGAATTGGAAGATTTTTTCGGGAAAATTCCGGCGGAATGGAAGGATAGTTTTGACTTCTGCGGTCTTTACGGAAGGTTCTTACAGTCTGCCGGCCGGTATCGGGAAGCATTGCCGTACCTGAAGAAATGGCAGGAGCAGGCAGGGAATAGTGTGCAAGCACAGAACAATGTGCAAGCAGAGAACAATGTGCAAGCAGAGAACAATGTGCAAGCAGAGAACAATGTGCAGGCAGAGAACAATGTGCAGGCAGAGAACAATGTGCAAGCAGAGAGAAATGTGCAAGCAGAGAACAATGTGCAAGCAGAGAACAATGTGCAGGCAGAGAGCAATGCGCAGGCAGAAAGCACTGTGCGGGACGGCACGGAAAAGCGCAGAGGGCGTATGGCCGGTAAGGCCGATATATGCTTAGGGGAATGCTATGCGCAGCTTGGACAGATACAGGAAGCGGAAGAATATCTCCGGAGGGCAATTTTGCAGGTAAGGGATGCCGCGGAGAAAAGAGCGCATCTTCTGTTCTTTGCCGGTATCTTTCTGAATAAGGAAGCGTACGGAAAGGCGGCGGAAATCTGTGACGAGATTCTTAGGGAAAGCGAGGGATTTTATCCCGCTTATCTGATACGGCAGGAGGCAGAGTATAAACTGGGAAGGGCGCAGGCGGTGGTGGAGGATTATCGTAAGGCGGTGGCTATTTATGCCGGATATTACCGTCCGTATCTGTATGCGGCGGAAGTTTTCCTGGACTATGGGCAATATGACGATGTGATGCATATTCTGGATGCAGCCAAGGCGAACCAAGTGAAATTTACAGTGAAAATGAAACTTTGTGAAATAAGGCTTATGCGCGGAAAAGCACAAAACCACAGGGACAGGCAGGAAATAAGGAAAAGGCTGGACGGGCTGCAAGAGGAATTGGACGGCGAAAACTGTGATTTGGAGGACAAGTCGGAATTGGTATATGAGCAGGCGCTGCTCTGGTGGGACGACGGGAAACTGAGGGAAGCCTTGGCATGCATGGAACGGGCTATGGAACAGAATCCGCAGCGGCTTCAATATCGGATGGCCTGTGGTGAGATTTGCTGGGAAATGCGGAAGTATGAGAAAGCCCTGCGGGAATATGAAGCAGCGGAAGCCCATTTTGTGAACCGTGCGGACTTTTATTACAGACGGGGGATGCATTATGGCGCAGCCGGGGATATAAAGGCGGCAATCCGGGATTTGGAAAAGACTTTGGAACTGCAGGGGGAGCAGTGGGACGTATGCGAAAGGCTGGCGGATTATTATTACAGGCTGTATCAGAAAGAGTACCGGAAATCCGACTATGCAAGAGCACTGCAGCTAATCAGCCGGCATCAGCCTGCCGGGAAAGGAGATGCCGGCACGGGGCCGGAAGCGGAGAGGGACAGTCAATATTTTATCCGCCGCGGACTGATGTATATGAATGCGTTGGAAACGGAAAAGGCAATCCGCGATTTTGAAAAAGCGGAAGAATTTTCACCGCAGAATTGGGCGGTGCGCAATTACATAGGCTGCTGCCATAAGTATAACGGGGAGTATGAAAGAGCCTTGGAATATTTCAGACAGGCGATTGCCTGTGCGGGCCGGAAAAAAGAAATGGTGC
Source organism: uncultured Lachnospiraceae bacterium (assembly GCA_910579645.1). Taxonomy (GTDB): domain Bacteria; phylum Bacillota; class Clostridia; order Lachnospirales; family Lachnospiraceae; genus Kineothrix. The sequence goes on along the minus strand of CAJTVK010000069.1, from coordinate 20,199 downwards.
TATACGGCAACATGGCGGAGTGCTATGAGGTTTTAGGGAAATATAAGGAGGCCGTGGCCTTCTACAGAAAAGCGGGCAGAGTCTGCCGGCGGAACATGCTGCTTTCCGATATCACGGAGGATCTTAACGCCATGCAGGGAAGGCTACGTTTTTTCATGGGAAAGGCAGGGGATTTACTTTGCTATATGGGAGACTATGTCAGTGCGTTCGGGGTATATGCTTCTTACCGCATTGAGGTAAACGCAGAGAAGCTTTGGCTGGCCGTAGGGTGGAAAAACCTCTGTATTTTCGGATATAAGCGAAAGCTGTTCTTTGCCGGAAAAGAGGAAAAGGCGGAGTGGCAGAAACGTTTGGGGCTGCTGTATCTGCGGGAAATGGCAGAGTACGAAAAAGCAATCGGGTGTTTTGAAAAGGCGGCGGCTTTGGACAAAGGATCCAGAGGAATGCTGGATTATGAACGTTATATGGCGGTTGCTTATTATATGCTGGGGAGGCGGGAAGAAGCGAGGCGGCATGGGGAAGCGGCATTTTTTTATTTTTCCAATTCGGGTCAGGGAACGATTGCGGATTATCTGGAATACAGGCCGTTGGCTCCGAAGAGGCTGGCGGTAATCGGGTGGATGATGCTCTGCGTGGGGCGTGAGGAAGAGGCGGCAGGATATTTTCGTGCCATGGAGGAAGCCAGTCACTGTAGATTCTGTACGCATAGGGAATGTTATAAGGGCAGGATGTGCTTGGGATATTGGTATGAGAGCCACGGGAAGCTGGAAGAGGCAGAGCAGGAATTCAGGGAAGCACTGCTGCGGAACCGGCATAGTCTGCAATGCCGTCAGGCACTGCGGCGATGTGAAAAGAGATTAGGACGCATCTGAGGATGCACGGCGGCGATATGGTGCATCGGCCGGAAATTTTAAAGCGGTAATGGTGCGGAACCGGCAGAGCGGAATTCTGATGTCTGGCCGGACGGAATATCAGGGCATGGAGGTTGTATATGATAATAGGGATTGATTTAGGAACGACAAATAGCCTGGCGGCATACTTTACGGAAAAGGGGCCGGAGATTATTCCCAATCGGTTGGGGAAAAGGCTGACTCCTTCCGTAGTGAGCGTGGATGAGGAAGGGCAGATATATGTGGGCGACTCGGCCATAGAAAGAGGGCTTCTCTGTCCGGAGAGCGCGGCAGGCGTATTTAAACGGGATATGGGGAGCCAAAAGAAGTATACCTTGCTGCATAAGACTTTTACGGCAGAGGAACTATCCTCTTTTGTGCTGCGTGCGCTGAAGGAAGATGCGGAGCATTTTCTCGGGGAGGAAGTGACGGAGGCAGTTATCAGCGTACCGGCATATTTCAATGATGCCAGACGGCGTGCCACGAAGAGGGCCGGTGAACTGGCAGGGCTGAAGGTGGAACGGATTATCAGCGAGCCGACGGCGGCGGCCATCGCTTACGGACTGTATCAGAATAAAGAGCACGCCCGCTTTCTTGTCTTTGACTTGGGAGGCGGAACCTTTGATGTGTCCATTTTGGAACTGTATGACACGATATTGGAAGTGAGAGCGGTGGCGGGCGATAATTTCCTGGGCGGTGAGGACTTCACTGCCGTATTGGAGGATATGTTTTTTGAAAAGTTTCCCCAGTTTGACCGTCTGTCGCTGCCGGAAAAAACCAGGAGGCATATTCATAAGCAGGCGGAGTTATGCAAGCTGGGTTTCTCACAGGACAAGGTGTCGGAGATGCATTGCAAAATAGGGGAGGAAGAGTTCCGTTTTAAGGCGGAACTGGCCGAATATGAACGGGCGTGCGAAGAATTGTTTGACAAAATCCGCCAGCCGGTGAAACGCAGCCTTTCGGATGCCCATATCCGTCTTTCGGACATCGATAAGGTGGTATTGGTGGGCGGGGCGACGAAGAGCCCGGTAGTGCGCCGGTTTGTAAGCAGGCTGTTCCGGATGCTGCCGGATACGAATATCAACCCGGACGAGGCCGTGGCTTTGGGAACGGCGATTCAGGGAGCCATGAAGGAACGCCGGGAAGCCATAAAGGAAGTAATCCTTACGGATGTATGTCCTTTTACCTTGGGGACGGAAGTGGTTCGGGAATGGGAGAAGGGATACTATGAAAACGGAGTCTTCTGCCCGATTATTGACAGAAATACGGTGATTCCGGCCAGCAGGACGGAGCGGCTGTATACCGTAAGGGATGACCAGGATAAAATCAGGGTAAAGGTATTGCAGGGGGAAAGCCGTTTTGCCTCCAATAACCTGCTGCTGGGGGAACTGATGATTGACATTCCGGCGGGGAAGGCCGGGGAAGAGTCGGTGGATGTGACTTATACCTACGATATCAATTCCATTTTGGAAGTGGAGGTAAAAGTGGTGTCCACACAGAAGCTGGTAAAAGAGGTCTTTGTGGGAAGAGATTTGGATATGTCGGAGAAGGAGATACAGGAACGGCTGGAGACCTTATCCTATCTGAAGATACATCCCAGGGATCGGGAGGAAAATAAATATTTGCTCCTGCGGGGAGAACGGATTTATGAGGAAAGCCTGGGGGAGAGGCGCATGCAGGTGGAAGCGGCATTGCATAAGTATGAGCAGGCGCTGAACACTTATGATTCGGGTGAGATAGACCGGGCAAAAGAAGAGTTTAAGAAAATCTTGGAAGAATTGGATGAGTTTTAAGATATGCCGAGACATAAAAAGGGGTGTCCGTGAGGAACGGACACCCCTTTTTATGATTCATGCCAAGCTTTTCTGCCGGTAATGCCGTAAATCTTTATTCAAAATCAGAGTCTACGGTTTTATTAGCCTGTTCTGCCAGTTTGTCGAATTTTTCCATAACGGCCTTATAGGTCTGCTGGCTGATATCCGGCAAATCTTTTCCCCATGTGCCGGTAGCTTTTTTGAAGCCTTTTTCAAAAGCAGCACGCATTTTTTCAATCTGATCCGGATCGCCGCCCGTCAATGCGGTAGCAAAGTCAACGATACGGCTGGAGGTCTGCTCTACGCCCCAGTAGCCGTCTTCCGCGATATCTTTCTGTGCCTGTGCCTTGGTGGCAGGATCGACGGTGAAATCACCGCTTGCAAGGAAACTCCAGATGCTGTCTGCCTGTCCCAAAGTCTTTCCCTGTTTGGAAATCATCTGCTCTACCAGGCTCTTCATCTGAGCGATGCGTGCATCGGAATCTGCTTTTAATTTATTTACCAGAGCAGTGTTCTGCCTGTATACTTTCTCAGGTTTTTTGGAAGCAGAATTGGTGTTTTTAGAAGGCTCATAAACTACGCCTGTAGTATTTTTGTCATTTGTATTGGCAGTTTCTGTTTTCTCTGCCGTTTTTGGAGATGTAGTGTTATATGTGCCGTATAAATCAGCAGCACTGTTTGTACTTGTAACTCCGTTTACGCCCATTGATTAACCCTCCTTGGAATGTGTGTATTGGTTTTCAGTTGCTTCAGAGGAAAATATCCCCATGTTTATTATATATATCGGCAGAGGCCGGTGGAATAATAAGGGGCAGATGCAAAAGATTTCAATTGATTTCCGTGGCAGGCAGTAAGATAGAGATTGACGAACCGGCACGGATTGTATATAATAAAATACAATCCGTGTATACAAAGAATACGTTCGGATTCTTTCCTTTGCGCCCGTCTTTGTGGCTGATGTTCTGCCAGATGCATCCAAATTACATCAACGTACACGCCGTGTGCGCAATATAAATTTGTGCAGGGCTGATAAGACACGGCACAAATTGGGGGACGAAGGAGAACCGGCAGGCATTCACAAAATGCAAGGGAGGTAGGATATGGTTCAGGCAGGGAAGGACATGCTTTCCAGAAAAGCTTATGCGAAGATTAATTTAGGGTTGGATGTCATAAGGCGCAGGGAAGACGGGTATCATGAGGTGAAGATGATTATGCAGACGGTCAGTCTGTACGATGTGCTTACTTTTGAAAAAGCGGCGGCAGGTATTACGGTGACTACGGATAAGGATGAACTTCCGGGGGATGAGAATAATTTAGTATATAAGGCGGCGAAGCTTCTGACGGAGACTTATAGAGTCAAAGAGGGCGTTCGGATAGAATTACGGAAAAATATACCTATGGCGGCGGGGATGGCAGGGGGAAGCACCGATGCGGCGGCCGTGTTTCATGGGATGAATGAGTTGTTCGGACTGGGAATGACCGAACAAGAGATGTGCAGGCTGGCCGTGAAAATCGGGGCAGATGTGCCGTACTGCATTCAGGGAGGGACGGCATTGGCGGAAGGAATCGGCGAGATATTGACAAAGCTGCCGGATTTGCCGGACTGCCCGCTGCTGATTGCCAAGCCGGACATAGAGGTGTCTACGAAATATGTATATGAAAACCTGCATGCAGAGGAACTGCGCCGTCATCCGGATATGGACGGCATGCGGAAAGCGGTTGAGAATGGTGATTTGGCAGGGATTACGAAACGGATGGAAAATGTATTGGAAACGGTGACAATAGAAAAATATCCGGTGATTCGGGAAATTAAGGATTTCATGAAAGGGAACGGCGCACGGAATGCGCTGATGAGCGGCAGCGGACCTACCGTATTCGGTGTATATGAAGCGGAGGAAAAAGCGGAGGCGGCAAGGAAGCTGCTGGAAAGAGAAGGGCTGGCAAAAAGGGTGTTTGCTGCCAGGCCGGTAAGCAGGAAGGAAGCATATGGGTAAGGATGGTTTACAGGTAACTATGGATGAATTTTTACCGTTGCGGGATGTGGTATTCAATACCCTGCGTAAAGCAATATTGACCGGGGAGTTAAAGCCGGGGCAGCGTCTGATGGAAATACATTTGGCAAAACGGCTGGGGGTCAGCAGGACACCCATAAGAGAAGCCATTAGGAAATTGGAACTGGAAGGGCTGGTGACGATGATTCCGCGGCGGGGGGCGGAAGTGGCGCAGATAACCGAAAAAAGCCTGAAGGATGTGCTGGAGGTGCGGCGGGCCTTAGATGCTCTTTGCGCGGAACTGGCCTGCGGCCGGATTGCGGAGGAGGATAAGGGGCGGCTTGCCGTTGCCTGTGAGGAATTTGAAAAAGCCACGAAAACAAAAGATGCCACTATAATAGCAAAGGCGGATGTGGCATTGCATGACATTATAGTGGAGGCTACGGGCAATCAGAGACTTGTGCAGCTGGTGAATAATCTGGCGGAGCAGATGTACCGTTACCGCTTTGAATATATTAAAGATGAAAGCCAGCATGAAAAGCTGATAGAAGAGCATAGAATGATATATGAAAGCATCATGGAAGGGAACAGTGCCGCCGCGGCAGAAGCGGCGAAGGTTCATATTGACAATCAGGAGAAGTCCATTATGGAGCAAATCCGTTTAGACAACGGGCGGAAATAGTACTGCATTGCCCTGACGCAAACATCAAGCACTGATTACTCAAGGATTAATGCAATGATGTACTAGCAAACAGGAACGGTATAAAACGGTGAAATTTGGCAAGACTTTTTCTATCAAATCAGTGGTAAAATGATAGGAGAAGCAGGATGAGAAAATTGTGGGAAACAGGGATATTGCTTTTTGCGGCCGCAGGTTTCTGGGGAATGGTATATCCCGATCTTTGTTTTGTACCGGATGTCTGTAAAGTGGAATATGTGCCGGGAGAGGCGCAGGAGGAAGGAAAACATTCTGACGGAGAGGCGGAACGGACGGTTCCGGAAAGCGGGGAAGCCGGAAACGGCAAGGCGGCGGACTGCCTTGTGGGAGATGGCAGCAGGACTGTAGGGCGGCAGGAAGCCGGAAGCGGTGAGACGGCAGGCCGGCAGGGAAGCAAAGGCGGCGAGACAGCGGAACGGCAGGAAACCGGAAACGGTGAGACGGCAGCGCGGCAGGGAAGCAAAGGCGGCGAGACGGCAGAGCGGCAGGAAACCGGAAACGGTGAGACGGCAGCGCGGCAGGAAAGCGGAAGCGGCGGGTCGGCAGGCCGGCAGGAAGTGCCGGACGGCAACACGGGAAACGCGGACTGTGCAGGAATGCAGAATACCGACCTGTATACCCGTATTTGTGAGGCGGAGCCGGGACAGATAAAGGTAAAAAGCCGGCTTCTGGAATTTTTCCGGAGATGACACCGTTTCCTTCAGCCCCTTTGCCGTCTGAAAATATATCCTGTGATAAAATATAAAGGGGATGCAAGAGAATCATATTGGGAAAGGAAGAGGCAATGTCATTCATTGAGGAAAGGGAGACTATGCGTGATGCGCCCATAGGGGTTTTTGATTCCGGTGTGGGCGGGCTTACCGTGGCAAGGGAAATCATGCGGCAGATTCCGAAGGAAAGGATTATATATTTCGGAGATACGGCGAGGGTGCCTTACGGCAACAAATCGAAGGAGACGGTTACGAAATTTTCACGGCAGATAGTCCGTTTCCTTCAAGGGCAGCATGTCAAGGCAATTGTGGTTGCCTGCAATACGGCGAGTGCTTATGCGTTGGATGAGATTGAGAAAGAAATTGACATACCGATAATCGGCGTGGTAAAGCCGGGGGCAAAGGTGGCGGCAGAGTCCACGGGCAACGGAAAAATAGGCGTCATCGGCACGGAGGGAACTATTGGCAGCCGTATTTACGATACATATATTAAAGAAATAAATCCTGATATTACAGTGATTGGCAAAGCCTGTCCGTTATTTGTCCCGTTGGTGGAAGAGGGACTTTGGCAGGATCCTGTGACGGACGAAATTGCCGCCAGATATCTGAGCGGTTTGATAGACAGCGGCATAGACACGCTTATATTGGGCTGCACCCATTATCCTATGATCCGTTCCACGGTTGGGAAGATTATGGGGGAAAAGGTAACGTTGGTGAATCCGGCCTATGAGACGGCACGGGAACTGAAGGAGCTTCTGAGAACGGAAAATCTTTTAAGCGAAGAGAAACAGGGACTTGGCAGTAACTGTTACCGTTTCTATGTCAGTGATATGGCGGATAAATTTCAGACATTTGCCAACTCTATCTTAAAATATGGCATTTTATCTGCAAAGAAAATTAATATAGAAGAATATTAGCATAAAAGAATATTTGCATAAAAAATACTGGAATAAAAGAATACTGGAATAAAAGAATATTGGAATAGAAGAATAGCTCAGAAGAATAGCATAGAAGAATAACAGCGTAAAAGAATACCAACAGCAGTACGGAACTGGAAGAAAGGCGGTTATGACATGACGAAAGAAGTATTGTTATCCTTGCGGGGGCTGCAGTTTGACGCAGTGGCTATGGACGGGGATAAAATAGAAACAATTATGCCGGCGGAATATTATAAGCGCAATGACAGCCACTATGTTATATATGACGAAGCGGCGGAAGGATTTGCGGAAGGGACAAAGAGCATACTGAAATTCAAGGATCATTCTTTGGATCTGACCAAAAAAGGACTTGTGAACGTACATATGATTTTTGAAGAGAACAAAAAGAATATGGCTAATTATTCCACTCCTTACGGAGATATCCTGATTGGCATAGATGCCAGAAGGGTGAATTATGAGGAGGAAGAGAACCGGATTGTGGTGGATGTGGATTACGCCTTGGAAGTCAACTATGAACATTTTGCGGATTGCAGCATTAAAGTGGACATCCGTTCAAAGGGCGGGGACGGTTTTGCCCTACAGTAGCAGACGGAGAGCCGGAACGTCAGAGGTTCTGGCTTTTTTCCTGTAGGCAACGGTGCTAAAATGTGCAGCTATTTTTTGCGTCATTCTGTATATAATAAACTTTAACGATAAAATATGAATAAAGAGGAGAAGGAAGAATGAAAAAGATGACAGTGTTACTATTGGCGGCGGCGATGATTTATGCCCTTTCCGGCTGCGGCGGGAAGCAGGGCGGCGCAGCGGAGCAGGGCAGCGGGGAATCCAAGTACGGAGAGGCTTTGGAAGTGCTGAGCGAGGTGGTCAAAGCATATGACGAAAATGATTTGTTTTCCATGTACGGAGGAAATCAGGAGAATGCGGTAATGGATGCGCCGGGGAAATTTGATATCGGCAAGACGGAGGAACTGGATATTTCGTTGGGACTGCCGGCAGATCAGGTTTCCAATATTGAGGACGCGGCATCCATGGTACACATGATGAATGCAAATACTTTTACCGGGGCGGCATACCGTCTGAAGGCAGGCACGGATATGGATGCTTTTGCGGAGGCGGTAAAAGCCGGCCTGCTTGCGAGGCAGTGGATATGCGGACAGCCGGATACGATGGTCATTATCAATGTAGACGGCAGATATGTGCTGACTGCTTTCGGAGCGGCCGAACTTATGGAAATTTTTAAGAATAATGCACTGGCAGCGTTGGAAGGAGCGCAGGTGATTATAGAGGCTCCTATTGTTTAGTACTCCGTACCCAAAGCTAGTATAAACTGATTTAAATACCTGTATGTTTCACTGAGGATGCTTTTCGAGAGTACCTGTGTAAAAACGCAGACGTAGCGGGCTATGCTGAGGCTTTTACATAGGTGTTATCGGGAAAGCAGAGCAGCGAAACGTAAGGTTATTTAAAGTGGGTTATACTAGTACATCATTGCATTAATTCTTGAGTAATCAGTGCTTTAGTGTCATGTTCTGACGGGATAGGTTAAAATCGGCTCATGCCTGCCGGCTGCGGCGGGAGGCCGGCAGTCCGGAGAAAGATATTATGTTATTTTCAAGTATATCATTTTTGTATTATTTTCTGCCCCTTGCGCTTGCGTTATATTTTGTTTCTCCCCGAAAGCTTAAAAATGCGGCGCTTCTTCTGGCCAGCCTTGTGTTTTACGGATGGGGGGAACCGAAGTATGTGCTGCTGATGGGGCTTTCGATTCTGTTGGGCTTTGGTTTCGGCCTGTTGGTGGAAAAATATAGGGAAAATAGGGCGGGAAAGATATTCTGTGCGGTTTCGGTGAGTGTCAGCCTGGCTTTTCTGCTCTGTTTTAAATATGCGGATTTCTTTCTGATAAGCTTTCGGGAAGCAACAGGGCTGAACGTTCCGCTGCTGCGCCTTGCCCTGCCCATCGGCATCAGTTTTTATACGTTTCAGATTATCAGCTATACCGTGGACGTATACAGGGGGCAGGCGGCACAGAGGAATCTGATTGACTTGGCTGCGTATGTGGCCATGTTTCCGCAGCTGATTGCGGGACCCATTGTCCGTTATTCCGATATTGCGGATCAGCTGGCAGGCAGGGAGCATTCCTGGCATGGGGCGGCATGGGGGATAAGGCGTTTTGTAATCGGTTTGGCAAAGAAAATCCTGCTGGCAAATCAGCTGGGGGAATTGTGCAGCGCTTTCCGGGCATCGGAGGAAAAGTCGGTATTGTTCTGCTGGATGTATGCTGTCGCTTTTGCCCTGCATATTTATTTTGACTTTTCGGGTTACAGCGATATGGCCATCGGGCTGGGCAGGGTGTTGGGATTCCGTTTTCAGGAGAATTTCAATTATCCTTATATTTCCGCAAGCATTACGGAATTCTGGCGGAGGTGGCATATTTCATTGGGTACATGGTTCCGGGACTATGTATATATTCCGCTGGGGGGAAACCGCAGAGGGCGGGAGCGGCAGCTTCTGAATATTTTGGCAGTGTGGATGCTGACCGGTTTTTGGCACGGTGCGGCATGGAATTTTGTTCTGTGGGGACTGTTTTTTGCAGTGCTGCTGACGGCAGAAAAGCTGTGGCTGCTGAAACGGCTGGAAAAGAGCAGGCTGTTGTCTCATTTTTACACACTGTTTTTTGTCATGATTAGTTTTGTGATTTTTAATGCGGATAATTTGGGACAGGCATTTTCCGATCTGTCGGGACTTGTGGGAGGCGGGGGAATTCCTCTTGTCTCGGCCGATGCGGTATATTGTCTTCGCAGTTTTGGGACGGTTCTTCTGGCAGGGGGAATCGGAGCCACGCCGGCAGTGCGCGGGCTGGCGGGGAAAATATCCCAAAGCACGGCAGGCGCAAAGGTATGGACTGCGGCGGAACCTGCCGTGCTGGCGGCGTTGCTGTTGGTTATGACGGCTTATCTGGTGGACGGATCGTTTAATCCGTTTCTGTATTTTCGGTTTTAAGGAGGCTGGCCTGTGGATAGAACAAAGAAAGATGTGGTATTGTGCGTTGTATTTGGGCTGCTGTTTGCCGGTGGGTTTGCTGCTTGTCTTTTCCTGCCTAAGCCCAAGTACTCCGACAGTGAAAGGCGCATGCTTTCCCCTATGCCTGTGCTTACGGCGGAAAATGTGGGAAGCGGACGCTTTATGGCTGATTTCGAAGGGTATGCGGCGGATGCTTTTCCGTTCCGTGATTCCTTCCGGAGGATAAAAGCCTGGACGGCCTGGAAGATTTTCCGGAGGCAGGACAATAACGGAATCTATCTGGCGGAGGGGTTTCTGTCGGCTTTGGAATATCCGGTGAAGGAGGCTTCTCTGGAGCGGGCTGCCGGGCGGTTTCGCGCTGTCTGTGAAAAGTATCTGACGGATGAAAATAAGGTTTATTTTTGTGTCATTCCGGATAAGAACCGCTTTTTGGCAAAAGAGAGCGGCCGGCCTTCCATGGATTATGCGTATTTCGAAAGGCGTATGGCGGAGCTGACGGACTTTGCAGAATATATCCAAATATCCGATTTGCTGGAAAAAGAAGACTATTATAGGACGGATACTCACTGGCGGCAGGAGCGGATAACTGATGTGGCAGACCGGCTGGCAGCGGCAATGGGGACGGTTCTTTCCCATGATTATGAAATTCATACGCTGGAACAAGGGTTCTACGGTGTGTATTACGGGCAGGCGGCATTGCCTCTGGCTCCGGACAGCCTGCAGTATGTGACGGGAGAGGACATTGGTCTTTGCCAAGTATACGACTGGCAGAATAATAGGGAAATATCGGTTTATGACATGGAAAAGGCGGAGGGAAGGGATCCCTACGAAATGTTTCTGTCAGGCTCTCTGTCCCTCCTTACCATAAAGAATCCCAATGCCCCGGCGGACAAAAAGCTGGTAATGTTCCGGGATTCTTTCGGTTCAAGTATCGCGCCTCTGCTGATTAGCGGCTATTCGCAGATTACCTTGGCAGATATCCGGTATATTCACCCCGATTACTTGGGGCAGTTCGTTGACTTTGAAGGCTGCGATGTGCTGTTTCTCTACAGTACGCTTGTGCTGAATCATAGTGATACAATAAAATGACGGATTAATCCGGTGGTACTTCCACGCAGGAGGCTTTGTCCCAAGAGTAGGGAAGCAAATCTTTTTTGGCTGCGCAGCTGCCGAATCTGTCCTTGCCTTATTTGGAAAAGAATGCTACAATTAGTAATACAAAAGTCAGGAAAATCGGAGGTATGTTGTGAGTACAGGAACAATTATATTATTAGTGGTATTGGCGGTGCTGCTCATAGCCGTCGTTGTACTTTATTTCCTCGGCCGAAAAGCACAGAAGAAGCAGGCAGAGCAGCAGGAGCAGATTGAAGCGATGAAGCAGACGGTCACCATGCTGATTATCGACAAAAAGCGGATGAAGATAAAGGATTCAGGGCTTCCGCAGGCGGTGATTGCCCAAACGCCTAAATTGCTCCGCCGTTCTAAGCTGCCCATTGTCAAGGCAAAAGTGGGCCCGCAGATTATGTCTTTGGTAAGCGATGAGAAGATTTTCGATATCATTCCTGTGAAGAGAGAAGTGAAAGCCACCGTCAGCGGTATTTACATTACCGATGTGAAAGGGCTTCACGGAAAGCCGCTTGCGGTACCGCAGAAAAAGAAGAGCCGTTTCAGGCAGGCGTTGGAGCGGGCGCAGGAGAAAGCCGGGGCAAAGCCGATTAAGTAAAGAAACGGATAGTGCGAATCAGAAAAAGAGACTGCCGGTGAAACGGAGACAGTCTCTTTTTTTATGCACGGCCCTGTGCAGATGAGATATGCCGTTTTCAAAAAATTACCATATCTTTTATTGAAGAAAAAAAGGGAATGATATATAATGGGGAGATTGAAAAGCAGGAAAGTCAGTAAAGGGGTATGGCCGGGAGGCATGGGAGTGGGAGAATGATGATTTGGGAAGAACTTCATATAGGCATGGAATTTATTTTCAGCCATCTTATTTTCATTAATTTTATATTGGCAGTCATTATTATCTTTTTTCAGAGGAGGGAGCCGCAGTCGGTGTGGACATGGCTGCTCCTGCTGTATTTTATCCCTATTCTTGGGTTTATTTTTTATCTGTTTCTCGGAACCGATATGCATAAAAAAAAGATGTTCCGCATTAAGGAAATAGAGGATAACCTGAACGAGGCAATACGGAAGCAGGAATATTGGCTGCAGAATAAGCGGTGGGGGAATAAAAGCACGGAAATCGAGGAATATTCGGATTTGGTCATGTATAACCTCGGGGCCTCGGGAGCAATGCTGACGGACGACAATGACATTACGATTTTTACCGACGGAGTGGAGAAGTTCGATGCCCTGATTGCGGATATGGAGCAGGCGGAAAAGTATATTCATGTGCAGTATTATATCATTAAGAATGACGTGCTGTTCCGGAAAATTAAGGATGTGCTGGTGAAGAAAGCGGCGGCGGGGGTAGAAGTGCGCATCCTATATGACGGCATGGGCGGCCGGTCAGTGAAGAAAAGCTGCTGGAAGGAACTGAACCGGCAGGGAATCAAAACTTCGGAATTTTTCCCCGCCTTGCTGCGCCGGCTGCATCTGAGGATAAATTACCGGAATCACAGAAAGATTGTAGTGATTGACGGAAAAGTGGGTTATGTGGGGGGATTTAATATCGGGAAGGAGTATATCGGCATGGACGACAGGTTTGGGTACTGGCGGGACACTCACCTGCGGATTGCCGGCTCGGCGGTGGCTTCCTTGGGGCTGCGGTTTGCATTGGACTGGAACTATGCTTCCAAAGAGAATCTGTTCCTTACGGATAAGTATATGTGGCATGAGGCATCGGAGTCCGGCCGGCATTGTGAGGTGCAGATTGTTTCCAGCGGGCCGGATTCCAGACGCTGCAACGTCAGGGACAATTATTTGAGGATGATTGGGAAAGCAAAGAAGTGCATCTATATTCAGACACCGTATTTCATTCCCGACGAGGCGATTCTGTCGGCGCTGATGATAGCGGTGCATTCGGGAATTGAGGTGAATGTGATGATTCCCTGCAAGCCGGATCATCCGTTTGTATATTGGGCCACTTATTCTTATATCGGGGATCTGGTGATGGAGGGCGCGAATTGTTATACTTATAATAACGGTTTTCTGCATGCCAAAGGAATGGTGGTGGACGACAAGGTGCTCTGCTATGGGACGGCTAATATGGATATCCGCAGCTTTGCCCTGAACTTTGAAGTGAATGCGGTAATTTATAATGAAGAAATGGCGCGGAAGATGCGGGAGATTTTTGAGGAAGATCTGAAGGTTTCCAGACAGATTACGAAGAATGTCTATATGGGGAGATCGCTGCTTATCCGGTTTAAGGAACAGGTATGCCGGCTCCTGTCTCCGCTTCTGTAGGGGAGGAGGCTTGCTGAGTCTCCTGAATTTGGGAAGAAATATGGTGCCAATCGGGACGGCATCTCGGGAAACAAGGGTAAGACGTATGCGGGAATCCGTCAGAAAAAGTGTTTAAAAGAAACGGAATAGGAATTGACCGGGAAGAAACGGGGAAAAGGAGAAACGGGTATGGCCGATAAAATAGCAGTGGTGGATGATGAACCGGAAATTGCCGATTTAATAGAAGTATATCTGAAGAACGAGAATTATCAGGTGCATAAATTTTATACGGGGAGCGGGGCATTGGAGTTCCTGAAAGAAAACGAACTGGATCTTGCCGTTTTGGATATCATGCTGCCGGATATCGACGGATTTGCACTTTGCCGACAGATACGGGAATCCTATACTTATCCGATTATCATGCTGACGGCAAAGGATGAAGAAATAGACAAAATTACGGGGCTTTCCCTGGGGGCTGATGATTATATTACCAAGCCGTTCCGCCCGTTGGAACTGGTGGCGCGGGTCAAGGCTCAGCTGCGCAGGTATAAAAGGTACAATCAGGCACAGCCGGCGGAGTCTGCGGATTGTTTTCTGGAACATTCGGGGCTGGTGCTGGATGTGAAAACTCATGAGTGCATACTGAACGAACGGCAGCTTACATTGACGCCTACGGAATTTGAACTGCTCCGGATTCTGTTGGAACATAAAGGAGAAGTGGTAAGCGCGGAGAAGCTGTTCCATGAGATATGGAAGGATGAGTATTACAGCAAAAGCAACAATACCATTACGGTGCATATCCGTCATTTAAGGGAAAAGATGGCGGATACGGCAGAGCGGCCGAAATATATAAAAACGATATGGGGGGTGGGGTATAAAATTGGGTGACAGGGGCAGGACAGAATACAAAGGGGATTACTCACAGCTGAAAACCAAACTTTTTGTGGAACTTTCCGGCATGGTAATCTTGGCGGTGGTCATTATATGGGCTTTGTATAAATTGGTCTGGAGCCATAGAGGCGCGGATTTGGTCGTTTCCGTGCTTCAGAGATATCTGCTGCTGGATTATGACAGAGCCGTGAGGGTGTACCGCAACATTTTCCGCAACAATATGGAATATTTCTGGATGGCGGCCATTATCGGGGTGTTTCTGCTGATGCTGCGGATGCTGCTGAATTTATTTACCCGATATTTCGACATTGTGAGCAGGGGAATAGATGCTTTGCTGATGGAAAAGGGGGAAATACAGCTGCCGTCGGAAATGCTTGCCGTGGAGAGACGGCTGAATGCGGTGAAGACGGAACTGGAGCAGAGGACGGCACAGGCGCGGGAAGCGGAGCAAAGGAAAAACGATTTGGTGATGTATCTGGCACACGATATCCGGACGCCGCTGACTTCCATTATCGGATATCTGAATCTGATTGAGGAAGCGCCGGACATGCCGGCGGAGCAGAAAGCAAAATATGTGCATATTACATTGGATAAGGCATACCGTCTGGAGAAGATGGTAAATGAATTCTTTGAAATTACAAGATATAATCTGCAGCAGATTACATTGGTAAAGGAAAACATTGATTTATACTATATGCTGGTACAGTTGGCAGACGAACTTTCGCCGGTGCTGGCGGAAAACGGCAATACGGTAAACCTAAAGGCGGACGAGAATCTGACGGTGTACGGGGATCCGGACAAATTGGCGCGGGTATTCAATAATGTGCTGAAAAATGCAGCTGCCTATAGCTTTCCCGGCACGGAGATTGTGATTGCCGCAGAGGACAAAGGCGGATTTATCGTAATTACTTTCCGGAACAAAGGAAATCCCATACCGGAGGAAAAGCTGTCATCCATTTTTGAGAGATTTTACCGTCTGGATGAAGCGAGGATTTCCAATACCGGCGGGGCAGGCCTGGGACTGGCCATTGCAAAAGAAATCGTGGCTTTGCACGGGGGAACGATTACGGCGAAAAGCGGGGAGTATACGGTTTCGTTCATCATTGCGCTGCCTGCCCGGGAAGCGGCTGAAATAGGCTCCGCCGCGCTGCCGGAAAGAGAAGGAAAGGCAATCTTAATGGAGACTAAGGAACCGTGATACGCAAAAGGAAAAATGAATCGTTAACGGTTTCTTAGGAATTTCTTAGGAATTAAATAATGGGATGTTAAAGTGCGGGAAGCCCTTGTCTGGTATTATTTCTATCAGACAAGGGCTTCCCGCGATTTACGGCGCAGAGAGCGGCGGCTCATTTGCGCCTATACGGTGTTGAAGGGAAACGGAGACCGCTGATTTTTTGCGGGCAGCAGGTTAAAGGTCAGCAGATTGTGGAAATGAATTTCCGGACACAATCTAAGTTCGCCGGCTGTGGGAATGAAAGGCCGCACCGGGAGAAGGAAGGAGACAGGGAAGATGGGGAAGAGGAAAAAAATAGCAGTTATTTTCGGCGGATGCTCGCCGGAGTATAAGGTTTCGCTGCAGTCGGCCTATGCGGTGGCAGGCCATATGGACAGGGAAAAATATGAGCCGGTATTCGTCGGCATTTCGCCGGAGGGAACATGGTACCGGTTCGGCGGGGAAGAAGAGAAAATTGCGGCAGATACATGGTGTAATGCCGGGGACTGTATTCCGGCAGCGGTAATGCCGGGCAGAAGCGGCGGCTGCCTGCTGCTGTTAAGGGGGGACAAGGCGGAAAAATGCCATATTGACGGGGCGTTTCCGGTGCTGCACGGTAAGAACGGGGAGGACGGCACGGTACAGGGCATGCTGGAACTGGCGGATATTCCGGTAGTGGGATGCGGCACCTTGTCTTCTGCCCTCTGCATGGATAAGGACAGGGCGCATAAGCTTGTCTCCCTGGAGGGAATCCGGGTGCCGAAATCCTTTGTTCTGGAAAAAGGCGCAGATATGGGAGAAGTGTGCGCCAAAGCGGAAGAGATAGGCTATCCTTTATTTGTGAAACCGGTGAAGGCAGGTTCTTCCTTTGGGGTGACTAAGGTATACGGAGCAGAGGAACTTCCGGCTGCCGTGGAAGCGGCTGCCGCATATGACAGGAAGATTATTGTGGAGGAAGGGATTTCCGGGTTTGAGGTAGGCTGTGCCTTATTGGAGAATAACGGACTGACGGTAGGGGAAGTGGATGAGATAGAGCTGGCGGACGGATTTTTTGATTTTGAGGAGAAATATACGCTCAGAACTTCCGCGATTCATGTGCCGGCCAGAATAGCATCCGAAAAGGCGGAAGAAATCAAGCGGACGGCAAGGATAATCTACAAAGCGTTAGACTGCAGCGGGTTTGCCAGGGTGGATATGTTTCTGACCGATTCCGGTGAAATCGTATTTAACGAAGTGAACACCATTCCCGGGTTCACTGCCCACAGCCGTTTTCCCAATATGATGAAAGCGGCCGGCATATCCTTCGGACAGATTCTTTCCGATGCCATCGAGAAGGCGGTGGGGAGATGAAAACGATAGTTCTGCAGCCGGATGCCATTCACGGCGGAAATTTGATTTTGGTAAATGCCAAGCATCCTTATTGGATGGGGAAAAACAGAGGAAATTTAGTTCCCGTGAACCGGTGGGAACGGCATGTCCTGCTGGACGGCTATGCAGTGAAGCTGCTGGCCGAGTTAATGGAAGGCATGGACGGATGGAGACACATTGCCGCAGTAAGCGGCTGGCGTTCCGTGAGGGAGCAGCAGGAAATATATGCGGAATCATTGAGAGAGAACGGAAAAGACTTTACCGAAAAATTTGTGGCATTGCCGGATCATAGTGAGCATCAGACAGGACTGGCCATAGATTTAGGGCTTAGACAGGAGAAGATAGATTTTATCTGTCCGGAATTCCCGGATACCGGGATATGCAGAAAATTCCGGGAAAGGGCATTGACGTTCGGGTTTGTGGAGCGGTATCCGGAGGGCAAGGAACGGATTACGGGAATTGCCCATGAGCCGTGGCATTTCCGTTATGTAGGCACGCCCCATGCCCAAATTATGGCCGGGCAGGGACTGACATTGGAGGAATATATCCGGTTCCTCCGGCAATATCCATATGAAAAGGGAAGCTATTCCTGCCATATCAGCGGCCTGAAACTGTCCGTATCTTACCTTGAGGCGGAAAAGGGAAAAAACACCTGTCTGGAAATAGATGAACGTATGGCTTATTCCATATCCGGCAACAACGTGGACGGATATATTATCACTACTGCCGCATTGCGGAAATAACGGCGCATTTCATCGCCTGAATTTTATGTCAGGCAAGGCGGAAGAAGGAAGGATTTTAAATATGAAAAAAAAGAATTTAGGCGGTCTTGATTATTTTAAGATGGCGGCTGCATTTCTGGTAGTGGCCATCCATACTTCCCCGCTGGCTTCGTTCCATGGAGACGCGGACTTTGTGCTGACAAGAATCATTGCCAGGACGGCGGTACCTTTTTTTCTCATGGTGACCGGATACTTCACCCTATCCGGATATTTGTCCGGTGAGACTGCGGATTTAAGGCCGCTGTTCCGTTCCGTGAAAAAAACATTGCTCCTTTATATGACGGCCGTTATCCTATACCTTCCCGTCAATATATACGCGGGACAGCTAAAGGGGCTGAAAACAGCGGATTTTCTCCGTATGCTTATATTTGACGGCACCTTTTACCATCTCTGGTACCTGCCGGCGGCGGTGACGGGCATATTGCTGCTTGTCCTGCTATATCGGATAGCCCTGCTATGCCGGCCTGCCCAATTATATCAGCCTGCCCGGCTGCATGGGTCTGCCCGGTTGCATCAGCCTGCCCGGTTACATCGGCCTGCCCAGCTACATCGGCCTGCCCATTTACACCGGCATGATATGGAAATATGTACGGAAACTTCCCAGAAACAATGTTTCGGGACATTGGGAGCCGCGGCAGCGGCATTATACATCGTGGGCCTGTTCGGGGACAGCTACTATGGCCTGACGGAAGGGGCGGATGCCGTCAGGGCGGCATATGACCGGATGTTCCGGCTGTTTTCCTATACAAGGAACGGCATCTTTTATGCCCCCGTTTTCCTCCTTCTCGGAGCCTGGCTCCCACATTCGAAAAGAAAGAACAAAACAGCGGTAAATATCGGCGGATTTCTGCTCTCCATGGCATTCATGACAGCGGAAGGGCTTTGGCTTAACCGCATCGGGGCACAGCGGCATGACAGCATGTACCTTACCTTGCTGCCCTGCATGTTTTTCCTCTTTCAGCTTATCTTAGCCATAAAGGCAGAGCCGGCAGAACGCCTGCGGACTGTATCCACATGGATATACCTAATTCATCCATGGATTATCATAGCCGTCCGCGGAGCGGCCAAGATAACACATTCGGAAAAAATACTCATAGATAACAGCCTCATACATTATGTTACGGTCTGCATCCTCTCCTGGCTGCTTGCCGAACTAATCCGGAAAATCCTTCCCGGCAGCAAGAACCCCCCTTATAAAAAAGGAAGGGCATGGATTGAAGTCAGCCGGAAAAACCTGAAATATAATGTGGATGCACTGCAGAGCCTGCTTCCGCCCGGCTGCCGGCTGATGCCTGTGCTGAAAGCCAATGCCTATGGGCACGGGGCGCCAATGCTGGCGGAAGAACTGAACGCATACGGGATAAAATCCTTCTGCGTAGCCACGGCATCCGAAGCCGCGGAACTTAGGAAAAACGGCATCAAAGGAGAACTGCTGATTTTGGGATATACCCATCCGGAACAATTCGGCCTGCTAAGCCGGTATCGTCTGACACAGACAGTAGTGGATGCATCCTACGCAAAAACCCTCAATGCCTACGGCAAAAAAATAAATGTACACATCAAAATCGACACAGGCATGCACCGGTTAGGCGAACATTGGGAAAAAACAGATGAAATCTGCCGTATTTTCCAATGCAGAAACTTAGTCATCAAAGGAATCTACACCCACCTGAGCGCAGACGATGCACTGACCCCGCGGGAAAGAGCCTTTACGGAAGCACAGGGACAAGCCTTCCGAGAGACCGTAAAAAAACTGGAACAAAGAGGCTTCCATTGCCCAAGCAAACACCTGCAGGCCAGCTATGGAATCCTGAACTACCCCGAACTGACCGGGGACTATGCAAGGATAGGAATCGCGCTGTACGGCATGCTCAGCAGCCGCGGGGACGAAAAAAACATACCGATCCGCCTCCGTCCCGTGTTAACCGTGAAAGCCAGAGTAGCTGCCGTCAAAGACCTACACTGCGGCGAAGCCGCCGGCTACGGCTTCGGATATGTAGCGGCGGAAGAACGGAAAATAGCGGTACTGGCAATCGGCTATGCGGACGGCCTGCCCAGACCGCTCTCCTGCGGCATCGGACAAGTGCTCCTGAAAGGCAGGAAAGCCCCAATCATAGGATACATCTGCATGGACCAGACCATCGTGGACATTACGGACATACCGGACGTAAAACAAGGAGACACCGCATACATTATAGGAAAAGCCGGAAACTCACAAATTACGGCATACGACTTGGCGGAACAGACCGGCACCATCACCAACGAAATACTCAGCCGTCTGGGAGGCCGGTTAGAAAGAATCTTAGTCTGACAATCCGACATTCCGTTCGGAGAGAACACTTATACAGCCTTTTAACTAGTACAGCTGCCCGGGTCGGAACATCGGAACAGTCCATGCTATCCGGCGAAGCCTCCGGCCTGCGTACGCCCGTGCGTGAGTTTTTTTAGTGGCCGGCAGCAGCAGAACTGCCTGTCCCGG
>CAJTVK010000068.1 GCA_910579645.1 uncultured Lachnospiraceae bacterium | reverse complement strand
TTGCCGAAAAAGGCGCCGCTGCAGCAATGATAAGTCCCACAACAACAGTGATCACCAGTGTAATTGAAAATAGTTGTGATGCTCCCTCTTTATTTCGCCTGCCAAGCAAAATACCTGCTGCAATAGATCCTCCCATACCAAGACAATAGCCTGTTACCTGTATTAAAGTTTCCATGGGAAGAACAAGGGTTATGGCTGACATTGCCTCTGTCCCCAAAAAGTTCCCCACAAATACTGTATCAACGATGTTCCCCAGCTGCAAAGCCAGCGACATCATAATTCCCGGTAAAAGATACTTCCAAATTTTATTCTCTATCAGCCTTTCATTCCTCTGGTGCATCTGCTCCATCTCAGCGTCCTCCTGCCCTACCTTTACCTGCACAAATATATTTGTCATGCTGCGGCCTTACCTTTGCCTGCAGCACATTGTATCCTCTTACCATAATCTCTGTCACCAGGATTGAAAGCAATGCAAGAAGCCAGCATTGATAACTTTGAAAGCATTCATAACCATTGATTCCGAGAGCAACAAAATATACAATAATATGCAGTGCATAATATTTCGATATATGTTCGCTATAATATAGAATCTGCCTTGCAACAGGATTCTTTGGCGCACGCAGTTCACCATCCTTTCTGCAGATTCTTTCCATAAAGAAAAATGCTATGGCAAGAATAAATATGTGCGCCATGCTTGCCGCCACATGCCAAGGATTGGGCTGTGAATACGCATCACTCAACGCAATATACATTTGGGATATATCCGAACCATATTTTCTGAATGTCAGTACCCACCATACAATCATGACCACGGTGCCGGGAACAGCCAGCATGCCGTAAAATTTGACTTTATCCTTCACATGCCGCAGGATTTTGCCAAAAGCAACCCCAAACATTGCATAGGACAGAAAATAGAGCGGCGTAAAGGAAACAAACTCTGCCTCTCCAATCAATAGCTTCATAATATACCCAAGCACCGGCACATCTACAGGTTTTCCATAAAGGAATGGTGCAATGATACTCACGGCCGCACCGATTATCACATATCCCGCAATGTTCATATTCAGCTTCTTCAGCAATGCCAATACAAAATAAATAATTCCGGTAATAAAAAAGATATTGGTGTATTGAATGTATACCTCTGTCAGATATTTGAAATTATCCCTCCCGGTTCCCGTCAGACTTCCGGAAACGAAGGGGTAGGGAATCAGCAGAGCGATTATATAGACAAGGTTATTCAGATACTGATAAACCACCATGCGAACACCGCTCTTTGCCATTCCTGCCGGCGTTGCATTCCTGCTGTAAACAGTTCCGATTCCCATAACGAAAATAAAAATAGCTGCGCCGGACATCGTTGCAAACATATAAATCCACCTGGTGAGGGAATCCTCTGTGGACATGGTTGCCTGAAAGGCATGGATCAGGTAAATAAACAGCATAAAAATCCCTTTCAGGTAATCAAATTCCCTCTGTCTCTTGGTATTTGTCTCTTCATGTGAAAATATAGCATTCATTTTTTATCCTCTCTAAGCATCCTTTCGATTCACACCCTCCGTCATCACCAACAAATCCGTCTGGATGACCGTAAATCATAATATATAAAAATTATATCAAATGCTCAGAGAACAACAACTCGTTTGGAATAGATTGCACTTTTTAGGGAATAGATTGCACTTTTTTGTAAAATTGCTGAACCGACGGTATATTACAGTTTGCGGAATGATGCCCCGATTCCCCGCCGGTGTAATAGAGGCAGCCCCGGCCGTTCAGCCGCGTCACTGCATTAAAAATATCCCACACATTTTCACTATGCATGGGATATATAATATATTATGTCTTACTAATACTTTTAGCGAAATAATCACCGAATCCTTTATAAAAAAATATACATTTATTCCCCGAAAACAAATCTTTAAAACGTTTCTCTGGCAACAGACTTTTAACGTTATATCCTTCCGGAGCTTCTGCCGGATTGTCATTATGATATAATACCACATCTATCTTTGCATTTTGCTTTATGCTTTGTTTCAACAAATATCTGAATTCAAAATCTGCTATTGGAAGGGAATACCCGCAAAAAATTATTTTATCTGCTTTTTGTAATTGATAAGCTGCATTTTGCCATAAATTATTGTATAACTGACTGTTTATTGATTTAAGCATGGTTGGTGTTATAATTTCCGGTTTCAATTGTACTTGATCTCCGTATGCGATTTGTCCGCATTTATAACATTTTTCTTCTTTTAAATCATCAAAAAGATATTGCCCGCATTCATCTACACCGCATACTTGCAAGGTGCCGCAACGCAGACACCTAAACCAATTTATTGAGCCATGAATCTTAAGAAATTTAATGCTATCTTCGGATTTCCTTTTCAGGGTTTTACTTTTAGCAATTTCATCTATAACATATTCACTATTGAAATTATAATCAAATTTTATTCCCTTCCTATGCATATATTGTTCTAATAAAACATCCCAATTGGTAGTTATGATAGAAACATGACCCTTTTCTTGTTCTAAAAAGTGCATAACATTTTCATAATCTTGGCACATATAAGTATGTTTATTTATTTTGTTTGCAAAATAATATACGAATAGCCTCAACAACGAATGCCGCAACATATCCATTTGTATATAGGAATAGTTTTTGGTATTCTCCCGCATGGAAATACTTTTATCAAATGCTGTAAAAACATCCTCTAAGCATCACTTTGCATAAGTATCCTCTTTCAATATGAAGTCAATCACTTGGGCTTTTTGAACGTTCCATATTTTTTCAACCTTTTCCGGCTCCAAAATATGTTCAAAATTCAATGCACCAGTATCAAAGAAATTTACTCCGACACCTATTGCACGACAATACTCTTTTATTGTTTCCTGTGCTTTTTCCGTTTTGGGTTTTCGTACGCATATTTCAACATAATCGAATGATATGGCTGTACTCATGACCTGTTCCACAGCGCGTCTCCAATTCTTAGTCTTAAATTCAACTGCACTAACTGTGTTCTTTTTCTTATTATATTTTACCAAATCAATCGACCTACAAAACACCGGAACTTCACATATAAACTGCGTATCTTTCTCTTTCCATTTATCCAGAAAGTACTTTCTTTGTTCCTCTTCAGATACGTTAATTTCCATTATCTAATACCTCATCTTTTATCAAAGATTTTTCAGTATAATCAGGATAGTTTGTATAAACATAATACAAAAGCTGCTTAATAGGCATTTCGGTAATTTTACGCTTGAAAGCCTCTAAAATCCCCTTTTGTTCATCTGTTAAATCTGCTAATAGTTCTTTTTCTACAAACCCTTTTCCTACATCAGTAATCCTATATTCCCAGAAATTATTTTCCGTTTTCAATTCGCTATCTCCCTGATAGCATTCGTCAATAAATTCCGTTTCTACCACATCATCAATTCCAGACATCTCTTCTTTCGTATTTATATCTGTTACTGATACAAATCCTATACCTGTAAATAGTTCTATCTGTTCATATACATCCTTTGAAAAAGGCCCATAATTATACGCAATAAAGTCTGGGAGTTGTTCACTCTCCAAGCCTTTTCTTTTCAATGTCTCTGAAATCTGCTTGTTAAACAAGAACATCATTTTAGTAAGCCTTACTGCTCCTTTTATTGGTTCTTGATTGTTCAAATACAATAGTAATAGCAAGTAATCCGCCCCGAACATTTATTTAGCCATTATTTTCTCTCCACATTTTTATTTGATATTAGACCGGAAGTAAGTCGGCGGCTATTATCCGTCATCTGCTCATTCACTATTATATAAAATTATAAATAGGAATTTTCACTTACGGACTAAGCACTTTTCATTTATATTATTCTAATTATACAATATCTTTGTCATTTTTTCATTGAAAATATGCCGTTATTTCTAAATTTTTGCACATCACTTAAATATACCCCATGCACTTAACAGCACATGGGGCTACTCTATTCATCCCAGCAAATTGGTTTCATATTCAGTTTCGTATAAACCCCAACCTTATCACCATCCAGTTCTTCTGGTGCTTTTGTCTGCGTCTCCATCTGCTCCGTTTTCTCTGTCTTTACTGTCTCCGACTGCATTCCCGTCATTGCTATTGGCATATACGGATACATCATGGAATAAGGTGTCTGTGGAAAACTCTTTTTAATCTCTTCCACTTCCCTCCGGATGCTCTCCTGTATTTTCGCAAGAAGTTCCTCATGGGTAAGGTCGGTTTAAAAAGGACTAAGTCCTTTAAAGCCTCAGCTTTTAGGATTTAGTCCTAATCGGGAGAATGTATCCTTTTCAGATACGGCAATCGCCGCCTGAACTGTTGCAAAATAAGCGATTGCATATAACGGGAAGCTTTTTGCTTCCCGTTCCTGCGGCTTACAGATTCACAATCCTTCCTAAATAATAAAATCCATGACATTCTTCCAGCCTTACATCCACAATTTTTCCAATCAAAGAAGCGTCGCCTGGAAAATGCACAAGCGTATTATTGGAAAGCCTTCCCGTCATCAGGGAACTATCCTGTTCATTCCTTTCCTCCACCAAGACAGGCAATACCTTACCCTGCAGCAGCGCCACTCTTTCCCGGGCAGTATCCTGCACTGTCCTAAGCACCCTGTCGAACCCTTCTTTCACCGCTCTTTCCGGCACCTGATTTTCCATAGCCGCGGCAGGAGTGCCCGTCCGTTTGGAATAGATGAAAGTAAAGGCATTCTCATATTTCACCTGCTTTATTACATCTATGGTTTCCTCCACGTCTTCGGGAGTCTCACCGGGAAAACCTACGATAATGTCCGTAGTGATGGCAATATCCGGAATCTCCCGACGGATTTTCAGCGCAAGATCTATATATTGCTCTTTGGTATAACGGCGGTTCATGGCCTTTAAGATACGGGTGGAACCGGACTGCAGCGGCAGATGCAAATGCCTGCATATTTTTTTGGACTCTTTCATTACTTCTATCAGTTCGTCGGACAAATCCTTCGGATGAGAAGTCATGAAACGAATACGCTCCAACCCTTCTATTTTCTCTGCTTCCCGCAGAAGGCCGGCAAAGTTCACAGGCTCTTCCAGATTCTTGCCGTAAGAATTCACATTCTGGCCAAGAAGCATGATTTCCACCACACCGTCCTTTACCAAGCATTCTATCTCGCGGAGGATATCCTTCGGGCTGCGGCTCCTCTCCCTACCCCGTACATAAGGCACGATACAGTAGCTGCAGAAATTATTGCATCCAAACATTATATTAATGCCTGACTTAAAGGCATACTTCCGCTCCACAGGCAGGTCTTCCACAATCTGATCCGTATCTTTCCATATATCAATAACCCTTCTTCCGGACTCAAGCATAGTGCATAAAAGTTCCGGAAATTTAAAAATATTGTGGGTGCCGAAAATCAAATCCACAAAACCATAGCTTTTCTTTATCTTTTCGATGACACTCGCTTCCTGCATCATACAGCCGCACAATGCTATTTTCATATGTGGGTTCTTTTTCTTCATGCTGTTCAGAAAACCAAGCCTTCCATATACCCTCTGATTGGCATTGTCACGCACCGTACATGTATTATATATGACAAAATCCGCCGTTTCATCCTCAGACGGCACATATCCGGCCAGTTCCAGTATCCCTGCCAGCTTTTCGCTGTCGCGGGCATTCATCTGGCAGCCGAAGGTTACCGTACACGCATACAGCGGACGTCCAAGACGTTCACTTTCTGACTTCACCATCTGCCTGCACTTTGCAATAAAGTAATACTGACGATGCGGTTCAAAGTCAGGCGGACTACAGTTAACATTGACCCTATCCAAGTTTATTTGCTTTAATTCTTCCTGGGCAATGTTTTTTAAATCAATATAAAAATCCATCTTTCAACCTTTTTCCTTATTGTTTATTTTTACTTTCTTAATCCCCATTTATTGCCTTATGGGGAACAGTCCCGTTATGGGCTCTTATATTGTCATTTTCAATCCTACAGCGACTTCATTGCGGAAATACGCATAAACGAATCTGTCTGTTCAAAGGAAATTCCAAGCTTTGCCGGAAAATGCGCCACAATCCGATTGCCGTCCCATTCATATTCGGTACCGTTCCACAGCAGAAGGCTTTCCACGAATATCTTGTGATCCACCGGATAATCTGCTCTGAAAACAGAGATTCTCCTGCCCTTCCCGGCTTTTCTCTGTCTGTCAAATAATCCCACATTTTCCTCCTGTGTAAAATCTCCGGCAATGCTGCCGCCGGCTATTTCACCCGATATAGATAGGCTCTCCCCTTCCTGCCGATTTTCTCCGTCACTTCCAAATAAGTCAGTATATTCAGCACAAGGCCGGAAGTGCGGGCCGGAATCTTCGCCTGCCCGGCCAGTTCGGCAGAGGTAAACGTCTCCGGAAGACCGTCGGGGAGAAATTGCAGGTAGTCCTCCCGCCGCTCAATCACCACTTCGTCAAACAATGCCACCGGAATCCTGTCATACCGGCAGGATCCCCTTTTCTTATCCTTGCTCCATCCGTTCAGCAGACGGTATTCCTCAATATCCACCAAAGGAAAACGGAGGTGCAGATTTTCATATGTAAGATAATTCTTAATCCGGTACAGTTCCGCAAAAGCACTGTATGCGCTTCCGGTAAGAGGGCTCTTCCTCTTGGAAGAAAGTTCGCCGGTTTCTTCGTCTATCCATATCAGCCATTTTTTATGAGGAATAGGATAGACCACCGTCACCGGATATTCCGCCAGAAAAGCATCCAGCTTATCCCTTATTTTATAAAAATTGCCGTTCTGAATCTCAATAATCCGTTCCCCGGTATAGATATCCGCCACATAGTTCCCGACCGCTATTTCCTGCATTCTCTCATCCGGCGCATAATAATTCTTCATGACGGCATGGAAAGTTTTTTCACGCAAGGTGCCTATGCCGGCATGTTCGCGCTGCATGCCTATAATTTTATTCCTGGCCGCATCGAATCTTTTCTCGTCTATCCTGCCGCTGTCTTTTTCTTCTCTCTGCCTCATTATCTATCTCACGCGTTCCGGGAAACCCACTTTTTTCTGCACCTTCCGGAGTGTTTTCGTCGCATAATAATTGGCCTTGTCGGCATTTTCTTTGATGATGCCGTCAATATAAGCCTTGTCTTTCACCAAATCCTCAAAACGCTCCTGCAGCGGCTTCAGAACGCTTACCACAGCCTCCCCCACGGCCAGTTTAAATTCCCCGTACCCCTTGCCGTCAAATTCCTTTTCCGTCTCTTCCGGCGTCTTATCGGTGCAGGAACAGTAAATATCTATGAGATTGCGGATACCCGGCTGTTCCTCGCAATATTTTACCTGAGCCTCCGAATCGGTGACGGCCCTCTTAAATTTCCGGATTACCGTATCCGGGTCATCCATCAGATAAATGCTCGCATTGGCATTTTCATCGGACTTCGACATCTTCTTTGCCGGATCCTGCAGGCTCATGATTTTTGCCCCTGCTTTCCCTACAAAAGGCTCCGGAACCGTGAACACCTCACCGTAAATCGCATTGAAGCGTTGGGCAATATCCCTTGTAATCTCCAGATGCTGCAGCTGATCTTTCCCCACGGGAACTACGTCTGCCTGATACAGCAAAATATCCGCCGCCATCAGCACCGGATAAGTAAACAGCCCGGCATTAATATTATCCGCATGCTTTGCCGCCTTGTCCTTGAACTGGGTCATGCGGTTCAGTTCCCCCATATAAGTAAAGCAGTTCAGGATCCATGCCAGTTCCGCATGGCCTGACACATGGGACTGATAGTAGATGCAGTTCTTCTTCGGATCCAGCCCGGCAGCTATGTACAGAGCCAGCAGTTTCCTTGCGCGCTGCCTTAACTCCGAAGGGTCCTGCCGCACCGTAATGGAATGCAGATCCACTACGGAATAAAAACATTCGTATTCATCGCTCAGATTGACCCAGTTCTTAAGCGCGCCTAAGTAATTGCCCAAAGTCAGGTTCCCGGTTGCCTGCATCCCGCTGAAAAGTACTTTTTTTCCGTCTATCATGTCCAATGCCTCCAAACTTTTTTTACACCAGAGTGTGTTTGAAAACTGCTTTCTGCCAGATGTGCGTCACACGCTCCAGATAATGGATTAAGTTTATCATTGGTTGCGGCATCCGTCAAGTTTATACCATTTTATCTGTTCTGTCCAAATGCTGCTGAAATATCCTTTTAACCGCATCAGTTCATCAAAATTTCCCATTTCCGCTATACTTCCATTCTTCATCACAATGATCTTATCTGCCTTTCGCACCGCACCAAGCCTGTGTGTGACTAGGAGGACTGTTTTTTCCTCCGCAAGTTCATGCAGTTTCCCATAAAGTTCCATTTCCTCCAACGGATCTATTGCAGCAGTAGGCTCGTCAAAAAGCAGCACCATGCGTTCCCTGTAATAACTTCTTGCAAGGGCAATCCTCTGCCACTGACCGCCTGACAGTTCGCTTCCGCCAAATTCCTTTCCCAGCACTATTTTGTCCGGCTTCGTGCCGGTCCGGACATTCGCCCATTCAAGGGCTTGGCAAACCTTTTCCATATCCGGTTCCTTTAAGCCATCCTTCCAATCCGCCGTATCGCTCAGATAAATATTCTCTGCCAAAGTCAGCTTGTACTTTCCGTAATCTTGGTACACGGCACTGATATGGTCAAAGATACTTCTCTCCCGCAGCCTGCGGCGGTCCGTACCTCCCAATTCCATATCTCCTTCTGCAGGCAGCAAAAATCCCGATAAAAGCTTCGCCAAGGTAGTCTTGCCCGCGCCGTTTTCTCCGACAATGGCTACCCTCTCTCCTTTCTTTATAGTTAATGAAATATCATTTAATGCCGCTTTTGTGCTGTTCGGATATCTGTAAGAAACATGGGCAAGCCTTGCATATTCACCGCCGTCTTCCAAATCCCTGCCGCCATCCCTGATTTCGAGTTCCATCAGTTCAAAAAAGGCGGAGGACATGATGCCTGTCTGCATAATCTCACCTGCGTGATCAAATAGCTGAATAAAGAAATCTGTCAGGGATGCAAAGCTTGTAAGGAGTACGGAAAAGCCTCCGATTGTGATGTTCCCTCTTATCAGCAAAAAAGCCATCAGAAATAATGCCGCACAGTGAAACAGAGCCTTTATTCCTGCAAAGGCCAGTCCCCGTTTTCCTAACAAACGGATATGCTGCATCTCTTTCCGATCCAGTTCTCTGCATGCGGATAAATATTTATCCGCAATGAAGTCCCCTGCCCCATAATGAATGATCTCTTTCTTCCGGTCACCGGCAGAAAGAAACTCAAACGCATATTTTTTTCTTCTGGCCGGCGGTACGGTATCCTGCAAAAAAGCGGACTTGTATTTTGCCTCCTGCAGTTTCTCCAGAATAACAGGAACACTCACGAACACCACAAAAAGATACAGTGCCGGATGCAGGGTGGTAAGGTAAGCCGCCACCGATAAAAGGCGAAAAACAAGAATCACCGACAGCACAGCCAGATTTGCCGTAAATACCAGAAACATAGAGGCATTTTTTGCATTTTGCACGATATTATAATACTCCGCATTATCATAATACTCCAAAGAAATCTCCGCACTCTTTTTGTGGATCCGATTGTCCAGCCCGAGGAAAACATCCCGGAAATATCCGAATTCCATATATTGTTTTGAAACCAGTTCAAACATTTTCATGACCATATAAATTCCAATCAGCATGAGAACCGGTGTTATGTAGTAGCCAAACGGCTGCCCGCTGTCATAAAGCGATGCACGGTCCACAACAGTCTTTTGCAGGTACAGCATAAAAACCGGCAGTACCGCCCCTGGCAAGGAAAGCAGCAAATAGAATGCCATTCCGAAAGGCGCAATGGGAATAACCAGTTTTAATGCCTTTGTAATATTACTGACCTTCTTCATTCATACATTCCTTTCTGTGCCTCAAACATGCTTTTATATATGCCGTCTTTCATTTGCATCAGCTGTGCATGGCTTCCCTGCTCCACAAAATGCCCGTCTGCCAGAACGCAGATTTCATCTGCACTGATACAGGCTCCCAGACGGTGGGTTATGAAAATATTGGTCAGGTTGTCCGAGCGTTTTTTAAGAAACGCACTGTATAATTTTGATTCCGCCAACGGGTCCATGGCCGCAGTAGGTTCATCCCACAGGTAAACACCGGCCTCCCGGCAAAGCATACGGGCAATTGCCAGACGCTGCCACTGGCCTCCCGAGAGATTTGCCCCGCCCTCCGTGAGACTGCCAAGAGTAGTGTCATAGGCATCCGGAAAGGACGATATCCATTCCCCCAGCCCTGCCTCTTCTGCCGCCCGCTCCATTTGAGTTTGTGCAGCGCCGCCCAAAGCAGACATAACTATATTTTCCCTGATTGTATAATCATAACGGTTAAAATCCTGAAATACCGCAGAATAGCAGCTCTGCAGTTCCGAAAACTCCATCTCCTGAATATCCTTGCCGTCAATTGTGATTTTGCCGCTCTCAGGTTTGTAAAAGCCCATCAGCAGCTTCACAAAGGTAGATTTGCCGCATCCGTTTTCCCCTACCAACGCATAATTTTTTCCTGCACGAAATGTAAAATTTAAGCCGTTCAAAACCGGTTTGTCACTTCCGGAATAGCGGAAAACAATATTTTCGCCTCTGATTTCATGAAATGTCCATGGCCGCTGTCCCGCCTGGCTGCTTTCCGAATCAGAGTTTTCCTTTCTTACAGGAATATAAAATTGCTCTTCCAGTTCTTCCAAGGCTGTGATATCCTTAAGGCATGCACGGTATTCCTGATAAGTCGGAAGATATTCACTGCCCACCGCCACAAAGAAGGCTCCAAGCCTTGTCAGTGCCGGGATGATTGCTATGTATAAACCGATATTGATTTCCCCCCTGCTCAAGGGTATGAGAAAAATCAGATAGGCAGAAGCGGAAAAAAGAAATGTAATATTGTCATAAAACCATAAAATCAGGTTGGAAGCAAAAATCCTGCCAAGAAGCTTTCTGTTGGACTGAATATTTTCTTCCTCGTATATTTTTTGAATATAGGGGGTATATCCAAACAGCTTTTTTTCTTGGGCAAGTCTCCGGTCAAACAAAATGCCTGACAAATAGTCTCCCCGCCTTCCGATCTCCTGTCTGGCATGATACAGTTTCACCCTGTTTCTTCCGATTATTCTGAAAACGATTACCATCAGCCCCAGAAGCAGCAAGATTACCGCAAAAAAGTAAGGCACGCTTCCTGC
Source organism: uncultured Lachnospiraceae bacterium (assembly GCA_910579645.1). GTDB lineage: Bacteria > Bacillota > Clostridia > Lachnospirales > Lachnospiraceae > Kineothrix. The sequence goes on along the minus strand of CAJTVK010000068.1, from coordinate 12,177 downwards.
AAGCAGGAACAGTACGCCCACTGTCTGCATTACGCCGCCCCCAATTTCCAGTATCGCATATAATCCGTTTGTATAGCGTTTTTCCGGTGCATCCTGCACCCGGCCAAGAAGTGCCTGATGTTCGGCATGTTCCAACGAAACCAAAGAAATACGTTGTACCTTTCGGATAATCAGACGATCCAAGGATTCACGCAGCCGCAGCGCAATGCTGCCGTTTAGCCAGTTTAAAAGCGGCATCCGGAAATACCGGAACGCATACATAGCCGCCAAAGCCGCAATATAGAACAGTGATTGCCCAAGCTGAAAGAACGCCGTAGAAAATCCCTCCAAAAAACGCTGCAGGACAATCACTTCCAACACCGTAAAGACAGCTTGTGTCATTATTAATAGGCCGGCTGCAAGCGCCGCGCCTGCCGCATGCTTCTTTACTGCACCGCCCCGTACAGATGAAAAATGCGGCTCACCGCAGGCAGGGGAAGATGGCTCTTCCCTGCTTGATTGAATAAGCAATCTCCAAATATTCTTCGAACCGTCCATTTTGCTCCCTCATAAATAACCCCGCCGCTTTCGCAACGGGGTCATTTTCCGTATTTCCGGAAAAACTTCCCTATTCTTTTTCTTCACACCCGCAGGTACCGCCCGGCGAAGGGAAAGTATTAAACCCTCTCTCCATGCAGGAATCATTGTTCCTGGCATCCCTGCCGCTGCCGCATCCGCAGTCATTCCTTGTGTCTCTGCCGCATCCGCGGTCATTCCTGGCATCTCTGCCGCATCCGCAGTTGTCGTCGTTGTTCCTGCCGCCGCAGGACCCTCTGCCGCCAAGGCGGAAGTCATCCGAACCGCAATTGTTGCCGCAGCAGAATAATAACAGTAATAAGATAAAACAATTATTCATGGCTTTTCAACTCCTTTATGCTATGCTTTATCTTATGTCCCTGCGCATAAAGGGTGACTATAAAATTTTTCTGCGGATATAGGCAAAGGTCTTTTCCTCGCCATGCTCCGCCAGCATACGGAGCAGTCTTTCCAGCAAAGCTTTCGTCTTTTTATGAAGCGGCGCCGGATCTTTGCCCGCCAGATAATACTCTAAGGGCGACCGGTCCGTATATGCCTCTTTTTTGTACACCTTGCTGGCGGCAATGCGATCCATCAGCATTTCCACCACATATTTTTTCGGCATAGGAGCCGGCGCCATGCCGCCTGGTATGTTCTTTGTGCTGTAGTCAATCCAATATTCGTAATGATGCTTATTCCTGCCCTTGTGGTGCAGCCAGGCACTGGAATATCCGATGTCTTCTCTCTCTGCGTTATTGGGGCTGCGGTCGCCCTGATAGTATTTTGCCCCTACCAGAAATTCCGTGGGGCTGTATTTGGATAAATCGTGAGTAAGTCCCTGATAATACAGCCCTACTTTAAAGCAGCCTTTCATAACGAGATAACGGTGGTAAGTAATCGTCTTAAAGTGTTCCCATGCTTTCATTCTTTCCTAAAACGCGCTTTTGACATAATTCCGCCGCGCATCCTTTTTCGCGCCTTCCTCCTGTTTCGATATGTAAATCTGGACGGTACGCGGCTCTGCCTTGGCCTGCTGCTTCGGCTCTTCCGTGCCGGCATACTCCGGTTCTTCCATGATTCCTTCCGAAGTGCCGGTATCTGCCAACAGGCACCATTTCAGACCCCGCGGAAGCTTCGGCAAGGCAAATGTATGAGGCAGCCAATACATATTATATGCAATATAAAGGAAATCATCCTCTTCCCCGTTGTCTTTTTGGGCATAACAGCCGCAGTACATCACTCCTGCAAAACGGCTGTCCCTTCCGAAATCCACCCGCCACGCCTCTTCCCCATGATAGGAAAGATCCGGATATCCGCAGCCGATATAATCCAATATTTTCAGTTCCTTCACATTGTGAAGAATCGGATGACGCTTCCTCAGTGCAATCAGCTTTTTCACATAAGAAGAAATTTCTTTGCCGAGGGCATTCTTATTCCATTTCACCCAACCGGTTTCATTGTCCTGACAATAGGGGTTATTGTTGCCGTATCGGGTATTCCCGAATTCGTCCCCGCTGTAAATCAACGGGGTGCCTTGTGCCAGAAACAGCATGGACAGCCCGTTTTTCATCTGTTTCTTCCTCAGGTCCGTAACATATTTCTTGCGGCTTGCACCCTCCGCCCCGCAGTTCCATGTCAGGTTGTAGTCACTGCCGTCCATATTCTGCTCGCCGTTCTCTTCGTTGTGTTTCTTTTCGTAGGAAACCATGTCTGCCAGCGTAAAGCCGTAATAATTCGTCAGGTAATTCACCGTTCCGCAAACGGACGGATTCTTACGCTGCAAATCCAGGAATTTTCCTACCATTCCCTCATCGCCTTTCAGGAAGCTGCGCACCGTATACATATAATCATCGTTATAATTACCCAGATTGCGGTAGCCGGGAATTTCGTTTTCCTCATAAATCTGTCCATAAGGGAAATCATAATAGAAAAGCTTGGTATCCGTCAGCAGCGGTTCCGTGGCAATTCCCTGCAGCGGAATCCGATCCCCCTTTAAATGAAAACCGTCAATATGATATTCCAGCACCCAATACCCCAAGGCATCCAGCATCATCCCCATTTTCACCGAATGGGGAAAATAAAATTGCATGATAACCTCAATGCCGCTGCGGTGCAGTTCCTTCACCATGTCCTTGAATTCTTTCACTGTGTCATGATCCGCAGCAAACGCCGACTTGGGCGCAAAGTAAAAGCTTTCCGTATAGCCCCAGCAATTGTATTTTTCCTTTGGAGGCTTCCCCTCCGCTTCCTCTTCTGTTTTTTCCGCCAGGCGGCTCTTTGCTTCCTCCATCGTAAGAGGCGGCAGCCGCTTCTCTGACGGCCATTTCTTGTTCCCGCTTTCCAATTCGTCAAATTCGTAAGCAGGCATCAGTTCCACGGCGGTAATGCCTAACTCCTTCAGATACGGGATTTTCTCCGTCAGCCCCCGGAAGGTGCCTTTATGGGGAACTCCCGAAGATTTATGCTTGGTAAAAGCCCTTACGTTCAGACAATAAAGGACACTCTCCTCATAAGGGATTTTCAGCGGCTTGTCCCCCTGCCAGTCGTAGCCCGGCCGGATAAATCCCCCTTTGAGCAGTTCCTCGCATTTTCCCCATTTGTCGTGCCCATGCAGCAGCTTTACATAAGGATCCGTGAAAACACGGTCCCCATCATAGAAATTATAGGAATAGCGGTTAATATCCAAATCTTTCACGGCAATGCTGTAAATCGAACCATATTTATTCTGTTCACTGAAAGGAATCCTCGTTTCCTTCCCTGTCCGCTTGTCATACAAAACAATTCCGCAATCATGTCCGTTTTTCATTACTACGGAAAAGTAAGTATAGCCAAATTCTGTCGTTGTCACCCCTAGCGGGTAAGGCCTGTTTTCTTGTCTGCTTTCTATTTTGTACATATGCTCCTCCAACCGTAGGATTTAAGTATAACATAAAAACAGGCTTCTGTGTAAAAATCCGTAAAAAAATATTGATTAATGTTTATTTAGAAAGTAAAATGAAAATACGGCCCGGGCTGCAGGCGCAGGCCTTGGCTGCATACGGCACATGACAGAAAGGAGCGTAAACTATATATGGGTAAAAAACAAAACAAGAATTCCGAAACAGCCGAAGCAGCGGACAGGGAAATGAACGGAGAAATGGCAGATGAAGAAATGACCGTGGAATTGGATTTGGACGACGGCAGTCATGTCGTCTGTTCTATTGTCACTATACTGGAATGCCAGGAAAAAGATTATATCGTCCTTCTCCCCTTGGACGAAAACGGCGAGAATCAGGACGGCGAAGTATGGTTTTACCGCTACCGCGAAGACGAAAATGACCCCAATGCGGAACCGGAACTGGAATACATCGACGACGACCGGGAATATGAAATGGTGGAAGATGCTTTTGACGAATATCTGGACAATGCGGAATTTGACGAAATCGTGCCATAGTCAGCACCTGCCTTTCCGCAATGCAGTACTAGAGCGTGTCTTAAAATTGCTTTCTGTCAGATGTGCGTCACAGTTTGTGGGAGATTAAGAGCATTTATGCTCTTGCCAAAATGAAGGGCGCATAGCGGGCTATGTAACCTGAATTTGGCACAAATATCGCGCAAAGTGGTGAAACGATACATCGTTTTGCAGATGACAGGAATGAATTTTAAGACACGCTCTAGGCAGCATGCCCTCTTTTTGCTTATTCTTTCCTCACATACGGGGCATCCGCCCATTTAGACAAAAAGGGGGAAGGCTCTTTGCTGTAAGATATTTCCAACCGGTACTTGGCCCTTGTCATCGCCACATAAAATATTCTGCGTTCTTCTTCCACTTCTTCCTTTGTATGTGCCTTGCTTCCGGGAAGCAGCTTTGCATTCACCTGCGGCAGGAAAACGGTATCGTATTCCAGCCCTTTTGAGCCATGCATTGTCACAAGCTGTACGCCTTTTTGAGCCGTTTCCGCATCTGTGGCATTTCTTTCCAGACATTCCGAATAGGCATCGATATACGCATCCCATTCCTCCGCCGTCCGGCAGCCGCAGGCGGTTTTTTGTATCTCATCCGCCGTTTCCAGCAGCTTGTCCCGTTCCTCTTTCCTTTTGTTCTCACCCAAATAAACATCATATCCCATCGTCCTGCGGATATAATCAATGGCCAGATACGGCCGCAGCTCGGCGATTCTTTTTAATGCCGCAAAAAAAATCTCCAGACCTTCCAGCATATAAGGCTTCTGCTTATAAAATTCCCGCAGTGCCTGTTCCGGCCTGCCGCCTCCGTCCAAAGCCTGCCGCCGGATATAACGGCAGGGTCTGTTCATAATGCGCAGAAAATCTTGCCGTTTCCCTTCGCCGGGCAAAACCCCGTAAGCATCCCGGGAAAAATGCAGATAAGCAAGAAAATCTTTTGCAATTTCGTGGGAGAATAAATTCTCCGTCCGGTCTTTACAGAAGAACGGGATATTTTCCCGTGCCAGATGCGCCGTCAGCCCTGTCAGCTGCGCATTGGTCCGGCAGATTACGGCAGTACGCTGCCATTCCTCCGGAGGCAGCTGCTTCAGGGACGAAAGCAGATACTGCCGTTCCTCTTCCTTTCCCTGAAAGGCATGCAGCCCTACAAGGCCGTTCTCTTTGCAATGTGCCTTTATCCGTTTCGGAAACCGGTTTTCGTTATCGGAAATCAGCTGTAGGGAGGCCTGTACGATATGTCCCGCGCTGCGGTAATTGGTATCCAGCGTCAGCTGCAAAGCTTCCGGATAATCTTCCATGAACTGTTTCATGATATCCGGCCCCGCCCCCCGGAAACCGTAAATGGACTGGTCGTCGTCGCCCACCACGAACAGGTTCCTTTCCGGCTCCGCCAGCCGTTTCAGCACCCGGTACTGCAGCGGGCTGATGTCCTGAAACTCGTCCACCAGGATATGGGAAAAAGCCCGCTGCCAATACGCAAGGATTTCCTTTTGTCCCGACAGCATGCGGTCGCAGAGAAGAATCATATCATCAAAATCCAGTTTCCCCATTTCCTGCATCATGTCACAATATTCTTTGAAGACGGAGGGAAACATAGGCTTTATTTCTTCCTCTTCCGGGCTTATGGCTGCCATATCCCCGCCGCTGTTTTTTACCCTGCTGATTTCCTTCAGCAGTGACCCCAGCCGCTCCGCATCGGCATCATTTATACCGTGCATATGCAGGATATGCTTCAGGCAGTCCCTCTTTTCCCGAGCCGTGGCAATGGCAAGCCTGCCCCCGCCGTATCCGGATTTTTTCAGCATATGGAAATAAACCGCATGAAAGGTGCCGAAAGTAACGCCGCGGTGCTGTCCTTCCGTCAGTTTATAAAAACGTTCTTCCATTTCCGAAGCCGCTGCTTTTGTAAAAGTAATGACAAGGATTTTTTCGGGAGAAATCCCGTGACGGCAAATCAGATGACGGATTCGCCGGATGGTAAGATAAGTTTTGCCGCTTCCGGGGCCGGCCAATACTTGAATGGCCCCGAAAGCATGCTCTATGGCGGCTGCCTGTGCCTGTGCAGGCAGGTCTTCCCTGACCTGCCCCGCCGGATTGCGCTTAACCATTTTTCAGCAGCTCAATTCCTTTTTTTATACGGGCTATGGATTCTTCCTTTCCAAGAATTTCCATAATCTCCGTGGCTCCGGCAGGCGTCATCTGTTTGCCGGAAACCGCCGTTCGGACGGGCCACATAACGTAACCGTTTTTACAGCCCTTTTTCTCCACATAAGATACCAGCAGCCGATAAAGGGAATCGTTGTCAAAATCTGCCTGTGCCTCCAGCATGGGCAGCAGTTCCTCCAGTACCTCCAAGGAAGATTCCGCAGTGGTCTTCATCTTCTTATGCGCATACATGGCCGTGTCATAATCGGGCAGTTCCTCAAAAAAATCTACCATTTCGGCTATATCCGGGAAAACCTCGATACGGGTCTTGACCATGGCGGCTATTTTCTCTAAATCCAAGTCTTTCGTAATGGCTTTCTTTAAATACGGCTCCGCCATCCGGTAAAAAAGGCCGGGCTCCATTGCTTTCATATACTCTCCGTTCATCCATTTCAGTTTGGTATAGTCAAAGACTGCCGGAGATTTGGAAATATGACGGTAGTCAAATGCCTTTATCAGTTCCTCCAAGGAAAAAATTTCCTCGTTCCCTTCCGGGCTCCACCCGAGCAATGCCACAAAATTCACCACCGCTTCCGACAGAAATCCCTGCTCTATCAAATCTTCATAGGAGGAATGGCCGCTGCGCTTAGCCAGTTTATGGTGCTCCTCGTCCGTAATCAGCGGACAATGTACATAGACCGGCACTTCCCAGCCAAATGCCTCATACAGACGGTTGTATTTGGGGGAAGAGGACAGATATTCATTTCCCCTTACCACATGGGTGATTCCCATCAGATGGTCGTCCACCACATTGGCGAAATTGTAAGTGGGATAACCGTCGGATTTTATCAGTATCATATCATCCAGTTCGGCGTTCTCCACCGTAATGTCGCCGTAAATTTCATCCTGAAAAGTGGTAGTGCCTTCCACCGGATTATTCTGCCGGATGACATAAGGCATGCCGGAAGCCAGCTTCTCTTCTATCTCTTCCTTGGAAAGCCCAAGGCAGTGCTTATCGTATACGTTGATTTCTTTTCCGGCAACGGTACGGTTTAAAGTTGCCAGACGTTCCTTATCGCAGAAACAATAATAGGCCTCCCCCTTATCAATTAATTTTCTGGCATATTCCAGATAAATCCCTTTGGCCTGACGTTCGCTCTGCACATAGGGGCCTGCCCCTTTGTCCTTGTCCGGCCCTTCGTCATGAATCAGCCCGGTCTGCTCCAGAGTGCGGTAAATAATCTCCACCGCTCCTTCCATATACCGTTCCTGATCCGTATCTTCAATGCGGAGAAGGAAATCCCCGCCTTCATGCTTCGCTATCAGATAAGCATACAATGCCGTCCTTAAATTTCCTACATGCATGCGCCCGGTAGGGCTTGGCGCATATCTTGTTCTGATTTTCATTTATCCTTCCAGTCCTTTCCCCGTCTCCCTGTCGGGTATTTTCTTTGCCGCCGCAGCCTTAAAGCCGGCCACTTCCTTCGTCGCCTGCGGAATAGGAATGTTGGTTCCGGCTCCCGCCACACATCCGCCCGGACAAGCCATGCCTTCGATGAGACATCCGTTTTTCTTTCCTGCCTTGGCAAGCATTAATATCTTCTTACACTCCGTAAGGCTCTCCGCATGTTCGATATTTACCTCCACCTCCGGATAGTATTCCCGGATGCATTCCTCAATGGCATTGGCCACGCCTCCGGCCACGCCGTAGCCGCGGCCTGCCCCTGTGGCGTCATTCAGCGCATCCTCTGCGCTGACGGCATTTAAGTCAATCCCCTTTGCCTCAAACATGCCGGCCAGTTCCTCAAAGGTAATGACAAAATCCACATCCGAGCGGATTGTCCTCCGGGAAGCTTCCAGTTTCTTGGAAGCACAGGGGCCGATAAATACTACGCTGGCATCGGGATGATCCTCTTTGATTTTACGCGCCGTCGCCACCATAGGCGTAAGTTCATTGGATATCTTGTCTATCGTTTCCGGGAAAAATTTCTTTGCCAGCATGGACCAGGACGGGCAGCAGGAAGTCAGCAGGAACGGCAGTTCCTTCGTAGCCACGGCATGCACATAATGCTCCGCTTCCGCCATAGCTCCCATATCGGCACCGATGGCCGTCTCATACACATCAAAAAACCCGAGTTCCTTCAATGCGCTCTTCATCATGTCCGGAGTCACCTTCGCGCCGAACTGCCCCACAAATGCCGGAGCCACCTGAGCAATGATTTTCCTTCCCGACTGCATCGCACGGATCAGCTGGAAAATCTGTGATTTGTCTGCAATTGCCCCGAAAGGGCAGTTAACCATGCACTGTCCGCAGGAGACACAGAGATCCGTGTCAATCACGGCTCTTCCTTTGTCGTCATTTTTAATGGCATTCACTCCGCAGGCGGACAGGCAGGGCCTTACCTGATGGGATATCGCATCGTACGGGCATACGGTCTTGCATTTTCCGCAGCGGATACATTTTTCCTGATCGATGACGGATTTCCCGTCCTTCATGGAGATTGCCCCCCTGGGGCATACCTCCCGGCAGGGATGTGCCACGCAGCCCATGCACTTATCCGTCACCTCATACCTGTTCTCGGGACAGGAATTGCATGCGGACGGAATCACCTGCATCAGCGGCGGTTCATAATACTTCTCGTCAATATCGCTTTCCGCCAGTCCCTGCGTCACATGCACCGGCATATTTTCCGGCCGCAGGGACATGCCCATGGCAAGACGGATACGCTCCCTTATAATCGCCCTTTCCCTGTATACATTGCCATACTGCGACTCGTCATAGTTTACTATTTTATAAGGCAATGCCTCCACGTCATTGATCAAATCCGTTGAATGATATGCCAGATTTGCCACTTCCTTGAAAATACGCCTTCGTATTTTTCGGACTTGAGTATCTATACCTCTCATACTTCTTCTCCTTCTTTTCGTCCCGCATCTGTCCGGCAGTGCTTTCCCGACATTCTTTGGCAGGACTCCTCCCGTGCAACAATCACTTCTGGAACATTGTTAACAATTTATCATTGTCACCATTTTCTATTTTTGCACAAATACGGTTTGAAATCAAGATTTTTTAAAATTTTTCTAAAAACCTTTCCGGCCGCTTCCGATAACATCAACTGCCCATGCCGTCATCGGGCTGCATTGGAACCGCTGTCTATCCCTGCCATTTCCATGGACTGTCTCAGATACCATAAGTTAGTGTTCAGAAACCTTCCGAAACCGTATCCTCCCGCTTCGAACACTTGACGGTATGCGCACCATACCACCAGCGAAGTGAATTCCATCAGCAAAATCCTTGCCAGCCGATATGCAGGGCCGTTATTGAAATGGCCGATGGTGTAGGACTGGAAGATGATATGGGGGATTTCGTCCTTCAGCATCCGGCGGCATATGCTTTTCAGCGCTAAGGAATCGGTGCATCCGGAAAGTGCATCGTAGTAGGTCAGCGCAATCATCTCCGCAGTCACCAAAACCGTGACTTCGCATTTCAGGCCGGCCAGCTGCCGCAGCGAACGGAAAATTTTATCAAGAAAGGAATGTTCGGCATCTTTCACATGATGAAAATCCATATATTTCTTTAAATATGCGGAATGCCAGTTTTCTTCCCGGACAAACCATTGCATGGCCTCTTTGTATTCAGGTTCTCCGGCCCGGTCTGCCCAGCTTGCCGCCACTTCTGCCAAATGCCTGCCTTCCGAGCCTTCCCCCTTCCGGAAAGCCCGTATGGAAGGGAAAATCAAAGATTTTTTATCTGCCGGAAGGTCCTTTTCCTCCGAAAAATCTATTTCCAGCCTTTTTTTGTCATTGGCCCTGAAATACGCAACCCATTCTTTGTAACCAAAGCGGTTCATTTTAGATGTTGTCATTCCGATCATGATACGCTCCCTCCTATCCGCCCTCATCCCCAAATGAATCACTGCCGTACATTCGGTTTCCGGCCAAGTTCAGTCAACACCCCCACATCCTAAAACAGCCACATGCTGATAAGCTTCGGCAAAAGCATGGATACGCCTATGCCATACGCCAAATCCAGCCAGAATATGGAGCCGAATGCCCCCAGATATATCAGCCCGATAAAAGGAGCCGTAACGATTTTTGCCAAAACTCCCACTTCCTCGTTTTTCAATACACTGTTCACTAAAGCCTTTGCATCACCCGTACTGGGAAAGGCGTGCATCAGAACCGACACTCCAAGCCAATAAAGAATATAACTGCAGAGCTTCACAAGCAGCCCCAGGCTACCCTCTATGGAACTGTAGCCGAAAACATTGGCATATGCCGGAAGCGTAATCAATATTCCCAAAACGGTATTGACGAAAAACGGACCCAATCCGGTCAGCAGATTTTTCCACGGGTTGGCCGTAGGCTCGTGCGCAACATAACCACAGGGATTTGCCACCTGAAAATATTTTACTTCATAAACGGGAATCCGGCAAAGCCGGCAACAGACCTGATGCGCCAATTCATGCACGGCAACTCCCGGAAACGTAACGATTGATATAACTATTCCTGGTATAATCATAATGCAAACTGCTCCTTTCCTTATCCCTAATCACCTATGTAATATTCTTCCAAAGTCATTTCCCCGTTCAGGAAAGCGTACAAGTCGTCGTCAAAAATATAATCTTCCTCATACTCACTGACCACTTCTTTTGCCTCATCCGTTTTTCCGTTGGCTGCTAACGCAACCACATAAGTATCTATGACATAAGTTCCTTCCGGATATAACTCATAAGCCCGCAGCGCATAATCAAGTCCCTGCTTTAAGTTCCCTTCCACCAATTCCAATGTGGCATACACCCTTAGCACCTCAAAAGACTCTTTGTTCACGGCATAAATTTCCTCCAGCTGCCGCCTTGCCTTGTCCAATTCTCCCTGCCTGCGGTAATAAGCCGCGATGCTTGCCTGTGCATCATAATAATAGGGATCCAGTTCTATGCACTTCTCATAATATTCTGCCATTTCTTCGCTATCCGCCGAAACGCTTCCCAAATAGTAATACAGCAGTGCCTGATCATATCCGTCTTTCCCCAGATACCCGGACAATGCCCGGCTCACTTCTTCCATCCGGGCGTAAATATCTTCCTGAGATATCGCTGCCTCGTCCGCATAGGATAAGTCCCCGAAAGCCTCTTCCCAAATCTCGTCATATAGATCATAGGTATCATAATAAATTTCCAGCTTTGTTATGTACCTGTTAATTTTGGCATATTGAAAATCCGACACTTCTTTCCCTGCCAGATATTCCTGAATGGCATATGTGGCATAATCGTAATAGCCATATTCCATGCCGATATCCGCCAGCTTAACCGCAGTGTCTTTGTTATCGGGATTTTCTTCTAAAATCTCCAGCAGATTGTCCATAGCCGTCAGCACATACCCTTCTTCCGCAGTGCCGCCGGCATTGTTATAGGAACCGAAATTCCGAAACCCTCCGGCAGAAACGGCAAGCGTAAATGCCACCATTAAAATCACTGCCGCCCCCACAATATAAAATACCGGCGGAATCTTCAGGCGGATCAGTTCCTCCCGGCAGTCATGGCACAGCACTGAAGCCGGATTTTCACTTCGGTCTATGGATCTGCGTCTGCACCTTTTGCATAACCCATATTCCATGTCAGCAAAAAAATTTCCTGTATATCTCCCGTCATTATCATTCCCTTCCGCCATCCCCTGTCCGGATGCCTCCTGCCGTCCGTAATTCTGATTTCCGTTCTCCATTGTCCCTCCATCCTTCCGCATGCCCTGCATTTCCTGCATACCTTCTTTTCTGAATTTATCAACAGTATAGCATTTTTGCAGTATAAAAGCTACCGATTTTTCAAGGCATACACGGAAATCAATTTTGGGTCTTCTGCCTGCGCCGCTGCCGGACCTGAGAGCCTATGGACAGCAATGCCCTGCGGCAAGACAGCCGGCCTGCACACAGAACCATTGATTTTTCAGACACGCTTCCGCTCTGCGGCAAACGCAGCGGCACTAGAGCGTGTTTGAAAATTCATTCCTGCCATCTGTACGTCCCACTTTGCGTGA
>CAJTVK010000067.1 GCA_910579645.1 uncultured Lachnospiraceae bacterium | reverse complement strand
CCGCCGTCCCGCAAAAAAATCCCTCTCGTGCGTCCGCCTCTCAACACGGCATTCAAGCTGAACTGTCACTATCGGAGCAACAGTACCTTCTTTTTTTATACTTCAAACATTAAATCCGCATAGGTAGGATAAGGCCATACCTCCTTATCCACCAACATTTCCAGTTCGTCCACAGGAGCACGGAGTTCATCCATGGCAGTCTTTACTTCATCCTTATACATAAATGCCTGCCTCCTGCCTGTTTCCATGGCTCCTGCCTTTGTCTCCGCTTCCTGCAGCTTCACCAACGCCGCTTTCGCCTCCGCCAGCTTCCCGCAGACTTTCGAAAGCAGTTCTGCCTGTACGGCGGCATCCGCTCCCGCTTCTTTTACCGCTATTACCGTATCCGCCAAAGATTTGGTATATTTCACCACCGATGGGATAATCTGCCTGGATGCCATGTCAATCATCGTAAGAGCCTCAATATTGATTGTCTTCGAATATGTTTCATAGAGAACCTCTTCCCGTGATTCCAGTTCCGCCTTTGTAAAAATATGGAATTTCTCAAATAATTTCACGGCTTTGTCCGTAGTCAGAGTCTCCACGGCCTCCACCATGGATTTAATGTTCGGAAGCCCTCTTCTTTCCGCTTCCACCACCCACTCATCCGCATAACCGTTGCCGTTAAAAATAATTCTCTGATGCTTTTTCATATATTCTTTGATCAGGTCATGCACTGCCAATTCAAATTCTTCCGGCTTTGCCTTTTCCAGAATATCGGCCGCCTCACAGAAAGCTTCCGCCACGATTGCATTCAGAATGGTATTCGGGCTTGCTATGGAATCGGCGGAGCCTACCATACGGAACTCGAACTTATTTCCGGTAAACGCAAAAGGAGAGGTTCGGTTCCGGTCCGTGGCATCCTTGACGAAGTTAGGCAGAGTGGAAACTCCTGTCTCCAAAACGCCGCCCTCCTTGCAGGTAGACGCAATCCCCGTCTCCACCAACTGTTTTACCACATCTTCCAGCTGTTCCCCTAAGAACATGGAAATAATGGCCGGCGGCGCTTCATTGGCCCCTAAACGATGGTCATTCCCTACATCCGACGCACTCTGGCGAAGCAAATCCGCATGGGTGTCCACCGCTTTCATAATGCAGGCAAGCACAAGCAGAAACTGGATGTTTTCATTGGGCGTATCGCCGGGATCCAGCAAATTCACGCCGTCGTCCGTGCCCAAAGACCAGTTGTTATGCTTCCCGGAGCCGTTCACCCCGGCAAAAGGCTTCTCATGAAGCAGGCAGCGCAGGTTATGACGCACCGCCACCCTCTTCATTGTCTCCATCACAATCTGATTATGATCTACCGCTATGTTGGCCGTTTCATAAATAGGCGCCAGTTCATGCTGTGCCGGAGCCACCTCATTGTGCTGTGTCTTAGCCGTCACTCCCAGTTTCCACAGTTCCTCATTCAGGTCTTTCATATATGCGCCCACCCGCTCGCGGATTACGCCGAAATAATGGTCTTCCATCTCCTGCCCTTTCGGAGCCGGCGCCCCGAACAGAGTCCGGCCCGCAAAGATAAGATCCGGCCGACGCAGATATTTATTTTTATCCACAAGAAAATATTCCTGTTCCGGCCCTACGCTGGCAACCACTTTGGTAGCCCTCTTATTGCCGAACAGACGGACGATGCGGAGTGCCTGCTCACTGACTGCTTCCATGGAACGTAACAGCGGAGTCTTTTTATCCAAAGCCTCCCCCTTATAGGAGCAGAACGCGGTAGGGATGCACAGAATAACCCCTGTCCCGGTCTCTTTCAGGAAGGCAGGCGAAGTAATGTCCCATGCCGTATAGCCTCTTGCCTCAAAAGTCGCCCGCAGCCCGCCGGAAGGGAATGACGAAGCGTCCGGCTCTCCTTTTATCAGTTCTTTGCCGGAGAATTCCATCAGCATCTTGCCTTCCTCATCCGGATGAGTCACAAAGGAATCATGTTTTTCCGCCGTAATGCCGGTCAGCGGCTGAAACCAATGAGTAAAATGCGTTGCGCCGTTCTCCACCGCCCAGTCTTTCATTGCCTTTGCCACTACGTCCGCTGCCGCCAGCGACAGTTCGCCGCCCTGATCCATCACTTTTTTTACTTCCTTATACACATTCCTGGTGAGACGCTGTTTCATTTTACCTATGGTAAATACATTCTTCGCAAAAATCTCTTCCACATTCATTATTTCACTCATCGCTCTGCTCCCTTTCTTTGCCCTTGATTGCCCGTAAATCAGACAATAGGAATTTTCACCCCTGCCTGCCGTACATCCCGTACGCCATGCCGTCTCATCCGGCACGATTCTGCGTACTAACCGAGCAGGGAAGAGCCATCTTCCCCTATTCGCCGCACGCCCCGTGCGCCGCATCAGCGGCATATTGCATAAATAAAAAAGTGCCCCAAAAAATTTGGAACACCTTCGTCCGAGATAACAATTATTCATGAGGTTTCTCTCTGTTTCTATACAATAACCTATTTCAGGAAGAATTGCAAGCCCCTTTTTGATTTTCATGAATTATCGCCAAAAAACGGCCGCTCCCGAAAAATCTCTGTCCAGGTTGCACAATCCGCCAGCTTCAGACAGGTTCCGGAGCCGCCACCCGCAGAATATCGTATGCCGAAGCCTTTTTTGTCATTTCCACATATAGGATTTGCTTGGAATGAGGCGCGGATTCCACTTGTATGCCCTCCTCGGTCGTCAGGGAAAGCACCTGCGTGTCCACATTGCTTCCGTCCGGTTTCATAATTTCTATCCGGTCGCCCACACAGAATTTATTCTTCTGCTCAATCTTGGCTCTCCCTTTCCCGTCTACTGCCTGCACTAAGCCAAGATAAATGTACTCATTCACGTAAGTGCTCTCATTATAAATCTGCGTTGTCTCATCCGGTCTTCCGAAATAAAAACCGGTAGTAAACTGACGATAGGTACATTTTGCAATCTCTTCCCTGTACCAGTCCATATTAGCCTCATATTTTTCCTTTGATTCCGCATAATCGTCAATGGCCCTGCGGTAAGTACGCGCCACAGCCGCCACATAAAGAGCCGTCTTCATCCGCCCCTCAATCTTAAAACTGTCAATCCCGGCATCCGTCAGCTCCGGAATATGCTCTATCATGCACAAATCTTTGGAATTAAAAATAAAAGTTCCGCGTTCGTTTTCATAGACCGGCAGATATTCTCCCGGCCTTTTTTCCTCCACCACCGCATAATTCCAACGGCAGGGATGTGTACAGGCCCCATGGTTTGCATCCCTTCCGGTAAAATAACTGCTGAGCAGGCATCTGCCCGAATAGGAAATGCACATGGCTCCGTGGATAAAGCTTTCGATTTCCAACTCTTCCGGTACCTTACTCCTTATTTCCCGAATTTCCTCCAAAGACAATTCCCTGGCGGAAACAACCCGTTTCGCCCCTTGGCGGTACCAGAACAGGAACGTCTCATAATTTGTGTTATTTGCCTGTGTGGAAACATGAATATCAATTTCCGGGCAGATTTCCCTTGCCATCATAAACATACCCGGATCTGCAATAATCAGCGCATCCGGCTTCAGTTCCTTCAGTTCCCTGAAATATTCCCGCGCCCCGCCCAAATCACTGTTATGCGCCAATATATTCGCCGTCACATGCACTTTGACGCCATGGGCATGGGCAAAGCGTATCCCTTCCGCCATATCCGCTCTGCTGAAGTTCTTTGCTTTGGCTCTCAGCCCAAATGCCTCACCGCCGATATATACGGCATCTGCACCGAACATTACGGCAGTCTTCAGCACTTCCAAGCTGCCTGCCGGAACAAGTAATTCTGGCTTTTTCATATAAGTTGCCCCTTTCCTTCCTTTTGCCCAGCCGCCTCCGGAGTTCCGTCACGTCCCGGCATTTCCAGTTTCACGCTTACCGTGGCTCCGTCGCCCAACGGAAGAATCAGCGTTTCCAACAGTGCATTGTGCTTCAGTTCATATAAATACTCCCGCATCCTGGCATGTATCGTCCGGTTGCGTCTTGTCACCGCAAAGCGGGATTCTATAATCTCGCCCTCCTGCAGCACATTGTCGGACACAAGCAGCCCTCCCGCGCGCAGAAGCCTCAATATATCCGGCAGAAAATGAATATACTGTCCTTTCGCGGCATCCATAAAAATAAAGTCAAATTCTTCGTTCAGTTCCTTCAGAATCTCCGCCGCATCTCCTTCCAACAGAGTAATGCATTCTTCCTTTCCCGCCCGCCGGAAATTCTCTTTTGCCATAGGTATTCTTTTTCCGTATTTTTCAATCGTGGTAATATGGCATCCTGCCGGTGCATATTCGCTCATAAAAAGTGCGGAAAAACCAATTGCCGTCCCCACCTCCAGAACTTTTCCCGGCCTGTTCACTGCCAGTAAAAATTTCAGCAGACCCTGCATCTGGGTACGGATGACCGGCACATTTGTCTTTCTGCACTCGTCTTCAAGTTCATTCAGAAATTCCGTATTTCCGCTGTCCAGCGAATGAATGAAAGCGTTGATTCTTTCCTCCGTAATCATTGCTGCCCTTCCTCCGCTTCCGTATCTTCCGGCACGCCGCCCTCCCCTTCCTCTGCGCCATCTCCGGATTTTTCCGTTTCTTCACCGTCCGCGCTTTCTTCCGTACTGCCCGCATTTCCGCCCGAAGCCTCCTCTTCCTCCTCTTCTGCCGGCTTCGCAGTCAGTACCTTTATCATTTCCTCCGGCGTCATGGCGCTGCTCAGTTCATAAGTGCCTTCGTTCAGCTCCCCGTGATGTCCCGAAAGCAGTTCCTGCACAAGGAAAATCCTTGCGTCTTTAATCAGCCCTTTTTCTTCCAGTACTTTTCCTATTTCCATGGCATCCGTCTCTTTGGGAATATATATGCTCACTACTTTGGCCGCTTCCGGCGAAGAAACCGGCTCCTCCGCAAACACCCGGTACCCGAATGCATATGCCTGCATGGCATATTTATAGGTATATACCACGATAACGGCCATTAAGGCTATTTTAAACATAGTATCCAATACAGAGCCGATGATATGACCCACTTTCATCCCAACTATCATCCTTTCGTATATACGGCCAGTGCTCCGTCCGGACAGAACTGCTATTTCTGTCCGGATGGAGCACTGGAAATCATTTCTGCATGCCGCCGCAATTGCCGCTTCCGTCAACCGGCACCGCCCGCTACTGAAAATCCAGTTCTCTTACAATCAGTGCATCTATTTCCTGCATCATCCTGCAGAAAGCCAATTCTGCCTGAAGGAAATCCTCTACCAAAGCATTTTCCCTAAGCCAGGAATATTCCTTGTCCAATTCCTCCAGACGTTCCATCATATTTTCGGAAGAGCCGTTATTCTGTATGTCAAAATTCTTCTTCCTGAATTCGTTTACTTTCTCGTACAGTCCCGGCTCCGACTTAACTTTCGCCAGCTGCTGCGCATATTCTTGGTAAACTTCCGACCGCCTTACCTCCCGGGCAAAAGTCATTGCAGTATTTCTGATATGGCCGTCCATCTGAAAATTCCTCCGCTGCCGTTCTATTCTGCCCCTTTCTTTTGCTCCCCCATATTTCCGTTCTCAGACTTCCATAATAATCGGCAGTATCATGGGTCTGCGTTTTGTCTTTTTCCAAACAAAATCACTCAGGGAATCTTTGATTCCGCCCTTAATCTTGCCCCAGTCGCTGATTCCCCTGTCCAGGCATCCGTGAACGGCTTCTTCCACAACAAGCCGCGCTTCCTCCATCAGTTCATCGGATTCCCTTACATATACGAACCCCCGGGATACGATATCCGGCCCCGAAACAAGCTGGTCGGAATAGCCGTCCAATGCCAGCACCACAATCAATATGCCGTCTTCCGCCAGATGCTGCCTGTCACGCAGCACGATATTTCCCACGTCGCCGACTCCCAGACCGTCCACCAATATAGTCCCCACAGGCACTTTTCCC
Organism: uncultured Lachnospiraceae bacterium; assembly: GCA_910579645.1. Lineage (GTDB taxonomy): Bacteria > Bacillota > Clostridia > Lachnospirales > Lachnospiraceae > Kineothrix. The sequence continues at coordinate 17,815 of CAJTVK010000067.1, read as the reverse complement.
GTGACTTTGGCCTCATGGCTGTCCAGTTCCAGCACATCGCCGGAATTCAGCAAAAAGATATTCTCTTTTGCTATCCCCAGTTCGCTGGCAATCCTTGCCTGCGCTTTCAGATGCTTGTACTCCCCGTGCACCGGAATGGCATATTTAGGATGGACTAACGTATAAATCAGCTTAATTTCCTCTTGGCAGGCATGCCCGGAAACATGCACATCCTGGAAAATGACATCCGCGCCTTTGACAAGCAGCTCATTGATGACATTCGTGACCGCTTTTTCATTTCCCGGTATCGGATTGGAAGAAAAAATAACGGTATCGCCAGGCCCTATGGAAATCTTCTTATGAATATTTCCTGCCATACGGCTCAATGCCGCCATGCTTTCCCCCTGACTTCCGGTAGTGATAATGACCGTTTTCTCATCCGGGAAATTTTTTATCTGCTCTATGTCAATTAAAGTCTTGTCCGGAATTTCCAGATAGCCCAAGCCGGTGGCGGTCTCAATGATATTCACCATGCTGCGCCCTTCCACCACCACTTTCCGGCCGTATTTATAAGCAGAGTTTATAATCTGGCGTACCCTGTCCACATTGGAAGCAAAGGTAGCAATAATAATCCTCGTATTGCTGTGCTCCGCAAAAAGAGAGTCAAAAGTCTTTCCTACGGTTTTCTCGGACTGGGTGAATCCCGGCCGTTCCGCATTGGTACTGTCACACATCAGTGCCAGCACACCCTTCTTCCCGATTTCCGCAAACCGCTGCAAATCAATGGCGTCCCCGAACACCGGCGTATAATCCACCTTAAAATCCCCCGTATGGATTACCGTGCCTGCCGGTGAATAAATAGCCAGTGCGGCGGCATCCACAATGCTATGATTCGTCTTGATAAATTCTATCCTGAACTGCCCTAAGTTAATGGACTGCCCGAATTTTACCACTTTTCTCTTTGTGTTCCCCGTCAGGTTGTGTTCCCGCAATTTGTTCTCTATAATCCCCATGGTCAGCTTTGTGGCATAAATAGGCACATTAATGTCCCTCAAGATGTAGGGCAGCGCGCCGATATGATCCTCATGCCCATGGGTAATCATAAAGCCTTTTACTTTGTCTATATTTTCCTTCAGGTAGGTGACATCCGGTATTACCAAGTCAATCCCCAGCATATCGTCATCCGGGAAGGATAATCCGCAGTCTACCACAACAATACTGTCTTCATACTCGAAAGCAGTAATGTTCATGCCAATCTGCTCCAAGCCTCCTAAAGGAATGATTTTCAGCTTGGAGACATTTTCATTTTCTTTTTTTCTCAATCAGTTTTTCCTCCACATTCTGAACAGTACCCGTAGAGTTTCACTTCATGGTCCATCACATGGAAGCCGGTTGTCCTCGTGATTTTTTCCTCCAACTCCTCCAATAGGTCATCCTTGAAGGATATGACTTTTCCACAATTCCTGCAAATCAGATGGTGGTGATGGTGTTTTGCCGTACCCAGCCCCACATTTCCGATTTCGTAACGTACAAATCCGTCGTCCAAATTAATGCGATCAATCAAGCATAATTCCAAAAGTAACTGTATCGTTCTATAAACAGTAGCCAGTCCTATCTCCGGATAGTCTGTCTTTACCATTTCATAAATTTCTTCCGCAGTCAGATGTTTGTCCGGGCACGCAGCAAGGGCTTGCAGCACCATCAGCCTCTGGTTGGTCACTTTTAAGCCTTTTTCTTTTAACAATTGTTTAAATTGCTCCCTGTCCACTGCCATTCAATCCATCCCTGTAATTTCCACATCGTCAAGTATATTTTCAAAGACTGCCGCAACCGCATCCAGTTCCGTTTCATCCTCTACAATTTCATACAGCGCTTCCGTATCCTCCGGAGCCGAAACATCCTTTAAAATCAAGGCCTCTCCGTCCCCTTCCGCCTCGTCTGCCACAAGAATATACTGGATGCCGCCAAGTTTTGTCTGCTCCAGCACATAAAACTCTTCCGGTTCCCCGTCCTGCGCTTCAAAAAATATCTTTTCCACCCATATTCTCCTTATTTTTCCTCAAATCCAGATATCCCTGCAAAATAAAGCATGCGGCAATCTTATCTACATGCTCTTTCCTATGCTCGCGCCTGATACCGGCTTCCATCATAGCCTTGTCCGCCGCTACGGTAGTAAGCCTCTCGTCCCACATCACGACGGGAAGGCCTGTCCTCCGTTCCAGCCTGTCCTTAAACTCCAAAGAAAGTTCTGCCCGTTCTCCCATAGTATTATTCATATGCTTGGGAAGTCCGACCACGATTTCCTCCACTCCGTATTCCACAATCAGCTCTTCAATACGCGCCAATGTCCTGCGTAACTTATTTTCTTCTTTTCTCTCTATGATTTCGATTCCCTGTGCAGTAAGCAGCAGTTCATCGCTGATTGCCACTCCCACCGTTTTCGAGCCATAGTCCAACCCCATTATCCGCATGGATATACTCCTATCTCTTTCCTGCCATGTTCTGCCCACACCGGGCAGCCTCCCCTTTTGTCCCCAAACGGCGAGCCGAATGTGCTACTTCCAATGTTTATTTGCAATGTATTTCGTAAGCAGCTCTTCCACCAGTTCGTCCCTGTCCACTTTCATAATCATGCTTCTGGCACTTTTATGGCTGGTAATATAAGTAGGGTCCCCGGACATAATATAACCTACAATCTGGTTTACCGGGTTGTATCCCTTCTCGGTCAAAGCCTCATATACCGTTGTCAGAACCATCTCCACGCCCGTCACCGGTTCTGCTTCAACATTAAAAAATTGTGTACTCTCTAAATCCTGCATACTATCACGCCCTTATCCATTGTTGCATTTCCAGTGTTTCATGTTTGCCGAAACTGCCTATACTTATCATCCATAATACCTCATTTGCGAACAAATTTCAAGTGGCAGCCGTACTATTCCATACGCAGGATGTCCTCCGCAGCAAATCCTGTGATAATGCCCTGCACCAGCCGATTCCCTAACGGCTGCCCGGACTTCTTCGCCACCTTCACATATTGCTTCGTATGCCCCACCTGAAATGCCTGCCCGTCTATGATTTTTTCTTCTTCAAACAGTACTTCCGCTTCCTTCCCTATGTAGTGCTTTCGGTATTCCTCGGAATCCTTTCGCTCCATGGCCAGCAGAATATTGCTCCTGGCACTCTTTATTTCCTCCGGCAGCTGGTGAGCCATAACGGCAGCGCGCGTCCCTTTTCTCCGGGAATATTTGAACACATGCATTTCATAAAATTTTATCTTTTCCAGGAATGCCTTTGTTTCCGCAAACTCTTCTTCCGTCTCTCCGGGAAATCCCACGATAACATCCGTAGTTATGGCCGGGAAATCATATTTTCCCCTTAACAGGCTGACCTTTTCATAGTATTGCCCGGCCGTATAGTGCCTATTCATCCGTTTCAGCGTGCCGTCGCACCCGCTCTGCAGGGAAAGGTGGAAATGAGGGCACACCTTCGGCAGGCCGGATAATCCCTCCGCAAATTCTTCCGTGATAATTCCGGGCTCCAAGGAGCCAAGGCGGATTCTCCTGATTCCGTCAATCCCGTGCAATGCTTCTATCAGCGAAAGCAGCCCGGAACATCCTCTGTCCGTGCCATAGGAACTTATATGTATCCCTGTCAGCACAATTTCCTGATACCCCTGTCCGGCCAGTTCCCGCACTTCTTCCAAAATGTCTTTTTCCTCCCGGCTTCTGACACGCCCCCTGACATAAGGAATGATGCAGTAAGAACAGAACTGATTGCAGCCGTCCTGAATTTTAATATATGCCCTTGTATGCCCTATCGCTTGCTTCAGCCTCATTCCTTCATATTCCTTGGCCGCGCCGATATCAATAATCGTTGTGCCGTCCAAAGTTTTCCGCTCTTTTATCTCCGTTATTTTCCCTTCCCTGCATGCCAGATATTTCTCCAGGATGGAAACCAAATCCTTCTTCTTATTATTCCCCACTGCCAAGTCCACGCCCGCGTCCCTGAGTACCTGGTCCTGCCCGGCCTGCACATAGCACCCTACCGCCACCACAACCGCTTCCGGGTTCCTTTTCCTGGCACGGTGAAGCATCTGCCGGCTTTTCCTGTCCGCAATATTAGTCACGGTGCATGTATTTATAATATAAATATCCGCCTTATGATCAAATGGCACAATTTTATAACCTCTTTCACACAGCATTTGCTGCATTACGTCCATTTCGTATCCGTTCACTTTACAGCCCAGGTTATGTAATGCTATACTTTTCATAGGATTCCTTTCTAATTTTGTATTGTTTATGCATTGACTTTTACCGCCCCAGCCTTTACTATTATAGGCAGAAGGCATGAAAACATAAGGAGGTAAAAACCGATGAAAACAGTACAGATTTCTTTAAACTCCATTGATAAGGTAAAATCTTTTGTGAACGATATCACCAAATTTGATTATGACTTTGACTTAGTATCCGGCAGGTATGTGATTGATGCAAAATCTATCATGGGTATCTTCAGCCTTGATCTGTCAAAGCCCATTGATCTGAATATCCATGCGGAAGATAATGTGGACGAAGTTCTTGAAGCATTAAAACCTTATACGATTTAAGACGGCGGTAAGGATACATGCCGGCGGCAGATAAAAAGCATTCGGCAATGCCGGATGCTTTTTTATGCACAGGGGCGCATAAGGAATTTGGCTGCTTCGCAGCCTGCGCCCCGCGCTTGGGCAGTGGCATAGCCCCTGCCTCATTCCACGCACAGGGGCGCATAAGGAATTTGGCTGCTTCGCAGCCTGCGCCCCGCGCTTAGGCAGTGGCATAGCCCCTGCCTCATTCCACGCACAGGGGCGCATAAGGAATTTGGCGGCATTACTGGCTGACGATAATCAGTTCCTCCGTTTTTAAAGCGGTTTCCACCAGTTCATCCATCTTTTCCTGTAGGTTCTGCTCATGCCTGCGGATGATATTCAGATTCGGCTTAGTCACCGGATGCTTGGCCACGAAAATCGTACAGCAGTCTTCGAAAGGCTGTATGGAAGTTTCATAAGTATCTATTTTCTCGGAAACGGCCACGATTTCCATTTTGTCAAAACCAATCAGCGGCCGGTAAACCGGCATTGTGCAGACTTCATTGGTAGCCGCGAGGCTGTGCATAGTCTGGGATGCCACCTGACCGATGCTTTCCCCTGTAATAAGCCCCAGGCATTCCGTCTCCTTCGCAATATGCTCCGCTATGCGCATCATATACCGGCGCATAATGATAGTCAGTTCCTCATGGGGACACTTTTCGTATATATATAGCTGAATATCCGTAAAGTTTATGACATGCAGATAAATGGGGCCGGTATAGCGAGAAACAATGCGTGCCAGATCCACTACCTTCTGTTTTGCCCTTTCGCTCGTATAAGGAGGGGCATGGAAGTAAACGGCATCAATCTTCACGCCCCGCTTTGCTATCATATAACCGGCCACCGGAGAGTCTATTCCGCCTGACAGCAGAAGCATTGCCTTTCCTCCCGTCCCCACCGGCATGCCGCCGGGACCCGGGATTGTCTCGGAATATATATATATTTTTTCCCTGATTTCAATATGAAGCAAGATATCCGGCCGATGCACATCCACTTTCATTTTAGGATAGGCATCCAAAAGAAGCTCCCCGGCTTTGCAATTGATTTCCATGGAAGTAAGAGGGTAGTTTTTCCTGGCCCGGCGGGCATTGACTTTGAAACTTTTCTCCGTCTCCGGATACACTTCCCCTATGTATCTTACAAGTTCTTCTCCCAACGCCTCAAAGCCCCTGTCTTCCGCATAGACGACCGGGCATATGCCGGAAATGCCGAATACTTTTTTCAGGTTGTCCACCACTTCGTCAAAATCAAACCGGGTAAGCGCTTCCACATAGATTCTTCCCTGCGTACGGCTTACCTTAAACTCCCCGTCGCATCTCCTGACCGCATATTTAATCTGCTGCACCAACGCCTCTTCAAATATATAACGGTTTTTTCCTTTTACGCCTATTTCGGCATATTTGATTAAAAATGCTGTAAACATGTAAATACCTTTCCGCCCATCCTACGGGCTATGCCAAGCTTCCTACCCGCGGGAAATCCTGCTTTCCTGTTTTTACCCAAATTCAGCCGGCACAGCCTGCCGTGCCGCATGAATTTGGGCAAAAGCCGTTACATGGCTTACCGCCTGGTATATTTACGCAGCATAGGGACAATGTCATACATTGCCTGCAGCGTATAATCTATTTCTTCTTCCGTCGTAAAAACGGATAGGCTGAACCGGAGCGTGGACTCCAGCAAATCCTTTTCCACGCCGATAGCTTTCAGCGTGGCGGAAGGCTGCGGCTTTCTGGCAGCGCAGGCGCTTCCTGCGGATACATAGATTCCCTTGTCTTCCAATGCATGCAGCAATACCTCACTGCGTATGCCCCTTACGGAAACGCTGATTACATGGGGTGCGCTTTCCCTTCCCGTCAAACCGTTAATTTTCACATATTCTATTTTGCTCACTCCGTCCACGAATTTCTGCTTCAGCGCATAAAGCCGATCCACCTCTTTATCCAGGTCCGCATATATCATTTCCACCGCTTTCGCCAGCCCTGCAATCCCCGGTACGTTTTCCGTGCCGGAACGGAGTCCGTTTTGCTGTCCTCCGCCGAATATGATAGGCTTAATTTTCACCTTTTCATTTACATACAGAAAACCGCAGCCTTTGGGACCGTGTATTTTATGCCCGCTGGCAGATAAAAGATCGATGTTCATTTTCTTCGGGTAAATACGGAATTTGCCGAATCCCTGCACTGCATCCACATGGAAAAGAGTATGCGGATTCATTTTCTTAATCAGTGCCCCCGCCTCGGCAATGGGCTGCAGGCTCCCGATTTCGTTGTTGGTATGCATAATCGATACCAGTATGGTTTCCTTCGTCATTGCCATCTGCAAGTCTTCCAGACGTATCCTTCCGTTTCCGTCCACCGGCAGATAAGTCACCTTAAATCCCTGCTCTTCCAAGTACTGCATGGTCTGCAGTATGGCAGGGTGCTCTATCCTTGTGGTAATCAAATGCTTCCCGGCTCTCCGGTTGGCCATGGCAGTTCCGATCAGCGCAATATTATCGGCCTCCGTGCCGCCGGAAGTGAACAGAATTTCCTTTTCATTTATCTTCAAGGTCTTCGCTATGGTTTCTTTGGCGTAACGCAGATAACTCTCTGCCTGTATGCCTTTCATATGCAGACTTGACGGATTGCCATAATCCCTGCACATGATCTGTGCCATGAAAGCCGCCACGTCGTCAAAACATCTTGTAGTAGCTGAATTGTCCAAATATACTTCCATGTTTCGTCTCCTAACATTCTGTGTACTGTAAACTATTTTCTCTGCATATACTCATTATATGACCTTTTTTACGATTGGGAACTTGTGTACAGGAATGCCTTTTCTTCAGACAAAGCAAGAAAGCCCCGTTATTCCGTCTCCGAGGAAACACGCTCCGGTACTCCGTACTCAATATTTCTGTGCATATTTCTGTGCATATTTCTGTGCATATTTCTGAGGATTTTTTCGAGAGCGCAGGTCAAAAAACGGAGACGCATCTCGGTACTTGATGTTTACGTCAGGGTAAGGCGGAAGAAAGCGGCGAGACCGCGGCATCGGCTTACTCTTCCAATTGATACATAATCCAGCCCAGCATAGTCAGCCCTGCCGTTTCCGTGCGCAGAATCCGCCGCCCCATAGTAACCGGCATTATGCCGGCCGCCATGGCCTCCTGAATTTCCTTTTCCTCAAATCCGCCTTCCGGCCCGATAAATACCGCCACCGTCTGCCCCGGCGCTATGGAAGCTATCAGTTCCTTCGTCCGTCCCATTCCCTCTGCCAGTTCATACGGAATCAGTCGGATATCCATGCCGGCAGCATAGCCCACCGCTTCTTTCATGGACATTACCGTATGCACCTGCGGAATGACCCGCCGTTTGCTCTGCTTGGCCGCCGCCTCCGCAATCCCCTGCCAGCGTGCCTGCTTAACGGCGGCTTTTTTCTCTTCCAGTTTCACCACCGACCGTTTGGCTGCCACCGGAATCACCTCGTAAACTCCCAGTTCCACTGCTTTCTGTATAATCAATTCCATCTTATCCGCCTTGGGAAGCCCTTGGAATAAATATATTTTGGAAGGAAGCTCCAAGCCGTCCTCCTTGACAAAACGCAGCCTGCAGAGAACGCTTTCTTCCCGGAATTCCTCGATTCCGCAACGGTATTCTTTTCCGTCCGCACCGTTGCTCACCGACAGTTCTTCTCCCGGCCTCATGCGCAGCACATTCTTTATATGGTTTACGTCACTGCCCGTAATAATTATGTCCCTCCCCTGTATCTGGGACGGCTTTACAAAAAAATGAAACATGCCTCATTCCTCTCATGCCTTACGGGCCGTTACGGAAACCCACTCTCCCTGATAAGTCACTTCTTCTATTTCGAAACCTGCTGCCCGTACCGCTTCCGTCACCGCAGCTTCTTTATCGTCAATGATTCCGGAGGTAATATAAATTCCGCCGCTTTTCAGCTGACGGTATATCACCGGCGTCAGAGGCACCAATACATCGGCCAGAATATTGGCAGTGACAATGTCATAGCACTCATACCCTACCTGTTCCTGCACTTCTTTATCCGTAATGATATTGCCAATCAGAACCCGGAACTTATCTCCGGCAATATGATTTGCTTCCATATTCTCCCGGGATGCTTCTGCCGCGCATGGATCCAAATCCGTCCCTACGGCCTCCTGCGCACCGAACATCAGCGACAGAATTGCCAATATGCCGCTGCCTGTGCCCACATCCAGCAGCCTGGTTTCCGGTGTCACATACTTTTTCAGCTGGCGGATGCAAAGCTGAGTCGTTTCGTGCATCCCCGTGCCGAATGCCGTACCCGGGTCAATATGAAGAATCATTTTCCCCCGGTCCTCTTCTTTTACCTCTTCCCAAGAAGGAATCACAAGCACTTCGTCAATATAAAACTGATGGAAATACTGCTTCCAATTATTAATCCAGTCTATATCCTCCGTTTCATCCACCGTTACCGTGCCGTCGCCAATGTCCATGAATATGCGCAGTGCATCCAGTTCTTTCTTCACTTTTTCCAGTATCCGGGCTGCGTCCGTGCTTTCCCCATCCAAAATCAGGCTTCCGTCCTCCTGCTCTTCCACAAAAAAGCTTAAGTATGCAATCCCGTCGTCTTCCTGCATCTCCGGAAGGATGTCCACAAACATCTGCTCCTTTTCCGCTGCGGTCAGCGGCACCTTATCCTCAATCTGCGCCCCTTCCAAGCCAATGTCATATAAGGTGCTGATAACAATGTCCTCGGCCTCTGCCAAAGTTTTTATCCTGAATTTTTTCCACTTCATACTATCATCCTCTTAGGAACTGTTAAAAAATAACTTTTCAAGCAGTTTTTTCTTCTTTTTTCTTATACACTCATGCCGAAAATTCCTTTTTCTGATACATCCCCAGATATCCCAGAATCTTTTTTGCATAATTCAAAGTAAAGTACAGGATACAGCTGTCTATGGGCAGCATTATCGCATTCTTCAGAACTCTGAGGGGCAAAATGGCAAAAAAGCCTTTGCCATACAGCATGGATATCCAAAGTGTATTCAATAAGCAGTTTACCGCCAGCTTCACTAAAAATTCTGCCGTCACGATGCGCCTTATGGTAACGGGCTTCTGGTAGAGAAGCGTCCCGTAAATCAGGCCTGCCAGCATCACATTAAATGTGAACCCGAAGAAAAAGGGGCCGGACGGCTTTATGATGTATTTCAGGATATCCAGCATGCCGCCGAACACACAGCCTGCCACCGGGCCGAACAGGCATTCCACAATACGGTTGGGCAGGCCGGAAAAGCCAATTCGGATGTATGGGCCTACATCAATGGATGCCACCATGCTCAGAACAACCGCCAGCGCTGCCATGAGGCCGCAGAGAACTATATTTTTCGTAACGGATAGTTCTTTCCAAGAGTTACTGTAAATCTGTAATATTTTTTTCATATAAAAACCTCCTTCTTAGCAGTTTTCCTAACTACATAAAGGAGGCATGAAACGACCTATATGCAGCAGCGGGATGCGAAACCTGTACCGCAAGCGGCCGCTTTTCGTCCGTATGGCAACTCCCTGTCCATATGGCACTTAACGCACAGATTTCTACTCTGCTATTAGAAATATCATGTTTGTTATACCATAGAACGTTTTATTTGTAAAGATAAGGGGGGAAATTTTAGTTTTGGAGAGAGAATTTATGTGTCGGATTTTGGTTTTGGATTGGGTAAACGGGGAGCTGCAGGTAGTGTTGGATTGCGGACGCACCGGATATTATGCAGTTGTCCTAAGGACACGCTTCCGCTCAGCGTCAAACGCAGCGGTACTAAGTTCGAAATCTGCCTTTGGCAGATTTATACCTCACTAAGTACCGGCGTTTTCCGATGGTCCTTATGACAACTGCATAATATCCGGTGCTGTGTATTGGAAAAATTTACTTTTATTTGGTTTGTTCAGTAATATTAGTGCCTGATGGAAAGCCGCTTTTCCTTTAATGATAATTCCGCTAAAATATCAATACAGTTAAGTCCCAATCCGTTCTCGAATAATAGTTCTTTTATTGAATCGGATATTTTTGCATAAATATCTGTATAGTACTTTGGGGTTGATATGGGGCTGCTGCTAAAAAGTATTTTATTACATTATGTCTATGATTAATAATAACATTTCATTGTAACAGTAATTTACTGTAATGCCAAATATACTACATAGACAAGAAGAGGCTTATTTTTTATAATATTTATATAAAATTGAGGATGGAGATGAATGGGCTTATTTTTGTTTTTCGTCAAGTATCCTCATTTTTATTATAACTTAGAATATGAATGATGATGAGTGAGGATTTGGCAAATGGAAAATAAGCGGAAGGATTATTTGTTTTTAATGATGTCCTGTGTCCTATTGATGATTGCCTCACTTTCCTTAAATGGCTGCGGCAATAGAGCGGCTGATGAATTACCGTTGGGCGAGGTGAATGAGGCGCCGGAGGATTTTTCCGGGCAGGAGGCAGAGGAAGGGAGTTCCGAAGATGAGAATTCCGAACCGGGATTGTCGGATGATGAGAATGAGGACAACGGAAGCGGGGATGAGCTTCCAGTGATTGGTAAGCGGGAGGCAGTAGACGGAAAAATGCAGAGTTATCTTACAGGGGAATGGGTGGATGAGGGGGTTGCACACCGCCGTCCCATTGCCGTGATGATTCCTAATAATGCATCTGCTTTGCCTCAGTATGGGCTTTCTAAGGCGGCTATTATTTATGAGGCTCCGGTGGAGGGGCGGATTACCCGTCTTATGGGGGTATTCGAGGATTATGATGATTTGGGGCGTATCGGGCCGGTGCGGAGCAGCCGGGATTATTTTGTCTATGTGGCTATGGGTTATGAGGCAATTTACTGCAATTGGGGGCTGGCTCGGCCTTATGTGGAGGATTTGCTGCGGCGGGAGAGCGTGCAGAATATCAGTGCGGCAGTAGGCGGAATTCATAATCCGTCGGATGAGGCTTTCGGCCGGATTAACCGTCCCGGATATGCCAAGGAGTTTACAGGGTATCTGTTTATTGACGGATTGGAAAAGGCGGTCAGAAGGCAAAAATATGAAACGGAGTATGATGATGATTATGTGCCTCCTTTTACTTTCGCAGAGGAAGGGTTCCGGGCGGAATATAGGGACGCGGAAGATGCCGTTTCTGTTTATCCGGGCGGAAGGACGGACAATTCCGGTGGATACGGTGTTTACAATCCTTATTTTGAATATAATAAAAAGGATAATCTGTATTATCGTTTCCAGGACGGAAAGAAGCAGATGGATGAATATGATAACAGTCAGCTGGCGGTTTCCAATGTGGTCTTCCAATATTGCCATGGTGAAGTAAGGGACAAAAAGGATTATTTGGCTTTCGGCGTGCACGGAGAAGGAGATGCTTTGGTCTTTACCAACGGAAAAGTGATTGAGGGAACTTGGGAGCGTTATGACGGGGATGCCACTCCGGCAAAATTTTATGATAAGGAAGGAAAGGAAATTGTTTTTAATCAGGGAAAAACCTGGATCTGCAATATCTGGGAGGAATACGGGGAGTTTGCGGAATATCAATGAATCACCCTGATGTAAGGCACCCGGAATAGGCTTTTATACAGTCTTTCTTTCATTCCGATTTGGCAGAAAAAGGGCATGGCTCCTAAAACGGAACTGCCCTTTTTCTTCTCTTTTTCTTCTTCGATTCTTTTCCGTTTCTTTTAGTTTCTTATCCTGCCTTACTTAAGAATCAGATTGCTTTTTCCTTTTATTTGCCAAAGAATTTCTTTCTCTTGTCTTTTGTTTCCGTGCCGTCTGAACCGGCATTTTTCGCCGCGTTGAGGGTATCGCCCGTCTCTGCGTCAAATTTCTTCAGTAAATCCTTTGCCTCATGGGAAAGCTTATCCGGTACCTGAACCACCAGTGTCACATAGTGATCCCCCCGCACTTCCTTATTTCTTAAGGTAGGCACGCCTTTCCCTTTCAGGCGCACTTTTGTATCGGTCTGTGTCCCTGCCTTGACATCATAGACCACCCTGCCGTCCACGGTATCAATAACAATTTCCCCGCCAAGAGCCGCCACTGCAAAGGACATTGCCACGGTGGAATAAATATTGTAGTCCTGACGCTGGAAAACCGGATGCCGGCCCACGATAACCTCCACCAGCAGGTCTCCTCTCGGCCCGCCGTTGCTTCCCGGTTCTCCTTTATCCCGGATACGCACGCTCTGTCCGTTGTCAATTCCCGCCGGGATGGATACCTGGATTTTCTTTTTGCTGGCAATATAGCCGCTTCCGTGACAGTCAGGACATTTGTCCTTTATCACCTTGCCCGTTCCGTTACAGTCCGGGCAGGTCTGCACATTCCTTACCGTGCCGAAGAAAGACTGCTGGGTAAATACTACCTGTCCTTTGCCTCCGCATTTCGGGCATGTTTCGGGGCTGGTTCCCGGTTTTGCCCCGGTTCCGTGACAGGCTGTGCACTCGTCCTTTAACGTAAGCTCCAGTTCTTTGTCTACGCCGAACACTGCCTCTTCAAAAGTAATACGCACGCTGGTACGGATATTGGCTCCCTTCATCGGGCCGCTGCTGCCCCGGCTGCCCCTGCGTCCGCCGCCAAAGAAATCACCGAATATATCGCCGAATATATCACTGAAATCCGCACCGTTGAAATCAAAGCCGCCAAACCCGCCGGCGCCGCCCTCAAAAGCAGCATGCCCGTACTGGTCATACTGACGTTTCTTTTCCGGGTCGCTAAGTACGGCATATGCTTCCGAGGCTTCTTTAAACTTCTTTTCCGCTTCCGCATCGCCCGGATTCATATCGGGATGATATTTCTTCGCCAGAACACGGTATGCTTTTTTTATTGCTGCTTCATCTGCATTCTTGTCTACTCCGAGCACCTCGTAATAGTCTCTTTTCTGCTCTGCCATAACTGACTCCTTTTCTGATAACGAAATATAAAGAATGGCCCTCTTTGAACCATTCTTCTATAGGAAACCGGATAAGCGGGGCTGCTCTCTGCTGCCGGTATTCCGGCCGGCAAGCGGCGGTCTCCGGAACGTGCCTGAAAAAATATCCCTTCCGGCACGCTCCGGGTTCCGTCCGGATCCCATTCTATCCGTATTTCTTCTCCACGGCATGAAACGTTTATACTTCGCGGTAATCTCCGTCCACTACATCGTCCGCCGCCGCTCCTGCATCTGCGCCTGCCGCTCCCATATCGGGACCCGCACCTGCTGCTCCGGCAGCGCCCTGTGCCTGCTCATAAACTTTTGCAAAAAGAGCCTGCGCATCGGTCATCAGTTTCTCCTTTGCGGCTTTCATTTCGTCAATGTCGCTGTCCGACATTTCCTGATCCTTCGTGCGGTCAAGAACCGCTTTCAGTGCTGCCAAGTCGTCTTCTACCGTGCTCTTGGCAGATGCGTCTATCTTATCACCTACTTCGCCCAATGCCTTCTCTGTCTGGAATACGAAGGAGTCTGCCTCATTCCTTGTGTCAATGGCTTCTTTTCTCTTCTTATCCTGTGCTTCGTACTCTGCCGCTTCTTTTACTGCCTTGTCAATTTCGTCGTCCGACATATTGGAGCCTGCCGTAATCGTAATATGCTGTTCCTTGCCTGTTCCCAAATCTTTTGCGGAAACATTTACAATGCCGTTTGCGTCGATGTCAAAGGTAACCTCAATCTGCGGAACACCGCGCATTGCCGGCGGAATGCCGTCCAGCCTGAACTGTCCGAGAGATTTATTGTCTTTCGCAAACTGTCTTTCACCCTGTACTACATTGATGTCAACGGCTGTCTGATTATCCGCTGCCGTTGAGAAAATCTGGCTTTTCTTGGTAGGAATCGTTGTGTTTCTTTCAATCAGCCTGGTAGCTACGCCGCCCATCGTCTCGATGGAAAGAGACAGCGGAGTAACATCCAGAAGCAGGATTTCACCGGCACCGGCATCCCCTGCCAGCTTTCCGCCCTGAATGGATGCGCCTAAAGCAACGCATTCGTCCGGATTCAGGCTCTTGGAAGGCTCATGGCCGGTCAGCTGTTTTACTTTTTCCTGAACCGCCGGAATACGGGTGGAACCGCCTACCAACAATACTTTGCCGATATCGGAATTGGAAAGCCCGGCATCTTTCATTGCGTTCTGCACCGGAATTGCTGTTTTTTCTACCAAATCATGGGTCAGTTCATCGAATTTTGCCCTTGTTAAATCCATGTCAAAATGCTTCGGACCCTCGGCGGTTGCCGTGATGAACGGAAGGTTGATATTGGTTGTAGTGGAAGAAGATAATTCTTTCTTAGCCTTTTCCGCCGCTTCCTTCAGTCTCTGCAGAGCCATCTTATCATTGGATAAGTCAACGCCCTCTTTCTTCTTAAATTCATCCAGCATCCAGTTAATGATTTTCTGGTCAAAATCATCGCCGCCCAAACGGGTATCTCCGTTGGTGGAAAGCACTTCGATAACGCCGTCTCCGATTTCAATAATGGAAACATCAAAAGTACCGCCGCCCAAGTCATATACCATAATCTTCTGCTCTTTTTCATTATCCAAGCCATAAGCCAAAGCTGCCGCCGTAGGCTCATTGATAATACGTTTTACATCCAAGCCTGCAATCTTTCCCGCATCCTTGGTCGCCTGACGCTGCGCGTCATTGAAATATGCCGGAACGGTAATGACCGCCTCCGATACTTTTTCGCCAAGATAGCTTTCCGCATCCGCTTTCAGCTTCTGCAGAATCATTGCGGAAATCTGCTGCGGGGAATATTTCTTGTCGTCAATGGTACGGCCCCTGTCGGTTCCCATGTCCCTCTTAATGGAAGCAATTGTCTTATCTGCATTGGTAACGGCCTGACGTTTTGCCGGTTCCCCTACCAGCCTCTCGCCCGTCTTTGTGAAAGCAACCACAGACGGTGTGGTCCTTGCGCCCTCTGTATTGGCGATAACCGTAGGTTTACCGCCTTCCATAACTGCCACGCAGCTATTCGTAGTTCCTAAATCAATACCAATAATTTTGCTCATAATTAAGCCCTCCTACTTATATTATAAATACTATTAACATGTTTGCTGCGGCCGATATGCGGCCGGTATTAAAATATAAATCTATATAATATGGAAATTATTATATACATAATCGCCTGCCGGAATGTCCGGTTTCAGAAAAGATTTCCTTTGCTTTAGCCCTGTCAGTTCACAACCGCCACCATGCTATGCCTTACCACGCTGTCCCTATACATGTATCCTTTCTGTAATTCCTGTGCCACGATGCCGGATTCATATTCCTCACTCTCCACCTGCATCACTGCATTATGGAAATCGGGGTTAAACTCCTGCCCCACTGCCTCAATGGGCTTCACTCCCAGATTTTCCAGTTCCGTCATCAGCTGTTTATAAATCATCTGCATGCCGTCCGCAAAACCGTTTCCTTTTTCCTCCTCCGATACGGTAGCCAAGCCTCTTTCGAAATTATCCACCACCGGAAGTATTTTCTCAATCACACTTTTCGCGCCTGTCTCAAACATTGCGGACTTTTCTTTTTCCGTACGTTTCCTGAAGTTGTCAAACTCCGCCATCTGACGCTTTACCTTGTCTTCCAGTTCTTCCACCTTCTGCTTCCATGCTTCCTGCTTTTTATCAACCTTGGGTTTTTTCTTAAAAAAGGATTTGCCCGCTGCCGGTTCCGTCCCGTCATTTTCTGCGCTGCCGGTTTCCCCGTCCCCTTCTCCTGTTCCCTCTTCTTCCGCATTTTCACAGCCCGCTTCTTCTGTGCCTGCCGTTTCGGCCGTCTCTTCCTCCCCTGCCTCGGCTGCCGGACAGTCCTCGTTTTTTTCACTGTTATCGCTGTCGGGAATGTTCTCCTCGGTATTTTCCGTGTTTTTTATATCCTTCTGCTCTGCCAATTTTCTCATTCCTTTCTTATATTTATATATTTTATCAGAATTCTGCTTTTTCCCTTACCTCATATCGGCACTGCATTTTATGCATATCCGTCTGTCGCACTAAACTGGTTACTTAAGAATTAAGGAATGCTGTACCAGTTCTCATTCCTTCTTGTTATATAAATCTTCCAACTGATGCATAAGCGTTTTCAGCGTCCCCACCACCTTATCATAATCCATCCGTTTAGGTCCTATAATGCCGATGGTTCCTTTCATACCTTCCCCTAGTTCATAAGTTGCCGTCACGACGCTGCAGTCCTTCATTGTCTTCACCGGAGTTTCATCACCGATATATACCTGGATTCCCGTATTGCTTTCATCTGCCAATGTCTCTTCCACCAGACTGTTCAGCAGCTGCTTCTCCTCAAAGGTGCTGACCAGTTCGCTGGCCTTTTGATTATCGGCAAGTTCCGGATATTTAAAAATATTATTTGTGCCGCTGGTATATATTTCCAAATCCTCTTCCGCTTTTATGGCCTCTGCCACCGCATCAATAACATTCCCCACAATGGAACTGTGTATACCTGCCTGCTGCTTCATGGCCGTTATCATCCCGAGGTTAATCTCGCTTATGGAAAGGCCGTTCAGATGTGTATTCAAAAGAATATTCAGCTTCAGCAGCGTTTCGTCGCTTAACTCTTCCTCTACATGAAGAATACTGTTTTTTATGATATTGCCCTCCGTAACAATAACGGCCAATATCTGGTGGGCATCCACCCGCGACAATTGTATGAATTTTAACTTATTGCGGTGCGTCTGCGGAGCGGAAATCATGGTAGCATAATTGGTATTCTGCGCCAATACTTTCGCAACCTGTTTCAGAAGATGTTCCATCTTATCTTCCTTTTCCAACAGGATTTCTTTCATTTCCTCTACTTCCCGTTCCTTTTCTTCCATCATCTGGTCTACATAAAGCCGATAGCCTTTATCCGACGGAATCCTGCCGGCCGAAGTATGGGGCTGGAGAATATATCCCAATTCCTCCAAATCTGCCATTTCATTCCGAATGGTAGCCGAACTCAAGTTTAAATCCGTATATTTGGAAATTGTCCTGCTGCCCACCGGTTCTCCTGTCTCAAGGTAATTGCGGATAATGGCCTGCAGAATTTTCATTTTCCTATCATCCAGTGCCTGCATCTGCCATCCTCCTTCGCCTTATTAGCACTCGACGTTTAGGAGTGCTAACATCTTCTTACCATAAAATATCACTTAGCAAAGGGAATGTCAACACATAACATTAAAAATATTTATAAAAAAAATGTAAAGAAAATACTGTTCACTCCCACGGAAATTAATTTTTGG
>CAJTVK010000066.1 GCA_910579645.1 uncultured Lachnospiraceae bacterium | reverse complement strand
CAGGGGCTGGGATATCAGCATCCATAAAGCCGTCTTCCAGCGTGTAGCGGAACACTCCTCGTTTGCGGTTTTTGAAAATACCTTTTTGGACATCGATAACCCGGCCAAGGTTTTCGATACGCTGTTGTTTGACTTTGCTGCCTTCCCTGGTACTTTCAACAACGGTTGCATAAACCGCTCCATTGGCCTTTGGCGTTGAGTATGCAATGTAAGCCATCCTGCTCATCCTCCTGTGTAGTTGGAATAATTACAACTACATTATAACAGGATTAAGGCAAGCATTCAACCTAAAGCATTGTATTTACTGGTAATTTTACCACCTTCTTCCAATTGTAGTTGGAAAAGTAGTGGGAACTATAGATTACTGTTGATACTGCGAAGCAAATTATATTAAATTGGATTTTGTTAGAAGGATCGGAATCAATAGTAACGAATTACATTCTTTTTACAGATAATTTTTATGGAAATAAGGATAATATTTTTGATGTTACTGCGGAGAACTTATATTCTGAAGTATTGAATACTACAAAATCTTCGAGAGCAACTATAGCTAAGGTAAAGAAAAAGTATAAAAAAGATAAACAAGGATTTTTAGATATATACAATGAAGTAAAAGGAAAATATTCCTTTGTGAGTACGGATAAAATTGATAAAGAAATTGATGAGAGATGCAAAATTCTATTTAAGAAGGCTGGTGTAAATGGTGTTACATATTATAAAAGAATTGAAGAGTTGTTAAAACATATTACATTTGAGGTTATGGAACATATCAATGATAAAAAGTCATATAGCATTAGTTATGAAGAAATGATAACTTGTGCTGAGGATATATGCAGTAGATTTACAGACCAGTATATGCTTCCTATATATTCGGAATTTAAGAAATTAAATAAAATTGATTTTTATGATTTGAAAATTGCTAAATCAAGGGAATATAAACAATTATTAGCATGTAAAATGCCCCAAAATATGATAGAGACACACTTACAGTATGGTAGTTATTATCAAAATATTTGTTATGGGTATTTGGAATTAAATAAAACAGGTAAGATTAGAGATATTGAAACAACAACATTCGAAAATTTTGAATATGTTAAGTTTATTCTTCAGAAAAAAGGGAATGATTCACCTTGGCTACGCCTTGATGAAATTAAAAAGCAACCGAATTCTTATGCGGATAGTGATCAAATAAAATATGGATCAGGCATATATTTAACAAGGGAAGATGAAAAAGAACATCAAATATCGTGGGAGGATGAGGATAATGCAGAACCTTGAATTAGAAGCAGAAACAATTCAAATAAGTATTTATTCAAATATTGTTTTAAATTTGTTAAAGAAGCATACGGTTTTATCGCTAAATAAGATTATGCTTTTTTCCTATCTCGTAAAAAAGGAGAAGTTTAGACTTGGAAAGGTTTATACTGCCCAAAATACACAAGATCTTGTTTGTAAAGCGGTTTCATTGATATCAGGTGAATATATAGAGTATTGTGAGAATGCTAAATTTATACTAAAAGCGGTACATTTATTATTTATAAATAGTAAAGTCAAGATGGAAGGAAGCCTACTATATTTATCTGATGAAAGCAATATAAAGAAAAGTTTATATCAAGAATCGCCTTTTATCGAAAAGGCGATTGAAGTTAGTAAAAAAATGTCAGATAGACAGTTTATGAAAGAGGTAATTGCCAATGTTTAGGATTAATAAACTTACATTATATAGTTTCAATGATGAAGAATATACATATGAGTTTAGCATGGGAATTAATTATTTTAAGGGTAAAAATAGCTCGGGTAAAACAGAATTTTATAAATTTATGGATTTTATGTTTGGATCATCTGAGGATATAAGAAAGAAGCCTTGGTATGAAAACACCTTGAAGATGGCTTCAATGGAAATGCAGGTAGATAATATTACTTATATACTAACTCGCTCGTATGATCCAGAGCAAAATTACTTATCATATGTAGATGAAAAGATAGGAGAGGTTATTGATCGAAGAGAATACAGAGAAAAAATAAATGCTATATTTGCAAAAAATATGGAATTACTTAAAAACATACGAAAATTTACAGAAGAAGAATTAACTTTTAGAACATTTACAATGTTTAATTTTTTGGGTGAAAAGCGTCAAGGAGCTATTCATGATTTCCTGGATAAATGTAGTGAAATTAGATATTCTATGAAACTTGCGCCAATATTAAACTTTATTTTTAATAATAATCTGGAAAAAATATATGCACTTCAAAAAGAATTGGAACAATTACAAGAAGAATTAAAAAATTTGGAAGTAACATCTTCAAGATATGATTTTATTTGTACGCAAGTTAATAGAAATATACAAAAATTAGGTTCAAATATTTGGTATACTGGTCGCAATGCAGATGATATTAGAAGGAATATAAAAGAAATAAAGAATATGGAAGAACCTAAGAAAAAGGGAAATGAAAGAAATATTGCTGATTTAGAAGTTATGTATAATAATATTTCCGAACAAATAAAGACATATGAAAATGCAATATCAGATGCTAAACAATTTGAGAATGATAATGCAAATAGAAAAATTCTATTAGAAAGTTTGGAAGAATTATTAGCTGAAAATAAGGAGTTTGCATATTTAGTAGAACCTTTGAAAATCTTGCTGAGTGAACTTGATAATTCAATATCATTTAGTCAATATACAATAAGTGATAAGACAATTACTGAATTGAAGAAACAAAGGATTGCATTAAAAACTGCAATAAAAAGAAATGACTCAAGATTTCAATGCTATACTTTAGAAGAGAAAGCTAAAGCCATTACTTTGATAGAGGAATATCTGGCAGCGGATGTTCGTGATTGCGGTCAAGAACTAAATGAAATTAAAAAGAAAATACGCGAGATAAAAGAAGAAATAAGAATACTTCAGCTTTCAGACGATATAGTTAAAATAAGAGAATTATCAAGCTTTATTACTGAGTTATATAAGTCAGCAAAAGATATTTCGTCTGTTGTAGATGATGATATTTTGCAAGAGGGATTTAAAATACAGTATCTTAAAAGAGGAAATATCCTTCAACCTATGATTCAGGTGACAGAAATGGATGAAAATGGTTTTGGTCAAAAAAAAGAAGTAAACTATTATATTGGAAGTATGGCAAGACATACTCTTATTCAATTATGTGGATATTTTGGTTTTTTGAAAATTCTTTTGACAGAAAAAAAGTATCCAATTATCCCATTTTTAGTAATTGATCATATTTCTAAGCCCTTTGATGCAAGCAATGCAAAAGCCATTGGTCAAGTAATAGAAAAAGCATATACATACATAGGAAAAGAAAATTTGCAAATATTTATGTTTGATGATGAAGAATATTCAGCATTGGATTTGCAACCGGAACATTTTGAAAACTTAGTTAGTGAAGTGAAAAGTGGATTTAATCCTTTTTATTATGCTGTACCAGAAAAAAATAAAGATTCCAATATGGAAGAGAATATTAGAGAAATTGAAAGTAAATCTTAGTGGAAGTCGAATTCAAAATTTTTGTGTAAAAAACATAGTAAATATCAGTGCTTACAGCAATGAAGCAAGTATCATACGGAGTAAAGGAAAACTCTGAAACCC
Source organism: uncultured Lachnospiraceae bacterium (assembly GCA_910579645.1). Taxonomy (GTDB): domain Bacteria; phylum Bacillota; class Clostridia; order Lachnospirales; family Lachnospiraceae; genus Kineothrix. The sequence goes on along the minus strand of CAJTVK010000066.1, from coordinate 20,450 downwards.
TGATAAACACTGGCTTTACGCTTGGCAATACCCCAAAATCCCCATTTTAAAGCTCTTAAACATAGCGGAAGCCCCCAGAAATGCGGCTTCCGCACTCCTGAAGGCTTCCTTAGGGGAGGATAAGTATTTACCTTATCTTTTGCTTACAATCCTATTATTGCCGGCAGGAAAAAGTTTATACAGAGAATGAGCAAAAAAATTTTACTTTTTGGGAAAAATATTATATACTATCGTTAGTTAGGAAAGAAAATAAACAAAAGGTGGTATTACAAATGGCATTATTACAGGAATGGCAGGCGAAGGCATACTCGGAAACTGCCAATAAAAATGATTTACAAAAGCTGTGGGCGGATTATTTCCAGAAGGAAAAAGCAATCTATGCGGAACTGCTGAAGACTCCCGACGAAGTAGCGGAAGGGACGGTCAGGGAACTGGCGGAGAGATTCCATGTAGACATTATGACGATGACCGGCTTCCTCGACGGCATTAATGACAGCCTGAAGGAAGCGAATCCCATTGAGGAGATGAATGAGGATACAAGAGTAAATCTTGGTTTTGAGAAAGAACTCCTTTTTAAGAATATGGTTGCGGCAGGCGCCGATTGGCTTTATAATCTGGAAGAGTGGAAAGATATTTATGATGAGGAAACAAGGAAACGTCTGTATAGGGAACAGAAATCTTCTACCACTATTGTAAAAGGCGACAGGATATATCCTAATGACCCCTGTCCCTGCGGAAGCGGCAAGAAATATAAAAAGTGCTGCGGCAGAAATAAATAAGAGGGAAGCTTATGCAGAGCAGGGTGGAACAGGCAGTACAGACTTTTGAGTCAGGCTATGGATGCGCACAGTCTGTCTTTGCCACATATGCGGATTTATTCGGCATCGACAGGGAAACGGCGCTGAAATTGGCAAGCCCAATGGGCGGCGGGATTGGCAGGATGCGTGAGGTATGCGGCACGGTATCGGCAATGGCATTGCTGGCCGGGCTGAAGGAAGGCAATATCGATCCTTCGGATGAGGAAGGCAGGGAGAGGATATACCTGCTTGTCCGTAAAATGAGCGATTCGTTCCGAGAGGAAAACGGGACGATTATCTGCCGTGAACTTTTGGGTCTGGAAGAGAGGGAACAGAGCGCCAAACCGGGAAAGCGGACAGAGGAATATTATGCCAGCAGGCCGTGCAGCCGCTTGGTGCGGTGTGCGGCGAAGCTGGTGGAAGAAATGCTGCTGTCGGAAGATTAGGGCAGGCTATGTAAACGGAATCTGGCACAAATATCGCGCAAAATGGTGCAGCGATACATCGTTTTGCGGAGGACAGGAAGTAAAAAGCGTAACAGTTCAGCCCAGGACTTTGCACTTGCTGCAAAGTCCGTGCGAATGAGTAAATTTAGCCAAGAGGGAATCTGCCCCTCGCCGCAGGCGATTTGGAATGGGCAGATTCCGTAACAGGGAAGCCGTAGGCTGAACTGTTACTAAAAAGCAATAAAAATCTGAATTTAGTCTTTACAGATGAAAAAAAGTAGCATAAAATAACAGTATGCGTACGGAGGACATGGGGATTGATTTGCATAATAATGGACAAAGAAATCTTCCGTCCCTTATAACTGAATAGGTAGGAAAACGCAAAGAAGAGACGAGTAGGATATGGAAGGGTTTCAGAGAGGGATACCGTCAGGCAGGGAAAATCTGTCCGATGTGGTGGAAGTATCTTAGCCGGAATTATCCGAAGACCAGCTCCGAGCGGCCCTAATCCGGCCCGGTGGCTCCGTTATAAGCCGAAAGAGTGGTTTTGTTCCTGGCTCCGGAAAGTGAAAGAAATACGGACGGCGGGAAACAAAGCAATAAGGGTGGAACCGCGTAGAAAATCTGCGTCCCTTGCATCGCTGAAGAAGCAATGCAAGGGGCTTTTTTTATGCACAGCCCTGCGCAGATGAATATGCCGCTGACGCGGTGCACAGGGCACGCGGCGAGTAGGGAAGATGACCTTTCCTTACTCAATTCGTCGGGCTTTAAAAGACAGGAACGGTTCGCAGAGCAAAAAAACGGCCGGCCGGTGTATTGTGGCCGGAATTGGCTGCCGGATGTTTGGTCAGGCAGGTTTTGGAGAAATGGATGAAATCAGAATAGGAGGAATGGGAAAATGATGGAAAACATGAAAGAAAAATGGCAGGAGTTTCAGGTGACGCTGGAGGAAATAACGACTTTAAGCAAAAGGGAATATCTGCTGACTTTGGCAGTGTGCCTGCTTTCGGGCTTGGTAATCGGGATGTTGGTTTCTCCGAAGAAACGGATAATGATTGGGAGCCATAACGGAAACAATAACGGCAACGGAAACACCGGAGGGCTGCCTCAGGATGAGGAAGCAGAGGAAGCAGAGGCATAAGGATGGCAGTGCGGCCGGCAGGGAATGGTTCCCTGCCGCGTCCGGACAGAAGAAAATTAAGATTGGAAAGGAAAAGGGAAGGAGAACACGGAAATGAAAATTGTGCTGAAAGACGGAAGCAGTAAAGAATATGAATCGTCTATGCGTGTCATTGACATTGCGGCGGATATCAGTGAAGGCTTAGCCAGGGCGGCATGTGCCGGGGAAGTGGACGGGAAAGTGGTGGATTTGCGGACGGTCATCGATAAGGACTGCAGCCTGAATATTCTGACGGCAAACGATAAAGAGGGGCTGAGAGTGGTGCGCCATACTACATCCCATGTGCTGGCGGAAGCGGTGAAGAGGCTGTATCCCGATGCCAAATTGGCCATTGGCCCCAGCATTGACAACGGGTATTATTATGATTTCGAGCATGCGCCTTTTTCCAGGGAGGACTTGGATAAGCTGGAAGCGGAAATGAAGAAAATTATCAAAGAAGGGCATAAGCTGGAACGTTTCACCCTGCCGCGGGAGGAAGCCATTCAATTCATGGAAGGGAAAGGGGAGCCGTATAAGGCGGAACTGATCCGCGATCTGCCGGAGGATGCGGAGATTTCCTTCTATAGTCAGGGAGAATTTACCGACCTCTGCGCCGGCCCTCATCTGATGAGCACGAAAGGCATTAAGGCATTTAAGCTGACCTCTTCCTCGGGTGCGTATTGGAGAGGGAATTCCGACAATGCAATGCTTCAGAGAATTTACGGTACTGCTTTCAATAAAAAAGAAGAACTGGCCGAGTATTTGGAGTATCTGGAAAACATCAAGCTGCGTGACCACAATAAGCTTGGGCGGGAAATGGAATTGTTTACGACGGTAGATGTTATCGGGCAGGGGCTTCCGCTGCTGATGCCCAAGGGGGCAAAGATGGTGCAGACCATGCAGCGATGGATTGAGGATCTGGAAGACAACGAATGGGGATATATCAGGACAAAGACTCCGCTGATGGCGAAGAGCGATCTGTATAAGATATCCGGGCATTGGGATCATTATACGGACGGCATGTTTGTATTGGGGGATGAAAAAAAGGATAAGGAAGTGTTTGCGCTCCGTCCTATGACCTGTCCGTTCCAGTATTATGTATACAAGGCAGCCCAGCATTCCTACAGAGATCTGCCGCTCAGGTACGGGGAGACTTCCACGCTGTTCAGGAACGAGGATTCCGGTGAAATGCACGGCCTTACGCGGGTGCGTCAGTTTACCATCTCCGAGGGGCATCTGATTGTCCGGCCGGATCAGATGGTGGAGGAATTCAAAGGGTGCCTGGCTTTGGCAAAGCATTGCCTGACAACTTTAGGACTGCAGGATGAGGTAACATACCATTTGTCCAAATGGGATCCGGATAACAGAGAAAAATATATCGGGGAGCCGGAAGTCTGGGAAGAGACGGAAGGGCATATCCGCAATATTTTGCAGGAACTTGGGATTCCGTTTACGGAAGAGGTGGGAGAGGCGGCTTTTTACGGCCCGAAAGTGGACATAAATGCGAAGAATGTATACGGCAAAGAAGACACCATGATTACCATTCAGTGGGATGCGCTGCTTGCCGCACAGTTTGATATGTATTATATTGACCAGAACGGTGAAAAGGTGCGTCCATATATTATCCACAGGACTTCCATGGGATGCTATGAAAGGACGCTGGCTTGGCTGATTGAAAAATATGCGGGGAAATTCCCGACATGGCTCTGTCCGGAGCAGGTAAGGGTGCTTCCGATTTCGGAAAAATATGAAGAGTATGCAGAACTGGTGCGGAAGGAACTGAAAGCTAACGGCATATTAGCGGAGACGGATAACCGTTCGGAAAAAATCGGCTTTAAGATTCGCGAGGCAAGGCTGGCGAAGGTGCCGTATATGCTCGTGGTGGGACAGAAAGAGGAAGAAGACAAAACCGTGTCGGTAAGAAGCCGGTTCGCCGGAGACGAGGGCGTGAAGCCTTTGGGAGAGTTTATTGACCAAATCTGCAAAGAAATACGGACAAAGGAAATCAGGAAAGAAGAAGCTGCCGACTGAGAAACAGGGGCGGAGGGGGACGGAAAAGGGAGTAGGAAGAAAAAGGCTTGGAAAAGAAGATAGTAAGAGAAAGGCGTGGAAGAAGGGGCAGTAAGAGAAAGGCGTGGAAGAAAGGACAGTAAGAGAAGGGATTGGAAAAGAGGGCATCGGAAAAGATGGTAAAAAATTGGAAATACGGGGATTGGTTTGGCGCGGTTTTCTGCCTGGCGGCGGCAGGGATGCTGATTACGGCGGTGAGGCTCTGCCTGGAGGACGGAATATGGTACGATGAGCTTTATACCATGGGGCTGACGGCCAGAAGCTATGGGGAACTGACGGCCCTGACGGCCAGGGATGTGCATCCTCCGTTTTACTATTATTATGTGAAGACCGTGCAGGAGTTGTGCAAGTGTATCTATCCGCAGGTGAACGTGGTAGTGGTCAGTAAGCTTTGCTCCGTGCTGCCGTTGGCAGGGCTGTTCTTATACGGAATGACAAAAGTACGGAGGCATTTCGGCAGGCTTTGCGCGGGTCTGTTTGTGTTCTGCGCCGTGGCCATGCCTAATCTGCCCCAGTATACGGTGGAAATCAGAATGTATACATTGGCCATGTTCTTAGTGACGGCGGCATTCCTGCATGGCTATGAGATTGTGCTGGGGGCAGCGGGTGCAAGGGAGTGGGCCTGTCTTGTGCTATACGGGGTTTTGGCGGCATACACGCACTATTTTGCCTGTGCGGCAGTGGCTGTGATTTATCTGTTTTTGTTGGTTTATTTTGCATATGAAAAGGCAAAAGGGACAGTCTATTCTTGGAAAGCCTGGGCGGTATCGGCTGTGGTTTCGGTTTTGGCCTATCTGCCTTGGATGGCGGTGGTGGTGCGGCAGGTGGCTCAGGTGAAGGAGAATTATTGGATTCTGCCGCTGACTTGGAGAATTTTCGGCTCCTGTGTCAAGTTTCTGATGAAGCCTCCTTTCGGGAGCGGCGGTTTCCAAGTGGCTGCCGCCGTGGTTCTGTTCTTAATTTATGCGGGGCTGCTGCTTTTTTTCCTGTGGAAGAACAGGGGAGAGCATAGGCTTTGCTTTATATGTGCGGCAGGCACCGGGACGCTGGCCGGAGTGGTTCTGTTCGGAGTGGCCGCTTCTTTCCTGATACGCCCGGTTTTCATCGTGCGCTATATGCTGCCGGCCATGGGCTGTTTCTGGCTTTCTTTTGCAGTGTTTGTCAGCAGGGCAGCGGAAGAAAGGAAAATCTTCCTGCCGGTTCTTTGCCTGCTGCTTTTTATAGGTATCGGTGATTTCCGCTGGTTCCGCAACGATGAGACGTGGCGGCGGGTGCGGATGGAAGAGGTAAAAGAGGCATTGGCGGAAATCGGGCCGGAAGACATGGTGGTGACGGAATTTAACCATGTGCAGGGCGTGACGGGATATTATCTGGAAAATCATATTTACCTATGGAACAGCCGGCCGGAAGAACTGCTATGTGATATATTTGAAAATAAGTACGGAATGGCAGAATCCGCAGAGAATCTGAAGGCTGCCATGGAAAACGGAACCAAGGTATGGTTTATCGGAAATAAGCAGTCGGATGTGCTGACGGAATGGGAGCAGTCGGGCATCCGCGCCAAGGAGCGGCAGGAGTTTATGCTGGAGGTGTATTGGGCTACTTTGTACGAACTGCAGGATTGAAGGAAGGATATGTTATGGTGCAGAAGGTGCCGGTTATCAGGTATACTTCACTTATTTTGCGGACATACTGAAAGCAGGATGCAAATGATTGGGACGGCGGGCAGACGGTTCTGTCTGTGCGTTCCCGGTCAGGAGGGGAGCGCTAAGCATCCGGTTAAAATATGGTCAGGAGTGAAATCAGGAGGTAAGATTATGGCACAATTGGATTGCAAAGTGGAAAACTGCGTATATAACAAGAGTGATTGCTGCTGCAAAGGCGACATAGTGGTAGGCGGAAAGCACGCAGGCTGTACGGACGACACATGCTGTGAGAGTTTTGCGGAAAAGCGGGGGGACTCCTTCACAAGCGCATTGGAGCATCCGTGCAGGACAATCAGCATTGACTGTGAAGCGGTGAAATGTGTATACAATGCGGATTATAAATGTCAGGCCGATCATGTGGATATCAAAGGCTGCGGAGCCTGCGACTGCAGAGAGACGGCATGCGCCACTTTCCGGGAAAGATAGGCATTGTGGAACGCCCGCTGTAGGAATTTCGTTTCCTGCGGCGGGCTTGCCTGATTGTTTTGGCAGCCTGTCTCATTCCGCTGCTTTACATAGAAACATTTGCCCTTTGTCATATGCAAAGTTAATTTTTAGCAGTTCCTTACATAATATGAGATTGCTGCGGAATTATTCTGTGGACAAGCGGCAGGCGATATAAAAATCGGCGGCATAGGTTCTTTGTTTCTTGGAAATTGTGACGCATATCCCGCAGAAAGATTTTTCGGATAAATTTTATAGTTAACGATAGCGGAAATTTTGTTTTTGGCAGGAGCCGGAAGCGGAAATTTGTTATGACGTGCATTATATCAACCGGGGTTAAAAAATTTATGGTAGGTGAGAGAGTTGGGAAGAGGATATACGGAAAAGGATTTGGTAGCCGTTGCCAAGCGGGAAAATAATAATAAGCGGAAATATTTGGTGGTGAACCGGCTGCAGGGTAAGCATGTGCCGGTGAAGCCGGGCAGCTGTCTGGAAATGTTCGATGCATTGGCGGAAATCGTCGCCGGAGAATATGAAAAGGAAAAGGTGCTCCTGATAGGGTTTGCGGAGACTGCCACGGCAGTGGGGGAAAGGCTGGCCATAGATATGGGCTGTCCTTATATGCAGACTACAAGGGAAAATCTGGAAGGGGTGGAATATTTATATTTTACCGAGTCTCATAGCCATGCTGCGGAGCAGAAACTGGTGAAGACGGATTTGGACAGGGTGATAGATGATACGGAACGGATTGTGTTTGTGGAAGATGAGGTAACTACCGGCAACACCATATTGGGAATCGTGGAGCTGATTCGGAAGGAGTATGGGCGGAAAGTGGCATTTTCCGTGGCATCCGTGCTGAACGGCATGGACAGGGAGGCGGAAGCCAGATATGCCGCAATGGAAATAGCCCTTCATTATCTTGTGAAGACGGATCATTCCTGCTATGAGGAAACAGCGGAGGGCTATAAGGGGGACGGAAGCTACCATGGGTTTCCGGCGGAGGTTTCGCCTTTCCGGTGCCTGGATGCCGGAGGTTATGTGAATGCCAGAAGGCTGCATAACGGCAGGGACTATGAAGCGGCCTGTCAAGCTTTCTATGCCCGGCTGAACCGGTGGTTTTGTTTCCGGGACAGGGAGAGTGTGCTGGTGCTGGGGACGGAGGAGTTTATGTATCCGGCCATTTATGTGGCTTTTCGGCTGGAGGAGAGGGGCTGTCTGGTAAAGTGCCATTCCACTACCCGCAGTCCCATTGCCGTCGGCACGGAAGACGGCTATCCGCTGCATGAGAGATATGAATTGCATAGTCTGTATGAGGAGGAAAGACGGACTTTCATTTATGACTTGGGGAAATATGATAAGGTATTTCTGCTGACGGATGCCTGGGGGGAATGCGGAAGGGGGATTTCCGATTTATGTAAAGCCTTGGAAGCGTGCGGGAATAGGGATATCAATGTAGTGAGGTGGGGCGAATGATGCGCAGTTCATACCGGGACGAGGATGTTGTGCTGCTGCTGAAGGACATTACGGGCTTGGTGAAGCCCCAGCCTACGGAGGAACGGGAACGGCTGATACAGGCAGGGAAGCATTACAGTGAAATGCTGCCGGTGGAATACGAGCCGAGCAGCCAATATATGGAAGCCTATCGGAAAGCCTTGGAAAGCTATGCGGTACCGACGGCCAGGGCTGTGGGTGTGCTGGCGGATAAAGTACTGGCGGCGAAAGGAAGGGATGTGGTTCTGGTATCCCTTGCCAGGGCGGGGGTGCCGGCAGGCATTCTCCTGAAAAGATATTTTAAGTTTCGATATGGGGCGGATATTATGCATTACGGCATTTCCATTATCCGGGGAAGGGGGATGGACAGGAATGCAATGTCTTATCTGCTGGAGAGGCATCGCCCGGAACAGCTGCAGTTTGTGGACGGCTGGATAGGGAAAGGGGCTATCTTGCAGGAACTGAAAAAGGAACTGCGGGCTTACGAAGGGATATCCGAAGAAGTGGCGGTACTGGCAGACCCGGCCAATGAGACGGAACTTTGCGGCACCCATGAGGATATATTAATTCCCAGTTCCTGTCTGAACTGTACGGTGTCGGGACTGATCAGCAGGACGTTTCTGCGGGATGACATAATCGGGGAAAAAGATTTTCATGGGGCAGTCTACTATGAGGAATTGCGGGAGGCGGACTTGTCGTATGAGTTTATCCATGCCATAGAGAAAGAATTCTGTGCGGATATTGTTACGGGGGAGGCCGGGGAAGGCGCGGAAGAAGGGAAAGGTCCGGAAGCGGGGAAGGGACGGGAAAAAAGGCAAGATGCGAAAGAAGGGAAAGGCGCGGAAGAAGCAAAGGAAATTGCAGATTTTTTCGGGGTGCATGACATTAATCTGGTGAAGCCGGGGATAGGGGAAACGACCAGGGTTTTGCTGCGGCGGGTTCCGTGGAAGGTATTGATTGACGGCAGATATGAAAAGGATGCGGCTTTGGCGCATATTATACGGCTGGCGGAAGAGAAAGGGGTGCCGGTGGAAAGCTATCCTCTGAAACATTACAGAGCCTGCGGGATTATTAAGAAATTAGGAGATGCATGAGGATGCCCTGCGGCGGCGCTGCCGCAGGCTCATTTTATTCCTTGATTCCGTAGTATTCGGCCAGGAAAAGAATGGTGTTTGCCCAATTATAGTGGGTCTTATATTCGTTCATCCGCCGGCCGGAGGGATTTCCGGAGACAAGGCTGGCGGAACGGCTGTCCCAGGAGAGGATGGCTTTGGCATCTGCATAGTCGGAAGCGGTAACCTGATAGGCGGCATTGACTGCGCTGATTTGGTTTGGGTGGATTACCGTTTTTCCCGTAAAACCGCATAGGTGGTCTTGCTCCAGTTCCCGGATAAGGCCGGTTTCCCAGTTCTCTCCTCTGTAATATTCCCATACAGGGCCGGAAACGACGTAATCCATGCCGAATACGGTGATAATATGGGAAAAAATATCCGCAATGGGTCTTATGTCGTGGATGGATTCCGTGTCATGCCGGCGGAAACCGAACATATGGCAGAGGTCATTGCCGCCCACGCGGATGTTCAGGATATACGGCGCCGCTGCATCCAGTTTTTCCTTCAGCGTATATAAAATGCGGCTTCTGTCGGACAGACGGATGATGGAAGGGCTTTCCAGTATGGGCATAAGATATCGTTTTTCGGAAGCCTGTCTGTTCAGCTCCAGAATCGTTTTTATATAGGAATCGGCATTTTCTAAGTCAAATTTGGGGGCAATGAATCCTGTCAGCAGCCCGCAGGAATCTCCCAGCCGCCGGCAGAGGGAAGTCATCTGCTCCGGCTGTCTGACCCGGACAAAAATCTTCGGTATATAAAAATCCTTTTTTTCTTTTTCTTCATATATAGCCTGAAGGGAAGCGATAAGCTGCTGCTCGGCATCTTCTACACAGTCGTCCCGGATGGTGTCTTCCAGGCAGAGTGCAAGGGAATATTTTGTGCCGAAGCGTTCCCGGATAATGGATTTCCCGATGGTGGCATTATTTGCGGGGCAGTAGAGCAAGGCGCCCACGCTGTAACAGATAGATGAATCTTTCATGAAAATGCTCCTTCATATATTTTATCCCACGGAAAGAAGGCTCTGCGGCTTCTGTTTCGGCGGGGGTTGTTTTGCAGATATACTGTAGGGAATTATACTTTAAAATATAAGGTAAGGCAAGGAAAAATATGTCATTCACACGGAAATCAATTTTAGGTTTTATGACTGCGCAGCCGCCAGACCCGGGAGGTTATAGACAGCCGATGACCTGCGGTCAGAAAACCGGCCTGTGTACAGGCCGGTTTGCCGCCGCGCCGGACAATTTTACTGATTGATGTCGTTTTTTATTTCTTTGATAGACCGAACTAAAAATTTGGGGAGGGCTGCGCCTAAGTGATTTGCATTTCTGAGAATGGACAGCAGTTCGTTGAGAATGAACCAAATGGCAGCCAGCAGGCTGAACAGCCGGGCATTGTCAAGCTGCAGCCCTAACTGGGCGGCATATTTCTGTGTCAGGAAATCCATGCTGAGCGCAGCGGCAATAGTCAGGACATAGCCTGCTTTCTTATAGATAGAGGAAATGTTTTTCTGATGCGTTTTTTGAGTCTGGCTGCTGTTCGGATGTTCGGAGGTTTCCTTTCGGGCTACAAGCATGCCGGAAATATATTCGGTAACCATAAGGATAAATAATAGTATTAAGGTAGGCAGCAGCAGTCCCATTGTGCTGCCCAGCCATGCGGCGAGGGCAGTGAAGAGGGCTTTGCCGAAATGAAAGCTGTTTTTCATAGATATTTTCCTTTCCATAGCCTGCGGATGAAATCCGCAGGCGTAAAATGATGTGCGGGATATACATAATTTCCGCATTTGTGTCAGTGGTGCATTTTCGTTGTGGTTGCCTGTCTTTTTCAGACTGACTGGCTGTTTTTCTCGTCTGTTTTTGCAGAGAATAAGGTACTGCCGATTTTTGGCAGCAGGATGTTTTTGATGCGGTTGGCATATTGCCTGCTGACATGGAAATCTTTGGCCGCTTGGGAGCAGCTTAAACCTTTAAATAGGATAGCCTGCAATATCAATTGTTGTTTTTCATTGCAGGATGCCAGCAATTGGTTTATATCTGCCATTAATTCCAACTCACTGTAGGCATATTCTATATATGGACAGATAAGACATTCCATATCCCAGTCAGTTTCATGTTTTAGAAGGGCAACGCTCTTTCGGATTAACTCCATATATTTGTTTTTCAGTGCATTCAGCAGAAAACAGAGACATTTTCCTTCATTGTCAAAATAGTGGATTTTCTCCAGTGCTTCCAATAAAGCCAAGGTCAGTTCCGCAGTGGAATCTTCCGGATCGTAAAAATATAGATGCCTGGAATATTTAGCGACAGTCGGTTTCAGCAGTTCATAAATCTTCAGAAAGTTTTCTTTATGTCCCATTTTGTAATTTTTAATTAGATTTTGTAAATTCTCTTTCATCTTGTCCCCTTTTGGGAGAAAAGAAAAACAGGCAGCCGTTATACAGTTCTTTCTTTTCCCCTTTTACTTGTTATTCGGTTTGTTATTTGTTTTCTGTAAAAAAAGTTTCTGTTCTTCCTTGCGTCTCCGGACTAAGCCGGGGCAGATCTTTTTGCCGGCATGAACCCATCGGCTGAATTCACGGGCAGCATTGTCTGTGTCTCCCTGATTCAGTTTGCGCAGCAGAGTGCTTTTGCGGAATGCGCCGGTACCGACATTATAGGCAAAGGATACCAATGCGTCGAACATATTCTGGGTCAATGGCACGGAGACGTATTGGTTGATGCAGCGTTCAAATTTCTCCAAGTCTGTCCGCAGATAATTTTCCGCCTGCTCTTTTGTGATGTGCATGCCGGATCGGATGTCTCCGGTATGGCCGTAGCCAATGGTCCAGATGCCTGCCACATCCTGATAAGATGTGAGTCTGCAGCCCTCAAAAGACTTGATGAGTTCTATGCCGCTTTGAGATGTAGTATATGACATTTCAGTTCACCTCCTTTCGATTTGTGGTTTGGATTCCCGCGGGCAGCGGGGCTGTTGACTGAAAAGCTATAGGAGCAAATACAAAACAGCACATATCTGCTTTCGTATATTATGGATGTTTTTTGCTTTTTTGGATTTGCTCATTAATAAAAAAGAAATTTAGGGCAAAAAAGGAAACTGATTTTTGAAAATTTTTTAAAAAATTTCGGTTTACTTTTGGGATGCCTTTTTCTTTTTAATTATCAGAGCCGGCAAAGAGGAAGGAGTGATGCCATTGGGCGGCGTATAGGTGTGAAAAAAGCGCCCGGGTTTATTCCGTGGCGGGAACAGTTTGATATGGGAAATAAAAAGAAAGCGGATGAGGTGAAGAAAATGCTTATTAATGTGAATGTAACAATCAACAAAAACGGGTCTATGACGGTAAACTGGCCGGCAGTGGCCAATGCCGCAAGATATTCCGGAAGGGTGAGCATCCCGAGTTTAGGGGTATGCCATTACAGCAATGACTATTTGGCCATGACATCCTTTACGACGGCGGCGAACCTGCCGGTAAACAAAAACTATGAGATAACGGTTGCCGCATTTAATCAGAAAGGATACAGTATTGCGACGGGGAAGAAATCCGTCACAATGCCGTCCGATTATAATCAGCCGCCGCTGACTGTGCCGCAAAACGTAAAAGCGACGGCGGACACTGTCAGTGTCACTGTGACCTATGATGCCGTTTCCCGCGCCAGCAGCTATGATGTGCTGTTTGACGGGAAAGTAAACAGCGTGACGGGTACGAGGAAGGTGTTTAGCGGCCTGAAGCCGAAAACCAGCCATACTTATGCGGTACGGGCCAAAAACGCAACTCAGACAGGTGCCTACAGTGCCTCAAAGACAATTACCACACTGGCACAGTCGCCGGCAATTCCTACGGGATTCCGGCGGACGGTGACGGAGACGACGGCATCCATAAGCTGGAATGCGGTAAGCGGGGCTACCAGTTATGACGTGCTGTTTAACGGAAGGACTTATACGGTAACAACTACGTCAAAATCCTTTACAGGGCTGACGGCAGGAACCGGCTACAGTTATCAGGTAAGGGCAAAAAATGCGGATGCTGCCAGTGCCTACAGCAATGCCGCTACAATTACCACGGCGCCGAAGGCACCCACTTCCGTAACGGCTGTCAGCACGGAGAATTCCGTCACGGTTAGTTGGAGCGCGATGACCGGAGCAAAGTCTTACCGGCTGAAATTCAACAAAACCGATCTTCTTGTGAATGCTACATCCCATACCGTGCCGAACCTGACGGCAAATACATCTTATATTTATCAGGTATGCTCACAGGGACCCGACGGCTCCAGTTCCTATACCGGTTCCAAGACAATATGGACTGCGCCTAAAGCACCGTCTGTGCCGGCCGCCACAGCCACGAAAAACTCCGTCACGGTAAAATGGGGGGCAGTAACAGGGGCTTCCGGATACGATTTACAGTTTAACGGCACGGTGTATAATACAACGGCCACCTCCAAGACCATCAGCGGGCTGACGCCGGGAACGGCATACAGCTATTCGGTGCGTGCAAGAAACGCGGGCGGAGCCAGTTCCTATACGGCGGCACAGACCATCTCCACCATACCGAATCCGCCCGGAGTGCCTGGCAATGTCAATATCAGCGTCACGCCGGATTCGGCTACCATAAGCTGGAGCCCGGTGGCAGGGGCAACGGGCTATGAGGTGATGTTTAACAATAAGACTTACAGCACAACGGCTACCTCCCATACGGTGACGGGGCTGAGTGAGGATACAAGCTACAAATATTCGGTCAGGGCAAAAAATGCCGGAGGAAGCAGTTCCTACAGCACGGTAAAGACGGTAAAGACACCGGTCCGTCCGCCGGCGGCTCCGGCTGCTGCGGGCATAAGCACAAGTGCGACCACCGATTCCGTTACGGTAAGCTGGGGAAGGGTAAGCGGTGCAACCGGTTATGATCTTTTGTTTAACGGAAAAGTATACAGCACGGATCTTTGCACTCAAAGAATCAACGGTCTGACGGCAGGAACTAACTATAACTATGCGGTACGTTCCAAAAATTCCGGCGGCATCAGCGCATATGGCCCGACGAAGACGGTGGTGACAATTCCGGCACAGCCTGCCAATGTCAGCGTCAGTGCAAAGATAGATTCCGTTACGGTAAGCTGGGGAGCCGTAAAGGGGGCTGTCAGCTATGATTTGAAGTTTAACAATGTCATTTATAACACTACAGGCACCTCTAGGACAATTACCGGGCTGAAGGAAGGAACCGGCTATGGCTATTGCGTATGCGCGAAGAACGGAAGCGGCTCCGGTCAGTATACGGCCCTGCGGACGGCATGGACATCCGTAAGGCCTCCGGCGGCACCTACAGGGGTAAAAGCGGTGGCTACCCATAATTCGGTAAAAGTAAGCTGGAATGCATCTGCCGGCGCAACCGGTTATGATCTTCTGTTCAACAATAAGCTTTACGGCGTTACCGGCACGGCAATCATTGTCAGCGGGCTGGCGGCAAACACGAATTACAGTTACTCGGTGCGGGCGAAAAATTCCGGCGGCGCAGGCACTTATGGAGCGGCTCAGACGGTACGGACCTTGGTGGCTCCTCCGGCTGCGCCTGTGACCGTTACGGCAACTGCCACCAGTGATACAGTGACGGTAACTTGGAGCGGGGTGAGCGGAGCAGTCAGCTATGACGTTAAGTTTGACGGGAAGATTTACAATGTGGCGGGCACTTCAAAGACATTCACGGGATTGGAACAGAAGACGGATTACGGATATGCCGTCCGTGCGAGAAATGCAGGGGGGCCGGGAAATTTCAGCGCGGAGAAGACGATACAGACGCTCCTTGCGCCGCCGGCAGTGCCCACGGATGTCAGTGCGGCGGCCACGGCAGATTCCGTTACGGTAAGCTGGCTGCCGGCAGAAGAGGCAGACAGCTATGAAGTATTGTTTGACAATGAAGTCCTGCAGGTATCCGGCCCGCCGCAGAAAATAGAAGGACTGCTGCCCAATACCGTGCATCAGTATGCCGTCCGTGCCGGAAACAGTGCGGGGATGAGTGCATATAGCGTTTTAGGCGGGGTGCGTACCTTGCTCGAAACACCGAAAAATGTTTCCGCAGAGCCGGATGTGCAAGCGGCTCGGATACAGTGGGATGCCGTGGATGGGGCTTCCTCCTATGAACTGGAGTTTCAGGGAGGTCTGTATGAAGTGACGGAACCGTTCAAAGTTATCGCGGGACTGGAATCGGAAAGCGACTACCGATATAGAGTGCGTGCAAAGAATTCTTATGTATGCAGTGCGTTCAGTGAGGAAGGGACGGTCAGGACATTGGAAGACAGGCCGGCAACGCCTACAGGCATCCGGGCGGATTCCACGATGGATATGGTTATCCTCAGTTGGGAAAAAGTACCTGAGGCAGACGGCTATGAAGTGGTTTTTGACGGCGTGGCTTATTCCGTGGGCAGAGAAGAGGGAATCCCCGGGACTG
Source organism: uncultured Lachnospiraceae bacterium (assembly GCA_910579645.1). Lineage (GTDB taxonomy): Bacteria > Bacillota > Clostridia > Lachnospirales > Lachnospiraceae > Kineothrix. The sequence goes on along the minus strand of CAJTVK010000066.1, from coordinate 4,795 downwards.
CTGCTCGGGCCTATGGCAGGGAATGGGGGGCAAAGGAAGAACGGCTCTGTAAGTTTTTCCCGGAACTGAGGCCGAATACGGAACATCAGTATACGGTTAGATCACAAAAAGGAATAAAACTCAGCCTGCCCAGCCCGCTGCAGTTTATCAGGACTAAAATCTTCAGGAAAAGCGGGCTGCCTCATTCCAGGCCGGGAAGGAAGTATCCGGACGGAAAACTGCCCCATATGGGAGCGGATCCGGTGAACGCAATGACGGGTGCGTTCCTGTGGAGTTACACATGGCTGGAGGATTACGGCAAAGATGCTCTTCATTTCACGGCTATGTATGACTCGCAGAGAGAGACGGCTTATAAAGCATTGGGAAGAAAGTGGACATTTTCTTTTGGCTATCTGCTGTATATGGATGAGGAAAACGTATATTTCAGCACGCCATACGGTGAGACGGCGGCTTTTGCCATAGGAAACGGAGCCGGAATGCTGCAGCCGGCAGAAGGCGTGGACACCGAGTACACAATGGAAAAAAGAGAAGACGGCTCTTATGCCGTGAAGGACAGAGACGGGGCGGAGTTCCTCTTCGGCGGGAATCTCGGACTGAAACAGATGACGGAGAACGGATTGGTAACCTTCCGTTTCCTTACAGACAGCGAAGGACAGGTGACGGAAATAGAAAGCCGGCATGGAGCCAAGCTGACGTTTTCCTATGAGAACGGACATATTTCTCAGGCGGCGGATGCCATGGGGAATACCATAGCCTTTGCCTATGAAGGGGATTTCCTGACATCGGCAATCAATCCCGAAGGGGCAGGCATGGCTTTCACCTACGATACGGCGGGCAATCTGCTGACAATCAGTGATTTTGCGGGAATGATTTACCTGACGAATCAGTATGATCCGTGGGGAAGGGTGGTGGCGCAGGAAATTGCCGGAAGAGGCAGCAGTTCGGTTGCTTATGACGAGGAGAACCGTACAACGACTTTTACGGATGAGGCAGGGTACGATACGGTTTATCATTATGACGGGAAGCTGTGTGTCACGGCGGCGGAACTGGGGGCAAACGGTGTCCGGAACCAATATAACGAATACGGCCAGCTGACGGAACAGAGGGATGCCCTTGGCAATGTCACGCAGATGGAGTATGATGAATACGGGCGCATGAATAAAGTGATTCATCCGGACGGCACGGCAGAGGAAGCGGAATATGACAGCCTGAACAGGCCGGTAAAAGTGGTAAACCGTGACGGCAGCATACATGCTTACGCCTATGATGAACGGAACAATCTGGTATCGGCAACGGATGAGCGGGGAAATGCCTGTGTCTATGGCTATGACGGGGACGACAATCTGATTTCGTATACGGATAAGAGCGGCAATCTCTGGACATATGCTTATGACGGGAACAATCATCTGAGCCAGGCGAAGGATCCGGAAGGGAATCTATACGGTTATCGTCATGATGCTATAGGCAGGCTGATATCTTATACTTCTCCGGAAGGAAAGACAACGGGATATGAATATTCCGCGGCGGGAGATTTGCTGGGCATTACGGACGGAGAAGGCAGCGTCACTTACATATATGACAGAAACGGCAACCGTATCAAGACGACAGACCGGATGGGAAACTGCCGGACTTTCTCTTACAATGGGATGGGGCAAGTGTCTGCTGCCACGGATTTCCTGGGGAATGCGTATCGGTTCGACTATGACGAGAGAGGGAATCTGACGGCGGAAACCGACCCGTTAGGCTACCGTATCGGGTATGCTTATGATGCTATGGGCAACCGGATATCCGTGACACATCCGGACGGCGGCGCTTTCTCTTATGTATATGATGCGGTAAACCGGCTGACACAGGCCGTCAATCCGGAAGGAGGCACCTTCTGCTATGCCTATGACGCTATGGGACAGGTGTCTGCCGTTACGAATCCGCTTGGACACCGTACGGATTATGCCTATGATGCCATGGGACGCGTCACGGCTGTCACGGATGCCTTGGGACACAGCATAAGCTATACATACGATGAAGCGGGCAATCTTCTGACGAAAACGGACGAGGGCGGTGCGGTTACGGCGTATGCCTATGATGCGGAGAACCGGCTGAGTACGGTCACCACGGCGGCGGGCGTGGTATCCTTTGCTTATGATAAGCTGGGCAGGGTGGTTTCCATGGAGGACATGGACGGCTATACAGAAACCTCGGAATATGACGGCGACGGGAACCTGACAGGGGCAGCGGACAAAGGCGGAAACCGCACGGTTTACTTTTATGACGGGAATGGAAGGCTGACGGAGGAGACGGCGCCTGACGGGACAAAGACATCCTATGCCTATGACCGGAACGGGAATTGCACAAAAGTGACGGATGCCGGCGGGAATGTATATGCTTATGAGTATGATGCCAATAACCGTATGGTGAAGGCAACAGACCCCATAGGGCGGGAAACGGTCTATGAGTATGATGCCAAAGGACAGCTGACAGCCGTCACGGATCCGAAAGGCGGGGTTTATGCCATGGAATATGACGGCAGCGGCAACCGCGTGAAGGAAACGGATCCGGCGGGAGGCGTAAGGCTGTATGTCTATGACCGGATGGGCCGTGTGGTGGAAATCACCGATGAGGAAGGCTATAAGCGTAAGTGCACCTATGATGCCTGCGGCAATATGGATTCCTGTACGGATGCCAACGGAAACACATGGCATTATGCTTATGATGCCCTGAACCGGCTGACGCAGGTAACGGGGGAAGACGGTGCGGTGTATGCCTATGGCTATACGGAAACGGGCAGACTGGCCAAGGTGACCGATCCGGAAGGCGCGGAAACGTCCTATGCCTATGATGCCATGGGCAGGCTGGAAGGAATGCAGGATGCCTTGGGAAACCATATCGGCTTCACCTATGACAGCCTGGGCAGAGTCTTGACGCAGACGGATGCCAACGGGAATGTGACCTCATACAGTTATACGCCTGACGGAAAGCTGGCAAGCGTGGAACTGCCGGAAGGAGGAATGGTCTCTTACGAATATAATGCCCTTGGGCAGGCGGTGAAGGAGACGGATGCGCTGGGAAACACAGTGACCTATGAGTATGATGTTCTTGGCCGGACAGAGTCCGTCACCGATGCCGCCGGAAAGAAGACGGCATTCACTTATACGTCGGACGGAAAAATTGCCACAGTGACCGATGCGGGAGGCGGGGTGACACAGTACGGATATGATGCCTGCGGCAACTTGGCCAGCATTACGGATGCGCTGGGCAGCGTGACGGAATATGAATACGATGAGGTAAACAACCGGGTGAAGGAATGCCTGTCGGAAGACGGGGTACAGAAATGCATAACCCTATATCAGTATGACAGAAAAGGGCACCGGGTGAAGGAAACCAATCCGCTGGCCGGGGAGAAGTCCTATGTCTACGACGGAAACGGAAATCTTACGGAAGCCACGGACGAGGATGGAAACCGCACCGTCATAAGCTATGACCTGAACAGCCGTCCGGTGGGCATGTGCTATAGTGACGGCAGGGAAGCCGCTTTCCGGTATAATAAGCGCGGGGAACTGGTAGAACTGAAAGACTGGAACGGCACGGCCACAATGGAATACGGCTTGACCGGGCGGCTGGCAAAGGTGACCGACCATGAGGGCCGTGTGACCGGGTATGCTTATGACGCGGCAGGGAACCGGACGGGGATAACATATCCGGACGGGAACACAGTGGGCTATGCCTATGACAGGGACGGACGGTTAGTGAGCGTGACGGACGGAGAGGTGCAGGCCGTACAGTACGGCTACGACGCGGCAGGGAATATCCTTACTATGAAGCGGCCGGGCAGCACGGCGGACTATACTTACAATGCCGTCCGGCAGCCCGTAAAGGCAGTTTATCGTTTTGACGGCGGGATGTCCATGGAAGAGACGTTCGGCTATGATATGTCGGGACGGATTGCCGGGCGGGAGAGAAGCGGAAATGTGCCCGGAATGACGGAGAGCACAAGCTATGTTTATGATATCTTGGGCCGGCTGGTGTCTTATAGGGACGGTCAGTCAACGGAGGCTTATACCTATGATGCGTCAGGAAACCGTACGGGCAGAAGCGTGGACGGAATAACGGAGGCCGTATGTCAGTACAACGAATGGAACCAGCTGACAGGCAGGACGGAAAACGGCATGCCTTACAGCTACGGCTATGACAGGCGCGGCAACCTGACCGAGGAGCGGTGCGGAGACAGTGTCATAAGGAAATATGTTTATGACGCGGCGGGCCGTATGGTGCAGGGGCATAACTTAGAGAATGGAGAGACAACGGAATACTTCTATAATGCCTTAGGCATGCGCGTGAGGAACATGCAGACCAGGACAGGGGCAGAAGGGCCTGCCGGAAGGGAGATTAGCTATGCGGTGGATTACATAGGCGGGCTAAACAATGACCTGATGGCATATGAGAAGGGCGTGGGAATCACCCGTGCCGTGTATGGGCACGGCTATGAGAGGGTGAGCCAGAAAGTGTCCGCATGGCCGGATGCACCGGCGGCGGGCACGATTCCGGCGGCGGAGCCGGTAACCCCGGCAGCCGTGACTGCTTATCTGCAGCCGGACCTCATGGGGAGCACGCTGCTGGCGGCAGACGGGCAGGGGAACCTGCTGCGGTATGCGGAACGCGGGGCGTGGGGTGACCTGAAGGCACCTGTGCAGGCGGATGCGGGCAGCAGCGTGCCGGAGGACGGCCTGCGGTTTACGAACTACTGCTACGACCCTGTGATCGGGAAGCATTTTGCGCAGGCCAGGTTTTATGACAGCGG
>CAJTVK010000065.1 GCA_910579645.1 uncultured Lachnospiraceae bacterium | reverse complement strand
GCCGGCAGCAGCGGAACTGCCGGCCACTAAAAAAACTCACGCACGGGCATCCGCCTCCCAACACAACATTTAGGCTGAACTATTACGATTTCCGCGGAACCGTCGTCATTTAAGGTTGACTTTTGGGAAAAAAAGTATAATAATGGATAGGAAAAATAAGTATTTGTGGAAGAGGGAGCGATATTGATGGATATGAACAGAATTGATTGGGAAAACCTTGGTTTTGGTTATATGGAAACGGATAAAAGATTTGTTTCTAACTATAAAAACGGGGCATGGGATGACGGCATTCTGACGGAAGATTCCATGGTGACGGTGAATGAGTGCGCAGGCGTGCTCCAGTATGCACAGACGGTTTTCGAAGGTTTGAAAGCTTATACTACGGAGGACGGCCGGATTGTCACCTTCCGTCCGAGCCTGAATGCGGCACGGATGGCGGATTCCGCAGTCAGGCTGGAAATGCCGGTATTTCCCGAAGAACGTTTTGTGAAGGCGGTGTCAGAGACAGTGGCGGCAAATAGGAGATTTGTCCCGCCTTTTGGCTCCGGAGCCACGCTCTATATAAGGCCATATATGTTTGGCACGAATCCGGTGATTGGGGTAAAACCCGCGGACGAATATCAGTTCAGGATTTTTACTACGCCGGTAGGGCCGTATTTTAAAGGCGGGGTAAAACCGCTGACAATTTGCGTCAGTGACTTTGACCGTGCGGCTCCTCACGGCACAGGTCATATCAAGGCCGGACTGAATTATGCCATGAGCCTTTATGCAATTCAGACGGCGCACAGGAACGGTTTTGACGAGAATATGTATTTGGATGCGGCTACCAGGACAAAAGTGGAAGAGACAGGAGGAGCCAACTTCCTGTTTGTCACAAGGGACGGCAAGGTGGTAACTCCGAAGTCGGACAGCATTCTTCCTTCTATTACAAGGCGTTCATTGGTATATGTGGCAAAAGAATATTTGGGGATGGAAGTGGAAGAAAGGGAAGTCCTGTTTGAGGAAGTAAAAGATTTTGCGGAATGCGGACTGTGCGGCACCGCCGCGGTCATTTCCCCGGTAGGGAAAGTGGTAGACCACGGAAAGGAAATCTGTTTCCCCAGCGGCATGACGGATATGGGGCCGGTGACAAAGAAGCTGTATGAAACCTTGACCGGAATTCAGATGGGCAAAATCAAAGCACCGGAAGGATGGATTGCCGAAATCGGATAGGCTGCGGGAAATTTGAAATATTGCAGATGCATTGAAAAAAGCCAAATCGTGAATTTGGCTTTTTTCAATGTACAGGAGTATGTAACACAGGAGTATGTAACACAGGAGTATGTAACACAAGAATGTGCAGCATAAGAATGTGCAACACAGCAGATGGAAATTTAGACAAGTGAAACATATGGTTAATTGGTGCGGGTCATACTGGTACATCATTGCATTAATCCTTGAGTAATCAGCACATGCTGTTTGTGCCAGTGCCGCGTTGTCATCGGTCAACGATGCCACCGCATCTCCTCCCTCTTCCGCCTTGCCCTGATGTAAACATCAAGCACTGATTACTCAAGGATTAATGCAATGATGTACTAGGCTGAGCTGTTAAGGAAAATGTTCCCTGCCGGATTATGCTCTTATCGGGAAGCGGCCAGCATGCCCAAAACATGTCCGGCATATCGGGAAAACAAATCCCGCTCCATCTTTCTTTCTTCCGTCAGTTCAAAAAACATGTCTTTTTCATTATAGTTCCGTTTGAAGAACGGCTCAAATAAAATATCCCATTGGGGGAGGTAGCTGGAAAGCTTCCGTGTGTAGCAGGTGGCGGCAGTGGCTTGAATGCGGTGTTTTCTGTCCACATACGATGCCACGGACTTGTGTACGGCCGTATCCTCATCGGGGAGGTAGTAGTAATTCTTATAATTCGAATAAAAGTACTTCATTTCTTCCTCATAGAGAGGGACGCGCAGGCTGCCTTCCCTGCCTTCCCCCATGAAATAACAGCTTTTGGCCGAACAGGAAAACGGGTTGGGAAGGGGGGCAGGCAGCGTCAGCTTCATAATCAGTTCCTGATGCTGTGTTCCGTCCATGTCATGGTAATAATTGGCCTGTACCTTTTTTGGACGCGGCGCTTCGTTAAAAAGATCATAATAAGCCAGCAAAGGAAGAATCTGCAGCATGCCTTTCATATCATCGGCATTGTGGAGCGTGAGTGCCTGCAGCGCAAAATCGGTAGGGTTTTTCACATAATCATGATAGACACTGATCAATTCCCCGCCGTTGTACCTGTCTTCCCGTTCAATGCCCGCAAACTGTTCCAAAGTCTTCAGCTTGCAATTGGGCAGGCGCAGGCAGGCTTTATAGGGAGAGAGACGGCGGTAAATGTCAATTCCTTCAAAGCCGTCAAAACGATAAGGCAGCTGATACTGTTCGCATTTCTGCAGAATATAGGGCAGGTCAAAATTATTCCCGTTAAAGTGGATAAAGTGGGTATATTTGGAAGCAAAACCGAAAAAGGCGGACAATAGCTGCGCTTCTTCTTCCGGCTTATTGGCAAACCATTGCCTTACATACCATCTGCCGTTTTCATAATAAGCGGTTCCGATGAGGTAAAGGCAGGAACTTCTGGCAGTAAAGCCGGTGGTCTCTATGTCAAGGAATAATATTTTATCGATAGGTGCAATTTTCTCCAAAGGATAGGTTAAATTCGGTAAATGAATGGTTTGGCGTAAGGTTCTCACAGATTATCATATCCTTTCTGAAATTATTGGTAGCGGCGGGGCGGACACAGGCTCTTAGGGTTATCGCATAAGATCCGGCGTGTCCTCATCCCAACCTCAAACTTCTTTGTATATAATAACATGTTTTTTCATTTTCCAGTAGTATTTTTTGTAGAAAAATAGTATATTGTTTATAGAGCGTTACTGTTCGCCGGTGCATGGCTGCCGTGGAGGGGACAGGAACCGGAGTGAAAAAATATCCGTCCGGCATAAGAACCCGGGAAGGGGCTGTGCTGCGCGGAAATATAAGAAAGAAGGGTGGAAAATGGCAAAATTAACATTTGTGGGCGGTATTCATCCGTTCGACGGAAAAGATATGTCGAAGGATAAGCCGATAAAAGAAGTGCTGCCCAAAGGGGATTTGGTATACCCTCTGTCCCAGCATATCGGTGCGCCTGCAACGCCGATTGTGGCGAAAGGGGACCATGTGCTGACGGGGCAGAAGATTGCGGAGGCTACGGGGTTTGTGTCGGCGCCGATTTATGCAACGGTATCGGGAACGGTGAAGGCTATTGAGCCGCGCAGGGTGGTGACCGGCGATAACGTGATGAGCATTGTGGTGGAAAATGACGGACGGTACAGTGAAGTAGCTTATTCTCCTGTGGATTCTTATGAAAAGCTGACAAAGGAGCAGATTATCGGAAGAGTGAAGGAGGCCGGGGTCGTCGGCATGGGCGGCGCAGGGTTCCCCACTTTTATCAAGCTTTCCCCGAAGGAGCCGGAGAAAATAGAATATGTGATAGTCAACTGTGCGGAATGTGAGCCATATCTGACTTCCGACTACCGGAGGATGCTGGAAGAGCCGGAAAAACTGGTGCAGGGACTGAAAATTATGCTGCATCTTTTTGACAATGCCAGGGGGATACTGGCAGTGGAGGATAACAAGCCGGACTGCATCGAATTGCTGAAGAAGCTGACGAAGGATGAGGGGCGTATCAGCGTGAAGGCTCTTAAGACCAAATATCCTCAAGGCGCGGAACGGCAGATTATTTTTGCTTCAACGGGAAGGAGCATCAATTCCAGCATGCTTCCGGCAGACGCGGGATGCGTTGTGGACAACGTGGACACGGTGGTGGCGGTTTATCATGCAGTTATGCTTGGCAAACCGCTGATGAACCGGATTGTCACCGTGACGGGAGACGCCATTGCAGACCCTCGTAATTTTATTGTGCGGATTGGGACGAATTATCATGAATTGGTGGAGGAGGCGGGGGGCTTCAAGGAAAAACCGGTGAAAATCATATCCGGAGGGCCGATGATGGGCTTTGGCATTTTTGATCTTGACGTGCCTACCACAAAGACGGCTTCCGCGCTTTTATGCCTGACTCAGGACGATGTGTCCAGGATGGAGCCAAGCGCATGCATTAACTGCGGTAAATGCGTGGAGGCCTGTCCGGGCAGGATAGTCCCGCGAAGACTGGCGGATTATGCGGAGCATTACAACGAAGAGGCATTTCTGGCGGAAAACGGAATGGAATGCTGTGAGTGTGGGTGCTGCAGTTATGTATGCCCGGCCAAAAGGCCTTTGACGCAGACGATTAAATCAATGCGAAAAATGCAGTTGGCCAAACGGAAAAAGAAATAGGGAGGTACGGACGGTGAGTGATTTGATGAAGGTGTCCTCCAATCCCCATGTGAGGTCGAAAGTGACTACGAGCAGCATTATGCTGGCGGTGATAGTGGCGCTGCTGCCGGCGGCGGGCTTCGGGATTTATAATTTTGGGGTGGATGCGCTGATCTTAATAGTTGTGACAGTGGCTACTACTGTATTTACGGAATATGCATATGAGAAACTGATGGGAAAGAAAGTGACGATAGGGGATTACTCTGCCGTAGTGACCGGGCTTTTGCTGGCTCTGAACCTTCCTTCCAGCGCACCTTGGTGGATTGGCGTAATCGGCGGCATGTTTGCCATTCTGGCAGTGAAGATGCTGTTCGGCGGGCTGGGGCAGAATTTTATGAACCCGGCGTTGGCGGCAAGATGTTTTCTGCTGATTTCCTTTACTTCCATCATGACCAATTTTGAGTGTGATACATATACGGGGGCGACTCCCCTGGCGGCTTTGAAAAGCGGGGAAAGCGTGGATATTCTGAACATGGTGATAGGAAGGACATCCGGGACTATCGGGGAGACATCCATGATAGCGATTGTGCTGGGCGCCTGCTTCTTAGTCTTACTGGGCGTGATTGATTTGCGTATCCCGGGCAGTTATATTGTCAGCTTTGTCGTTTTTATCTGCCTGTTCGGCGGGCATGGCGTGGATACCGCGTTTATCAGTGCCCACTTGGCAGGCGGCGGTCTGATGCTGGGTGCGTTTTTCATGGCGACGGACTATGTGACAAGGCCGATTACAAAGGCAGGACAGTATGTGTTCGGCATACTGCTTGGCATACTGACGGGGATTTTCCGTATTTTCGGGCCTTCCGCAGAGGGTGTCTCCTATGCAATCATCATAGGCAATTTATTGGTTCCTCTGATTGAGAAAGCGACCCTTCCGAAAGCATTCGGCACAAAAGGAGGGAAACGGGCATGAATAATGATGTGAGAAATATGGTGAAGGATTCCTTGATTCTGTTTGCCATTACCTTAATTGCCGGGCTGATTCTCGGCGTGGTGTATCAGGTGACGAAAGAGCCGATTGCAGTACAGAAGGAAAAGGCGAAGCAGGAGGCATGCAGGGAAGTGTTTGCGGATGCGGCCGGGTTTAAGGAAACGGAACGGCAGACGCAGGCCGGGGAAGAGAACGGGCAGAAGACGGAATACAATACGCCGGCAGACGCTTCTTGGGCAGAGCAGGGCTTCGGAGGCGTGGATATCGGGGAAACGCTGATTGCCGAAGATGAAGACGGCAAGGCACTGGGATATGTGATTACGGTTATTGACCATGAAGGCTACGGCGGAGACATTCAGTTTATGATGGGAATCCGAAACGACGGGACGCTGAACGGGATATCTCTGTTGGCCATATCGGAGACGGCCGGGCTGGGCATGCGTGCCGAGGATGTGCTGAAGCCGCAGTTCGCAGGAAAAAGCGTGGAGAGTTTTGAATATGTGAAGGGCAATGCAGCGGCGGAAAACCAGATTGACGCCATCAGCGGCGCAACCATCACGACCAATGCGCTGACCAACGGCGTAAATGCCGGGCTTTATTATTTCCGCACGGTATTGGGAGGAGGGAATGGCAATGAGTAAGAACGGCAAAAGCGGTTATACGGGCGGAAGTTCCATGGAACGGCTGTATAACGGGCTGGTAAAGGAAAATCCTACTTTTGTGCTTATGCTTGGCATGTGTCCGACGCTGGCCGTCACCACTTCGGCAATGAACGGATTGGGCATGGGGCTGACGACCATGGTGGTATTGGCTCTGAGCAATATGATTATCTCGCTGCTGCGGAACATCATTCCCGATAAGGTGAGGATTCCGGCATTTATCGTAGTCATCGCGTCTTTTGTGACCATGGTGGAACTGCTGCTGGAGGGTTTTATTCCTGCGCTTTATGACGCTTTGGGATTATATATTCCCCTGATTGTGGTAAACTGCATTATTCTGGGGAGGGCGGAGTCTTATGCTTCCAAAAATCCGGTGATTCCTTCCCTGTTTGACGGAATCGGCATGGGACTTGGTTTTTCCTTTGCGCTGACCTGTATCGGCGCGGTGCGCGAACTGATTGGGGCAGGGGAAATTTTCGGGTTCCGCATTATGCCGGAGGCTTATGTGCCCTGTGCGATTTTCATTATGGCGCCGGGGGCGTTTTTCGTACTGGCTGCACTGACGGCAATCCAGAATAAGATCCGGATCAATGGGGAGAAGAAGGGCAAGGATATGTCAAAGATACAGTCCGGCTGCAATGAGGATTGTATGAACTGCGGGGAAGAAGGCTGCAGCCACAGGTTTTATGGCAGTTCCGGAAAGGGAAACGGAAAAACGGGAAATGCCGGAGGGCAGGCCGTGAAGAATGCGGACGGAAAGGGGCGTGAGTAAAATGGTAAAAGATTTGCTTATTATATTAATCAGTTCCTCCTTGGTGAATAATGTAGTGCTGAGCCAGTTTCTGGGGCTGTGCCCTTTCCTGGGAGTGTCTAAGAAGACGAATACGGCGGCGGGCATGGGCGTGGCGGTAATTTTTGTCATAACTTTGGCATCGGCGGTGGCAGGAGTGATTTATAAGTTTGTTTTGGAGAAACTGGGCATCACCTATCTGCAGACCATTGTATTTATATTGGTCATTGCGGCCTTGGTGCAGTTTGTGGAGATGTTCCTGAAGAAGTTCATGCCTTCGCTCTATCAGGCACTGGGCGTATATCTGCCCTTGATTACAACAAACTGTGCGGTACTGGGGATTGCGCTTACTAACGTGCAGAAGAAATACGGTATCCTGACAGGTATTGTCAACGGATTTGCAACTGCGGCAGGCTTTACGGTTTCCATCATTATTCTGGCCGGCATCCGCGAAAAAATGGAATATAACGATATCCCGGAGTCCTTTAAGGGCATGCCTATCGTGCTTGTCACGGCGGGACTGATGGCAATCGCATTCTGCGGATTCTCGGGACTTTTGTAGGAGGTGGATGGAATGAGCGTGACAGGAGTAGTGACAGCCACCGCCATAGTGGGGGGCGTTGGGCTGTTCATAGGATTGTTTTTAGGTCTGGCGGCCATTAAGTTTAAGGTGGAAGTGGATGAAAAAGAGGAAGCGGTTTTGAATGCGCTTCCCGGCAATAACTGCGGCGGCTGCGGATATCCGGGATGTTCCGGACTGGCGGCTGCGATTGCCAAAGGGGAGGCGGCAGTGAATGCCTGCCCGGTGGGCGGTGAGCCGGTAGGGAAGGTAATCGCAGGCATTATGGGCGTGGAAGCCGGGGAGACGGTACGGAAAGTGGCTTTTGTGAAATGTCAGGGAGACTGCGACAGGACCACCGCAGATTATGAATACCACGGGATAGAAGACTGCCGGATGCTGGCTTTTGTGCCGAACGGAGGGCCGAAATCCTGCAATTACGGCTGTCTGGGTTTCGGAAGCTGTGTGCAGGTCTGTCCCTTCGACGCCATCCATGTAGTGAACGGCGTTGCGGTAGTGGATAAGGAGGCGTGCAAAGCCTGCGGCAAATGCGTGGAGGTCTGCCCGAAGCACTTAATCGAGCTGATTCCTTATGATGCCAAATATGCGGTAGCCTGCAGCTCCAAGGATAAGGGGCCTGTGGTCATGAAAGATTGTACGGCCGGATGTATCGGCTGTCAGCTTTGCAAGAAAAACTGTCCTTCCGAGGCGGTGGGAGTGGCAGAGTTTTTGGCTTCCATTGATTATGAGAAATGTACCGGATGCGGGACTTGTCTGGAGAAGTGTCCGAAGAAGGCGATTGTAAAGCATTAAAGCGTGTTTGAAAACTGCTTTCCGTCAGTTCGGCAGCCCCGCCGCTTTTCGGCGGGGCTGCCGACTGTTTATGTGATACCGTTTAACGAGGTGTCAGTCATAAATTGTTTTCAGCCCGTCGGAACGGAGGATTTCCCCTTCCGCGGTGAGGAAGAGAGCTTCCGTATCCGGCAGGGATTCAATCAGTGCCATGCCTTTTTCCGCCCCAAGGATGAAGCAGGCGGTGGAAAGGGCATCCCCGTCGGTGGAAGAACGGCATAATACCGTGACTTCAGACAGGTTATTCCGGACGGGATAACCTGTTTTGGTATCCAGAATGTGATGATATATTTTTCCGTCTTTCATAAAATAGCGTTCATAATTTCCGGAGGAGACTACGGACAGATCCGTGACGGAAAGGACACAGGCAGTGGAGCCGTCGGCAGAAAAAGGTTTCTGGATGCCGACCTTAAAGGGAGAGCCGTCCGGTTTGCCGCCAACGGCAAGGACATTGCCTCCCAGGTTGATTAACGCACTGGTAACCCCTTGGGAAACAAGATAATCCTTGATTCGGTCCGCAATGTAGCCTTTGGCGATAAAGCCCAGATCCAGTTCCGCGTCAGGGTCGTTCAGTGCTGCCCGGCTGCCGTCTATGGTGATGCGGCGGTAATCCACATGGGTAAGGGCCTCAGTCAGCAAGGAGGGTTCCGGGAGCACGGCGGCTTCCGGATCGGTAAAATTCCAGAGCCTGCTGACGCTGCCGACAGTGGGATCTATCCTGCCGCCGGTAAGTTCCGCATAAGACAGGGCTGTGCGGAGAAGCCGCAAGGTATCTTCCTGTAATTCCACGGGTGCTCCGTCCGCATGGTTCAGTTTCCATACATCGCTGCCTTCTTTTGTTTTGCTCAGCAGGTTTTCATATTTTTCCGCCAGGGCAAAGCAATGATCCAACAGTTCCGGCTCATCGGTATCATACAGGGTGATGCGGATGACCGTATCAAAATAGAACCCTTGCCGGCTTACCGGTTCCGTGTTCCTAGCACAGGCAGCAAGAAGCAGGGCGGGCAGGAGGAAGAGAAGGAAACAGGGGTGTGCTGTTAAGTGTTTCATAGTATATAGGCTCCTTTGTGCAGGCTGATTATCTGTTTATCTGTTCGTATATAGTATATAGAAGAATGGCGGGTTGGGCAATAGGAATGTCCGCGGGCATGCAATCAGGGAATTGACTTTTGATATAGGGATGTTATAATAAATTCGTAGCGGTAATTTGCGGGTATAAAATAGTGTATACGCAAATGAAGCGGGATATTTTTCATGAGAATGTTAAGGAAAAGGAGAGGTATCCTTAATAATATAGGATACAACAGGGTGAAGTGGCTAAAATCGCAATTGTAACGGACAGTAACAGCGGAATTACGCAGCAGCAGGCAAAGGATTTGGGGATTCATGTGCTTCCTATGCCTTTTATGATTAAGGAAGAGACTTATTTTGAAGATATTAACCTGACGCAGGAAGAATTTTATGTACGCTTGGCAAACGGGGATGATGTGGTGACCAGTCAGCCTTCACCGGAATCGGTATTGGATTTGTGGGACGGGCTGCTGAAAGAGTATGATGAAATTGTCCATATTCCTATGAGCAGCGGCTTGTCCGGTTCCTGCCAAAGCGCAATAATGCTGGCGCAGGATTATGACGGGAAAGTGCAGGTAGTCAATAATCAGCGGATATCCGTTACCCAGCGGCAGTCGGCGCTGGATGCGCTGCAGCTGGCAGGCAGAGGGATGGACGCGCTGCAGATTAAGGAATTCCTGGAAGGGGATAAATTCAATTCCAGCATATATATCATGTTGGACACGCTGTATTATCTGAAAAAAGGCGGAAGGATTACGCCTGCGGCAGCGGCGCTGGGAACTTTGCTGAGGCTGAAGCCGGTACTGCAGATTCAGGGAGATAAGCTGGATGCTTTTGCGAAGGCAAGAACTACTAATCAGGGGAAATCCATTATGATAAATGCCATCCGCAATGACATGAATAACCGATTTGGCGGCGCGGACAAGGATAATATATGGCTGCAGGTGGCATATACTTATAATAAAGAGGCCGCGTTGGCTCTGAAAGCAGAATTGGCAGAAGAATTTCCCGGTTTTGACATTCATATGGATCCGCTGTCACTCAGCATTGCCTGTCATATCGGGCCTGGTTCCTTGGCGGTGGCCTGTACAAAGAAAATATAGGCTTTGGAGCGGCAGAAGGAAACCTATCGTGTATTTTATGAAAAAGAAGAGGGCAGAACATGGGCTGATGTTTCGTATCGGCTCATGTTTTTTAGTTTATGCACATATGTAAGACCCGTAACAGTTCAGCCTATGCGGAACTGTTATTAAGACCCACCATATACGGTATTTTTCTCTTTTCATAATACAAAATCTATGCTATACTACAGATTGCGTCTTGCAGAAGTGCCTGTATGAACGAAAGCCTTGGCGGAAAGTTCCTGCATGGGGACGGAGCCTTCAGAGGTTTTTGCCGCAGATGCGGCGGAACTGCTAAGAGGACTGTGTTTGGAAATAAACCGAACAGGCATTTGACAATAAGACATGGACGTTCATTGAGAAAGGGTGAAAGCGATGGCAAAAGCGGATACATACGGCGCTTCAAGCATAACGGTGCTGGAAGGGCTGGAGGCTGTACGGAAGAGACCCGGAATGTATATCGGAAGTGTTTCAACCAAAGGATTGAACCATCTGATATATGAGATTGTAGATAATGCAGTGGACGAGCATCTGGCCGGGCATTGCGATACGATAAAGGTGACGCTGGAGGCGGACGGTTCCGCCACGGTGGAAGATAACGGCCGGGGCATCCCGGTAGGCATGCATGAAAAGGGGGTCAGCGCGGAACGTTTGGTGTTTACTACGCTGCATGCGGGCGGCAAATTTGATAATTCGGCTTATAAGACCAGCGGCGGCCTGCATGGGGTAGGTTCGTCGGTGGTCAATGCCCTGTCCGCGCATCTGACGGTTCAGGTAAAGCATGGAGGCATGATTTACGAGGATAAATATGAGCGGGGAAATCCGGTCATTGAATTGGCCGGCGGCCTGCTGCCGGTGGTGGGAAAGACAAAGGAGACCGGGACAAAGATTAACTTTCTGCCGGACGACACCATTTTTGACAAGACCAGATTCAAGGAGGATGACGTGAAGAGCCGGCTTCATGAAACGGCTTACCTGAATCCGGAACTGACGATTCTGTTTACCGACCGGCGCAAAGAGCCGGAAGAGAGGAAAGAGTTTCATGAGCCGGAAGGGATTACCGGCTTTATCAAGGATATGAATAAATCCAAGGAAACCATCCATGATGTCATTTATTTCCAGGGGGAAAGCGAAGGGATTTCCGTAGAGGTGGCTTTTCAGTATGTGAACGAATTTCATGAGAACGTGCTTGGATTCTGCAACAATATTTATAATTCGGAGGGCGGCACTCATCTGACCGGTTTTAAGACAATGTTCACCAATGCAATCAATACCTATGCAAGGGAACTTAACATACTGAAAGAAAAGGATGCCAACTTCACGGGGGCGGATGTGCGCAACGGCATGACGGCGGTTGTTTCCGTCAAGCATCCGGATCCCCGTTTTGAAGGGCAGACGAAGACAAAGCTGGATAATCAGGATGCGGCAAAAGTAGTCAGCAAGGTGACGGGGGAAGAAATCGTCCGCTATTTCGACCGTAATCTGGAAACTTTGAAAAATGTCATCGGCTGCGCGGAAAAGGCGGCGAAAATACGGAAGACAGAGGAGAAAGCCAAAACCAATATGCTGACAAAGCAGAAGTTTTCCTTTGATTCCAACGGGAAGCTGGCGAACTGCGAGTCAAGGGATGCGTCCAAATGCGAAATCTTCATTGTGGAAGGAGATTCTGCGGGCGGCAGTGCGAAGACGGCGAGAAACCGTGCGTTTCAGGCGATACTGCCCATACGGGGCAAGATTCTGAATGTGGAAAAAGCCAGCATAGACAAGGTGCTGGCCAATGCGGAAATTAAGACTATGATCAATGCGTTCGGCTGTGGGTTTTCCGAGGGGTATGGCAATGACTTTGACATATCCAAGCTGCGCTATGATAAAATCATTATCATGGCGGATGCGGATGTGGACGGCGCCCATATTTCAAATTTGCTGCTTACTCTGTTTTACCGATTTATGCCGGAACTGATTTATGAAGGGCATGTATACATTGCGATGCCTCCGCTCTATAAGGCGATGCCGGCAAAAGGAAAAGAGGAATATTTATATGATGACAAGGCGTTGGAACGCTATAGGAAGCGTCATAAAGGGCCTTTTACGCTGCAGCGTTACAAAGGCTTGGGAGAAATGGATGCTCAGCAGCTATGGGAAACCACTCTGGATCCGGAAACGAGGATGCTGAAGCTGGTGGAAATCGAGGATGCGCGTATGGCCTCGGAGGTGACGGAACTGCTGATGGGAACGGAAGTCCCGCCGCGTAAGGCATTTATTTATGAGCATGCCACGGATGCGGAACTGGATGTCTGATTTTTTGCAGCAATGGAGGAAAGTGCCATGGATGACAGCAGAATCATCAAAACGGAATATTCGGAAGTAATGCAGAAATCTTTCATAGATTATGCCATGAGTGTCATTATTGCCCGTGCGCTGCCCGATGTGCGGGACGGGCTGAAGCCGGTGCAGAGAAGGACTTTATATGATATGTATGAATTGGGCATCCGCTACGACCGGCCTTACCGGAAGAGTGCCCGTATCGTAGGCGATACTATGGGTAAATACCATCCTCACGGGGACAGTTCCATATACGATGCCTTGGTAGTCATGACACAGGAGTTCAAAAAAGGCATGCCTTTGGTGGACGGGCATGGAAATTTCGGGAATATTGAAGGAGACGGCGCGGCGGCCATGCGTTACACGGAGGCAAGGCTGGAAAAAATCACGCAGGAGGCTTTTCTGGCGGATTTAGACAAAGATGTGGTGGATTTTGTCCCCAATTTTGACGAGAACGAAAAGGAGCCTTCCGTGCTGCCGGTGAAAATTCCCAATTTGCTTGTCAACGGTTCCGAAGGCATTGCCGTGGGGATGGCGACCAGCATACCGCCCCATAATTTAGGGGAGGTCATAGATGCGGCGAAGGCTTATATGAAAAATCCGGATATCACTACAAGGGAACTGATGCGCTATGTGAAAGGGCCGGATTTTCCTACCGGCGGCATAGTTATAAACAAGGATGAACTTTTGGGAATCTATGAAACCGGAACGGGCAAGATAAAGGTCCGCGGTAAAGTGGAGACAGAGAAAGCCAAGGGAGGGAAAACCAATCTGGTCATTACCGAAATCCCTTATCCCATGATTGGCGCCAATATCTCCAAATTTTTGTCCGATGTGGCGGCGTTGGCGGAATCCAAGAAAACGCAGGATATCGTGGATATTTCCAACCAATCCTCCAAAGAAGGAATCCGCATTGTGATAGAACTGAGGAAAGATGCGGAGGTAGAGAACTTTAAGAACATGCTTTATAAGAAGACCCGGCTGGAGGATACTTTCGGCGTAAATATGCTTGCCATTGCGGACGGCAGGCCGGAAACCATGGGGCTGAAGCAGATCATCAAGGCCAGCGTGGATTTTCAGTTTGAGGTGACCACCAGGAAGTACCGGACGATGCTTGCCAAAGAGCAGGAGCGGAAGGAAATCCAGGAGGGACTGATTAAGGCATGTAATGTCATTGATTTGATTATTGAGATACTGCGGGGGAGCAAAGATCGGGCCATGGCGAAAGCCTGTCTGGTGGAGGGGACTACGCAGGGCATAAAATTCAAATCCAAGGAATCGAAGATTATGGCCGAACAATTGCGCTTTTCCGAAAAACAGGCAACTGCCATTCTGGAAATGCGGCTGTATAAATTAATCGGTTTGGAAATAGAGGCTTTGATAAAAGAGCATGAGGAAACCATGGCTAATATTTACCGGTATGAGGATATTCTTGACCGCAGGGATTCCATGGCACAGGTTATTATGAATGAACTGGATGCCATCAAAAAAGAATACAGCAGGCCGAGAAGGACGGTTGTGGAAAACGGGGAAGAGGCGGTTTATGAGGAAAAGAAAATCGAAGAGATGGAAGTTATGTGCCTGATGGACCGCTTCGGCTATGTGAAGACGGTGGATATGCCTACTTATGAAAGGAACAGGGAGGCGGCAGAGGCGGAGAATAAATATATCTTCCCATGCAAAAATACCGGCCGCATCTGCATTTTTACCAATACGGGACAGCTGCATACGATAAAGGTACCGGACCTGCCGTTCGGGAAATTCCGGGACAAGGGAATCCCGGTGGACAATGTGAGCAATTACAGCGCGGAGAAGGAGCAGATTGTCTTTGCTGCCAGCCAGACACATCTCAATTTATATCGGCTGATTTTTGCCACAAAGCAGGCCATGCTGAAAATTGTGGACGGCGGGGAATTTGATGTGGCAAAACGTACGGTTGCGGCCACCAAGCTGTCGGAAGGGGACGAAGTGGTGTCCGTGGTACTTATGGACGGGCAGAAAAATATTATTTTGCAGACCGGGGAAGGTTATTTCCTCCGTTTTGCAGTGGAAGAAATACCGGAAAAGAAAAAGGGGGCGATAGGGGTCCGGGGCATGAAGCTGGGAGCGAAAGACTGGGTAGAAAATGTATATTATACCATGGATTCCGTAGGCAGAGCCATTGAGTATAAGGGGAAGACGGTGGAACTGAATAAGCTGAAAGCCGGCAAGCGGGACGGGAAGGGAGTGAAAATCCGGGTTTAAGCCGGAGGCAGGTCAAATGATTTTTGATTAAACAATCTATGATTAAACAATCTATGATTAAACAATCTATGATTAAACAATCTTTGATTGTAATAAAAGGATGGAACCAGGCAGAGGAGGACAAAATATTGTTATCCTCTGCCTGAGTTTTTTCCCCAATATTCCTTTCAAAAAATATTGCTTCAGGTGAAAAATATTCTTTCTTCTGCCGCTATGAGTTGTGCTGCGTTAAATACGATAAAAAGCGGATGAGTTCTTGGCGGCGGTGGTGGTCCAGCCGGTGCATATGAATCAGTACCGTTTTCAAAGAGACATTTTGCAGGAATGCGGCATTGAGGTCGATTCCGTTGGCGGAAGTATTTATGCCAAGAAGGGAATCTACGCTTACTTTATATAATTGTGCAAGGCTTACCGCATAGACAGCCGGGATTTCCCGGGTGTTCCGTTCATAGTTTGAATAGGTTTTCTGCGGGATTCCTAAATAGGCAGCTACTTGCTTCTGGCTTAAGTTATGCTTCTTTCGCAATTCTTTTATTCGGAAACTGATTTGCTCCATTTCACACCTCCGTCATACTTTTCTGTGTTGTATGCCATGATACCACACAACAAACATGCATTCAATAATGGAGATTCAAAAATGTGTAAAGAAAATACAACAAACAACGATACGAACAACAATTCGGCATATGGCAGATTCCGTAACAGGGAAGCCGCAGGCCGAACTGCTACGATTTTTCTGCAAAAAGGGACAGACATATTGTCAGTTCCTTCGGGAAAATGGTAAAATAAGGCAACAGAAGAAAACCGTATCTATCAGAAAGGAAGGAAAATATGAAAAGATATATCTGTACAGTCTGCGGCTATGTTCATGAAGGGGAGAGTGCGCCAAAAGAGTGCCCGGTCTGCCGCCAGCCCGGGGAGAAATTCCGTGAGGAGGCTGTGCCGGCCGAAGAAGCCGGGCTTTCCGGCGGGGGAGACGGCCGGCCGGAGGAGGAAACCCCGTCCTCGGATTTAAGCTATGACAAAGCATATTACCGGGTGGATGAATCCTGCCGGTATATGGAAGAAATCCATCAAATGGCAGTGACCGGGAAAAGCGTCAGCGGAGCAATGGGGACGAAGATGGCTATGCCTGACTGGGACGATATTCTGCTTTTGGGGGCACAGCTGAACCCTGCCCCTTTGGACGGGGATGCGCCTGTGTCAACGATGACGGTAATAGGGAAGCATGCAAAGAAGCCGATGATTCTGGAAAATCCGGTGTATATTTCCCATATGTCGTTCGGGGCGCTGTCCAAAGAAATCAAGGTTGCGCTGGCGAAAGGCTCGGCAATGGCAAAAACGGCCATGTGCAGCGGGGAAGGGGGCATTCTGCCGGAAGAAAGGGAAGCTTCCTATAAATACATATTTGAATATATTCCCAATAAATACAGCGTGACGGATGAGAACCTGCGTGGGGCGGATGCGGTGGAAATCAAAATAGGGCAGGGGACAAAGCCCGGCATGGGCGGGCATCTTCCCGGGGAGAAGGTGACGGCGGAAATCGCCCGGCTGCGCGGGAAAAAGCAGGGAGAGGATGTGCAAAGCCCAAGCAAGTTCCCGGAACTGAATTCCAAAGAAGATTTAAAGGATATGGTGGACATGCTAAGACGGCGTTCCGACGGGAGGCCCATCGGCATTAAAATAGCCGCAGGACGGATAGAAAGGGATTTGGAATACTGCGTTTATGCAGAGCCGGATTTCATAACCATTGACGGCAGGGGAGGAGCCACCGGGTCCAGTCCCTTCCTGCTGCGGGAGGCCACTACGGTTCCTACGGTGTATGCGCTGTACCGTGCAAGAAAATATTTGGATTCCGTGCATTCCGATATTTCGCTGGTCATTACCGGAGGGCTCCGCGTGTCGGCGGATGTGGCAAAGGCACTTGCCATGGGAGCGGATGCGGTCGCCGTGGCAAGCGCGGCGCTGATTGCGGCTGCATGCCAGCAGTACCGGATCTGCGGTTCCGGCAACTGTCCGGTGGGGATTGCCACACAGGATCCGGGTTTGCGGGAACGGTTAAAAACCGACCGGGCGGCGCAGAGAGTAGCCAATTATCTGAACGTGACGTTGGAGGAACTGAAGACTTTTGCACGCATCACGGGACATTCTTCCGTGCATGGCCTGTGCGTGGACGATTTGGTGACCTTGAGCAGGGAAATCTCGGAGCATACCAATATTCCCCATGCATAAAAAGGGGGACCATTAAAAATTTATAAAAAGATTGACCGCAAACGCAGAAGTGATTATTATTAGAGTTGGAATGTATTCCGGGCGTGCTAAATATCTCGGTGGGAAAGAGAGCCGCAGGCATGCCGGGGAAAAAAGAGGGAAAGGTTCAATGTCATTCCGATAAGCCTATGACTGCGGCTTATCGGAATGACATTGTGAAAAGGTCAGTACACAGTTATGAGAGTGATAGCGGGGACGGCAAGGAGCCTTCCTTTGAAAACGCCGGAGGGGATGGATACAAGACCCACTACCGACCGGATTAAAGAGACATTGTTCAATATGCTGCAGCCCTATTTGCCGGACTGCATATTTCTTGATTTATTCAGCGGGAGCGGGCAGATAGGGATAGAAGCGTTAAGCCGCGGGGCAAGGCATGCTTATTTTGTGGAAAACGGGGCAAAAGCGTTTGCCTGTATTCAGCAGAACGTAAAATTTACCGGATTGGAAGACAAAGCTGTTTTAATCAGGCAGGATGCCTTGGGAGCCTTGGCGGCCGTTCACGAGAAAGAAGCGGATATTATTTTTCTGGATCCGCCCTATGGGATGGGATATGAGGAAAAAATGCTCCGTGCGCTGGCAAAGATGCCTTATGTGACCGGTGACAGCCTGATTGTGACGGAAGCGGCGCTTGGGCAGGATTTTTCCTTTGTGCAGGAACTTGGATACCGGGTAGAGAAAACGAAGAATTATAAAACCAATAAGCATGTATTTATAAAAAGGCAGGTGTAATCAATCGCGTGTGCCGGAACGGACTGTTTGGGCATGCTGCGGGAAGGGACAGGGTAATAGAAATGAAATCAGCGATTTATCCGGGCAGCTTTGATCCGGTGACTTTTGGGCATCTTGACGTAATACGTCGGGCTGCGGATATTTTTGACGAATTAACTGTAAGTGTGTTGAATAATCATTTAAAGACTCCATTGTTTTCTGTGGAAGAACGTGTTAAGATATTAGAAGAGGCGACGAAGGATATACCGAATGTGAGGATAGATTCTTTCAGCGGCTTATTAATAGATTATGCGAAGAGGAAAAACGTGCATGTGGCAATCAGGGGGCTTCGGGCGATTACCGATTTTGAATATGAATTGCAGATTGCCCAGACGAACCGGAAGCTGTCGGACGGGGACTTGGATACGATGTTTTTCACAACCAGCTTGGAGTATGCGTATTTAAGTTCCAGCAGCGTAAAGGAAATTGCCAGCTTCAATGGGGATGTATCCAAGTGCGTGCCGGATTTTGTAGCAGAGCTTATGTATAAAAAATATGGGCATAGATAGTGTTGTCCGAGGATGTTAGGGACAGCCATGGGAGACGGATATGAGTAGCAGGATTGAACAGTTAATTGATGAGATTGAGGAATATATTGACAGCTGTAAATATCAGCCGCTGTCCAATACGAAAATTATTGTGAATAAGGAAGAAATTGATGAGCTTCTGCGGGAACTGCGGATGAAAACACCGGATGAAATCAAGCGGTATCAGAAGATTATCAGCAATAAGGAGGCAATCCTGAACGATGCCCGTACAAAGGCGGAGGCATTGATTAATGAGGCTACCGTACATACCAATGAACTGATTAACGAGCATGAGATTATGCAGCAGGCGTATGCGCAGGCGAATGAGGTAGTCACGCTGGCCACCCATCAGGCACAGGAAATATTGGACAATGCCACAATAGAGGCGAACAACGTGCGGACCGCCGCCATGCAGTATACGGACGAAATGCTGGCCAATCTGGAGAATCTGATTGCGCAGACGGTGAACATGACGGCTTCCCATTATGAGAGCTTCATCAATAACCTGAACGGGTATGCGGAGGTAATCCGAGCCAACCGGACGGAGTTGCGTCCGCCGGAAATTGATTATCTGCTGGAGGAAGAGAACGGAGGAAATGAAGCTTTGAATTTGGACATGCTGAAATAGACACTGCCGCAGGGAAAGCCATGCGGGAGGACGGATGGAAGACGGAAGGAAATGGATGAATACAGAAATGATGAAAAGGCCGGTTTCACATGGAAATGGAACCGGTCTTTCTGGGGTATATAATATGAAGGAATGCATTTTTAAATATGGGAGCAAGTTATGTTATTGTCTGTTTGCCTTTGGATTCTTTTTCGGCATGGGACAGCCTGTCCATGCCGCAGAGCCGGTGGTGGTAGTGCTGGATCCCGGCCATGGAGGAACGAATCTGGGGGCGGAATATGAGGACTATACGGAAAAAGAGATGACCATGACGGTGGCAAAGGCCATGAAGGAAGAACTGGAAAAATATGAGGAGGTGGAGGTATATCTGACCCATGAGGGGGACTGGGATATGTCTCTGGAAGAAAGGGCGGAGTTTGCCCGTAACCTGAAGGCCGATTTTCTGTTCTGCCTGCATTTCAATATGTCGGAGAACCATAATCTGTTCGGGGCGGAAGTATGGGTATCCGCATTCGGCGACAAATATCAGAAAGGCTATACGTTTGCCAGCGTGGAGATGGAACTGCTGGAGAAGAAAGGGCTGTATTCCAGAGGGATAAAAACAAGGCTGAATGACAAGGGGGAAGATTATTACGGAATTCTCCGCCATGCCACGGCCATGGATGTGCCGGCGGCCTTGATTGAGCATTGTCATCTGGATCAGGCAAACGATCAGGGCTTTTATGATTCGGAGGAAAAACTGAAACAGTTCGGCATTTTGGATGCCACTGCCGCGGCAAAGTATTTCGGTTTGCGCTCCGAGGTTCTTGGCGTAGATTACAGCAATTATAAAAATGTGGAAGTGGCGGAACCGTTGGCGCCGGTGAAGCCGGATACGACGGAACCGGATGTCTGTGTCCTTGAAGTGGGAGAGGTGGATACGCAGACGGGGGAAGTGACTTTAAATGTATCGGCGGCGGATTATGACAGCTATATCCTATATTACAGCTACAGCTATGACGGCGGCGAAACCTTTTCCGATTTGCAGAGATGGGAACCCCGCGGCACGGATCATATTTCCTTTTCCATAAAAGTTCCGTCAGGCATTCTGGGGGAAGCGGTAGTCAATGTATACAACGGGTACGATCGGATCACGGAGAGCAACCATGTCTCGCTGCCGTCCATGTATTATGAGGAAGCGGTGGAGGCGGGAAATATGTCGGCGGAAAGCAATGCAGGCGGGCAAAAAGCAGGAACGGACCAAGAGACGGGACAAAGCATGGCAGAGGGCGGAAGCGGGCTTGTGGGAGGAATACAGGCGGATGACACGGAAGGGAGTGCCCCCCGGATTACCGTGACGTATTTTCTGCAAGTATGTCTTGTCTGTGTGGCTATCCTGCTTGCGCTGCTGCTGTCGGCACGCCTGATATTGGCCGGGAAGATGCGTTCTTCTTCAAAGAAGAAACGAAGAAGGAAAAAGTAATGCAAACAGTCCGTAATATGCGGCGGTGACGGCGGACAATGCTAATTTGTGCAGGACATAGCTGCGGACGGACAAATCGGTTTCCTTAATCATGCTGTAGGTCTGTGCAATGCAGGAAAAGCCTCCGAAAGGAAGCAGGAGCAGCACAGGCAGGGGAGATGCATCTCCTACACGGCTGATTCCGCTGGTGATTTCCAGCAGGCAGTTTAACAGGCTGCCGGAATCCGTGCCGGCAACGGAAACGGATGTCAGGAATATCTGCGGGACAAGGTTTAACAGGTTAAAAAGAATCATATATCCCCCCAGCTTGGAAATGCCGTACAGCCCGGACAGTATGGCATCGTCCAAAGTATCCAGCAAAGATTGCGGACGGTCGTGCCGGCCTTGGTTTTGCTCCGCTGCGGACAGTCCCTTTCGCCCGACAGGGAATTTCCCTGCTTTGGCTGTCCGGCCGGAAACTTTCGGGGAAGGGGCGGCTATCCGTTCCCGATATACGGTATATCTTAAACACATGCCGTACAGCAGCGGAAGCCCGTACATGCCGAAAAGATAGGGCACTTTCCGTTTCAGCCCCAAGGTAGGGAGGACGAAGCTGATAAAGTAGACAGGGCCGATGTTGTTGCAGAAGGCCAGCAGAAAGGATGCTTCTTCCCGGGACAGCTTCCCGCAGGAGTACATTTCGGCAATGGTTCTGGCACCCATGGGAAAGCCGCAGAGAAAGCCTATTATTATGGCATAGATGCCGTTTAAGCTGATATGCATAAGGGGCATCAGCAGAGGGCTGACCAGCCGGGCAAAATATTCGGTCAGGTTAAGGCGTACCATCATGCCCGACAGTATCATAAAGGGAAGCAGGGCAGGGATCATCTTATTGAACCAAAGCTGCAGGCCGGTCAGGGAGAAGGCAAGGCTTTCCAGGGGATAGGTGAGAAGCAGGGCAGTCAGTATAAGGAATATAAGGGTAAGGGAAAAAGTCTTGATGTTTTTCAAGTTAACCTCCGTGCCGCCGTTTCTGCGGCGGCATAAATCCGGATGAAGAATGACATCTATAGGAAACGGCAAAAGCCGTTACCTATACTTCCGGGACAGAACAATCCTTTCTTGTTAAATTATATGAGGAAAGACACAAAATAGAATGTGGTTTGGAGGCAAGGAATATGCTGCGTTTGGATAAATTTCTCTGTGAAATGAAAGTGGGAACGAGAAGCCAGGTGAAAAAAGAACTGAAGCAGGGGTTCGTGTCGGTGAACGGGACGGTGGTAGTAAAGCCGGAACATAAGGTGGATGTGGAAACAGATACGGTAACCTATAAAGGCAGGGAGCTACTGTATAAAAAATATGTCTACTATATGCTGAACAAACCTGCCGGCGTGGTGTCGGCCACCCGGGACAATGCCTGCACCACGGTGAATGATTTGCTGAAGGCTACCGGATATGAGGATTTGTTTCCCGTGGGAAGGCTGGATAAGGATACCGAAGGGCTTCTGCTGATGACAAACGACGGGGAACTGGCGCATCGGCTGCTTTCCCCGAAGAAACAGGTGGCCAAGGTTTATGAGGTGGGACTGAAAGAAAGTTTGTCAGCGGAAGATATCCGCAGGCTGGAGGAAGGCGTTGACATTGGGGAAGAGAAACCTACGCTTCCGGCAAAGGTGGAAATTCTTCCGGAAAACCATATTTTTCTTACCATAACCGAAGGGAAGTTCCATCAGGTGAAGCGAATGATGAAAGCGGTGGGCAACGAGACGGTTTCCCTGCGGCGGACAGCCATGGGCAGCCTGAAGCTGGACGGACGGCTGGCTCCTGGGGATTACCGGGAATTGACGGAAGAGGAGACGGATGCTCTGCGGGGGGATTCGGGGCGGACGGATGAGGAACGCAGGAAAGGGGGTTCGCGGTAAATATGAAGAAAGTATTATACGGGATATTAGGCTTGCTGTCCTTGCTCAGCCTGTTCATTCTGGCCTGTGTCTTCCGGCCGGATCTGTCGGCTAAGGCGGCGGCTTTCCTCTATGGGGACAGGGAGACAAAAGAACAGGAAGAAGAAAGGGCAGGAAATGCCGCAGCGGAAAATGCCCGTGCCGGAAACCATACGGGGGAAACTGCGGCAGCAGGAACAGGTTCCGTTCCTGCAGGAGGGACGCAGGAGCCGGCGGCTGTCGTGCCGAAAGGCCCCACTTCGGACGAAGTGTTAGGGCTGAATGCAGTACATACCGGACAGGATACGGGCACAAGGGAAGAGCCTGCTTCCGACAGGCAGGAACAGCAGAAGCCGGCGGAGGCCGTAGCCGGCAGGGGCGGCTATATACCCGTGCAGGGAGAGAGCGAGCAGGTAGACGACAAAGAGGCCGAACGGCTGCGGGAGCAGTATACCTATGGGGAAACAGGGGAAGGCCTGGACTTTGACCCGGAATTTTACCCATACTATGCCATGCTGGACAATGCCGGGCAGGCACTGTATCGGCAGATTTATGCCAATGCCAATGCGGTAAATGCCGTTTTCAACCCGGTGGAGCCGGTGTCCCAAGGACAGCTAAGAAATGTCTTCATGGCTGTATTCAACGACCATCCGGAACTTTTCTGGCTGAATTCCGCTTACCGGGGGAGATTTGACAGAAGCGGGACATGCGTGGAAATCGTACTGGAATTCAACGAACTCACCGACAATCTGGAGGCATCGAAAGCGCGGTTCCGGGAAGAAGCGGAAAAGATTCTGTCAGGAGCCGGGAACTTAAGCACGGACTATGAGGTAGAAGTATACGTCCACAACGCCTTATTGGACAAAATATCCTATGATTTAAGGGCACCGTTAAACCAGAGCGCATACAGCGGGCTGGTAAACGGCAAGACAGTATGTGCCGGCTATGCCCGTGCTTTCCAATACCTGATGACGGAGTTGGGAATCCCCTGCTATTACTGCACCGGCTATGCAGGGGAGGCACATGCCTGGAACATCGTCCGGCTGGACGGAGAATACTACAACGTAGATGCCACCTGGGATGATACCGAGCCCAACACCTATGACTTTTTCAATAAAACAGATGGGGAGTTTGGTCAAAACCACAGACGGGAAGACCTGTCCGTCAACCTGCCTCCCTGCAACGGCACATGGTATGCAAACCGGGAAAAAAGCCCGAGGGAAGGCAGCGGCAGCTACTTCAGCAATGCAAAGACCTTGCAGGAAGCCGGCTTTAGCGAGGACAGTGTCATACTCAGCCTGAAAGACTATTATGACGACTGCTACCGGCAGATTATGGCCAAAGGCGGCTCCTGTACTTTCCAAAACGTAGTGGACAGCGAGAAAATCTGGCTCCAATGCTATGATGCCTACAATAACGACGCATATTCCGCCGGATATATGGATCAAGTATTTACGGAACTGGGAGTATCCCGCTGCAATGTGGACATTCAGGCAGAGCCGCTGCAGGACGGCCGCTTCCTGCTTCACCATACGATAGAGTTCACGCAGTAACATGCTGTCTCACGCTGTTAGTTACTGTTCACTCCGTGACCGGTAAGGAACTGTCAAGAAATAACTTTTCAATAGTGCGCAGGATTTTTCTTCGAGAGTG
>CAJTVK010000064.1 GCA_910579645.1 uncultured Lachnospiraceae bacterium | reverse complement strand
TGCCTAAGTGCCGGCGTTTTTCGAAGGTCCGAAAAATATATGGTTCTGTGTACGGGCCGGGCGCTTTGCTGTTTGGCATCGGCTACCCACAGGCTTCCGGCCAAGGCCGCCGCGCAGGCTCACAGTTAAAGATTGATTTCCGTAGCTAACAAACCGCTAATCTTGTAAATTCCGAACACATAATATATAATCATTTCATAGCCATTTTATGAAAACACCTATCCCTCCAGTCATCCGGCTATTATCCCCCATCTGCAGAAAGGACCCTATCACCCATGAAAGAATTTACCTCTTGCCGTTTGGCAACCAAGTACTGCATTGATAACAAATATTTTGCCATAGCGCATTTGTATAAAGACGAAAAACCCATGGACATGCATATCCATGACTGTTACGAAATTTATTATTCCATATCGGGCGGAAAGCAGTTTCTGATTGACAACCGGTTTTATGACATAGAACCGGGCGACATTTTTTTCATTAATCAATACGAAAGCCATTACCTGACACAGATAGACACCGGAATCCATGAGAGGATCGTCATTTCCATCCATCCCGATTATCTGCAATCCATTTCTTCCGAAAGCACCGACCTGAGCCATTGCTTCACCTACCGGGAAGACAATGTGCCTCATAAGCTGCATTTAGATGCGGAAATGAGCAAACGTTTTGTCTATCTGATACATAAAATAGCGGATGCCGGCGGTTTCGGCGGCGACTTAACGGAACAATGCGCCTTTACGGAACTTATGGTATTCCTAAATAAAGCTTTCCGCCAAGACAGCCATAACACACAGCCGGAAATCACCGTCACCAACCATGCC
Organism: uncultured Lachnospiraceae bacterium; assembly: GCA_910579645.1. Taxonomy (GTDB): domain Bacteria; phylum Bacillota; class Clostridia; order Lachnospirales; family Lachnospiraceae; genus Kineothrix. Next base: position 23,513 of record CAJTVK010000064.1, on the reverse strand, counting down.
CAGGTAGATGACATCCTGACCTATATTAACCGCCACATTTCCGAAGACCTGACCTTGGATAAGCTGTCCGCACATTTTTATTTAAGCAGTTCCTACCTATGCCGTATTTTCAAGTCCACTACCGGCACTACCATTAACAAATACATTACGGCACGCCGGATTACGATAGCGAAAGCCCTTTTAAACGAAGGCCTGTCCGTAACGGAAACATGCGAAAAATGCGGCTTTAACGATTACAGTAACTTTCTGAAAGCTTTTACGAAAGCAGTGGGCATATCCCCGAAAAAATATGCCCAATTTAATACCTGATGCCCGCTGCCCGCCATTTAAGACCGGAATTTTATCTTCTTCCCCGCGCCCTACCCGGAAACCACTTTGCACCGCTTCTTATAACACGCAATGCCATACCGGTAAATTACCGTCATCCCTTCTTCCTCCAACTCTTCCTCATACTTTCTGTCCATAATCTGCCGCAGGGCTTCCCTGCACCCTGCATCCAAATCGGCATGTTCCGCATACTTCAGTTCTATTATAATCCCTATCTTCTCATCCTCTATCTGTATGCTGATATCGCTATAGCCTTCCCCCATCTCCGCATTGGATTTCACATTCCAGCCATCCATATTCCCCAACAGCCCAAGCAATATCCCATGATAAAAGTTCTCTTTCCGCTCTTTTCTCACGCTTGTATCGCGGATACTGATGGTCTTTCTCAAGTACGCATTGAACCCTTCCTCTATGACAGATACCTTATTCTCCTGAAAAGCCCTGCAGAAATTTTCCAGTTTCTTACCGTCTTTTAACGTTTCCTCCCGAAACCAGTTCCTAATCTGCTCCGCAAAAATCCAACGCACCTCCTTATTGGGAATGACAAGTTCCACCTTATCGCCATATTCCTCCCCACACTGTGTCAGATATCCCGTCATAAAAAGCAGGCTCCAAAGATTCTCTATGTCGGAATCCAAATCTCTGTAAGTCAAATCCTGCCGTATTTCTTTTTTTATGCTGCCGCCATTGATTAACTGCTCTATTTCATTTCTGGCAGTAGTTTTCGCACCGCCGATAAATTTCCTGATAATATCATTGCTGCTTGTGTTCACCCAATAATTCTGCGGTGACGCAGACGGGTTCATTTTCCATGCATGGCAATAACTGACAACATCCCATGGACAGTATATTTCTAAATTGCCGAACCGATAACCGTCATACCAACCTTTTACGGCATTATATTTCTCCATAATTCCGTAATCCTCAAGCATTTTCCGGACTTCTGCATCCGTAAAGCCAAAGTATTCATTATACTGCACATCTTTCACCGTATAAACATTAAAATTATTAAGGCCTGTAAAAATACTTTCCTTAGATACTCTCAGACACCCCGTCAGCACCGCAAAGTAAAGACTGTCATTTGTTTTTAACGCCTGTCCGAACAAAATTTTAACCAGCTTTACCATTGCATCATAATATCCTGCCTGATAGGCTTTATCCAAAGGCACATCATACTCATCAATTAAAATAATCACCCGCTGCCCGTAATGCTTCTGCAAGAACTGGGATAATAGCAGCAGGCTGTTTTTCAGCAGTTCATCTTCCATTGTAAAAATTCCCTTCTCACTCACATGGATTAACGCGCTGTACTGCTGCCGTTCTGTTTCCGGTAAACTGCCGCTCTGCAGAAGGAAACGGAACCGCATTGCCTCCTTCCCTATAATGCTCTTCAGCATTCCTTTCGCTTCCTCAAAATTATCCCCCTCTACTCCTTTGAGACTGACCGATATGACCGGATATTTCCCCATATATTCTTTACAGATTTCCTTATTTTCCGCAATCTCCAGCCCGTCAAAAAGTCCGCTGCTGCCTTCCATGCCAAAAAAATATTTCAACATGCTCATATTCAGTGTTTTTCCGAATCGCCTTGGACGCGTAAACAGATTAACCTTACCGAAATTCTCCAGCAAGTCCTGAATCAGGCCTGTTTTATCTATATAGTAATATCCCATTGTCCGCAATTCTTCAAAGTTCTCTATCCCCATCGGGAGTTTCGGTTTTCCTGCCATGCCATGCTCCTTCCATAAGTTTGCGCCGCAATTGCTTTTGCAATATAACGCCGGGAATGTTCTCGAAGTCTGATGATTCTTATTTTAAAGTATACAAAATCAGACAGCTAAATACAATGAGAACATTTCGCCGGTACTTAGACGCTGTTCTTTAGCGGCTTAGTACCGCTGCGTTTGCCTCAGAACGGAAGCGTGTCTGAAAAATCAAGAGTTCCGTTTGCAAGCCGGCTGTCCTGCCGCATAGCATCAGCTGTCCATAGGCTGCCGGGTCCGGCAGCTGAGCATGCATAAAACCCAAAATTGATTTCCATGTCTGCAAACACATTGCCTTTCGCAGAGAAAACAGATATACTATAATTCAGAGAAATAGACAGAACTTCAATCCGAAGCGAATGGAGGCAGCAAACGGCAATGGCAAGAACAATAGGCATAGGCACCCAAGACTTTGAGAAAATTATAACGGATGGCAATTTCTATATTGATAAAACAAGATTTATAAAAGAATGGTGGGAAAGCAATGACAGTGTCACGCTGATAACCCGTCCGCGGAGATTTGGGAAAACACTGAATCTGAGCATGACAGAAAAATTTTTTTCTGTCGATTATGCCGGCAGGAGCGATCTGTTTGAACATCTTTTCATCTGGCAGGAAGAAAAATACCGCAGTCTCCAAGGAACCTATCCTGTCATTTTTCTCAGCTTTGCCAACGTAAAAGAAATCTCCTATTCCGGTGCACGGAAAATGATATGCCAAATCATCACCAACCTGTACAACAAATTTGATTTTCTTCTGGACGGCGGCCTATTGAACAAGAACGAAAAAATCTTTTACCGGAAGATTTCGCCCGACATGGAAAATTATGTTGCAGCCGACTCCCTAAACGCTTTGTGCAATTTTTTAAGGAAATATTATGGTAAAAAAGTAATTATTCTTTTGGACGAATATGATACTCCGATGCAGGAAGCCTATGTGAACGGATATTGGAAAGAACTGACGGCATTTACCAGGAGTTTATTTCATTCTGCCTTTAAGGCAAACCCTTATATGGAACGTGCCATTATGACCGGAATTACGCGGATAGGAAAAGAATCCATTTTTTCCGATTTAAACAACTTAAAAGTCGTAACAGCCACATCGAATAAGTATGCGGACTGCTTTGGCTTTACAGAGGCAGAAACCTTCCAATCCTTAGAGGAATACGGATTGGGAAGCCAAAAACAATTGGTCAAAGCATGGTATGACGGCTTTTCTTTCGGAAAAGTAACGGATATTTACAACCCGTGGTCTGTCATCGGCTTTCTGGACGAAAGAAAGGCTGGAACTTACTGGGCAAATACCAGTAGCAATACCCTTGTCAGCAAACTGGTGCAACGGGGCAGCAAAACCATGAAGGAAAATTTTGAAATCCTTCTTCAGGGTAAATCTATCCGGACGGAAATTGACGAGCAAATTGTCTATGACCTGTTGGACAGCGATGAGCAGGCTATATGGAGCCTTCTTCTTGCAGGAGGATATGTGAAAGTTAAGGACTATGATGCATATACCTCTCCCTTCGGAGAATGGAAGGAAGTTTATGAACTGGAACTGACTAATTTTGAAGTAAAGTCCATGTTCCGGAAAATGATACGGCAATGGTTCGGCAGCGTCCGGTCTGATTATAATGATTTCATCAAAGCCTTAATGGCCGATAATATAAAAGCAATGAACACATATATGAATAAAGTTGCTTTGCAGACATTCAGCTATTTCGATACCGGAAAAAATCCTTCCGTTCAGGAACCGGAACGGTTCTATCATGGCTTTGTCTTGGGAATGATGGTGGAACTGGCTGACAGATATGTAATTACTTCCAACAGGGAAAGCGGTTTTGGACGATATGACGTAATGTTAGAGCCGAGAAATATAGCAGATGCTGCCATTATCATTGAATTCAAGGTACAGGAGGAAGACGAAAAGGAACTTTCCGACACGGTACAAACGGCGTTGCGGCAAATAGAAGAAAAAGCCTATGCGTCCTCCCTTGCCGCAAAAGGAATCCCGGAAGAAAACATCCGCAAATACGGCTTCGCCTTTTGCGGAAAAAAAGTACTTATCGGGATTTAGTTAAAATCTCCAGTCAATGCACCGTATCGCCGTTGAAATTTTGCCTTGTGCCGGTACGGACCATGCAAAACAAAACTGCCGCCATAAAATTTGCCCCCGATTCGGTTCATGCAGCCGGCACACTGTATAAACCGAATTGGGGACACTTGGACTCCTCAAAAATAGCAGATAAAGGTTTTATTCACTTTCTATCCCATATAAGTCAGCCAAAGCCATGAAACCGGAAAAATAAGCGCAAGCGCCGGCACCAAATCAAGCACCGGAGGATTCTTAAGCTTGGTCATCCGCAAGGCATTGACAATCAGAATCATCCCCCCGCAGGATGAAAAGTCCCCAATCATCTCAGGCGTTACATACGGCATCAATATTTTCGACAAGAAATAAAAACCAAACAATATAATTCCTAACGGCACGGCAATGAGAAGCTGCATCCATCCCGCTCCTGCCGCCGCAAAGAAAATAGCCGCCAGCAAATCCATAACTGCTTTAATCATCAGCAAAGTAGTGTCGCCGGAAAGCCCCAAATCCATGGCTCCCAAAATTCCTGACGTACTGACACAATACAGTGTAAAACCTGTCATCAGCGTCCCGGCATCAAACCCTGACTTCCCGTTTGCCAGCTTTTCCGGCAAAGAAGACATCCGTGCATCCAGTTTTAGGAAATGGCCGATGGTACCGCCGGCCAGAAATGCTATGACCACTGCGGAAAAGCTTGTTGTCCGCTCAATCAGCCGAATGCCCAGCACCAAGGTTACCACCGAAAAGTAAAGCATAGAATCCTTCTGCAATTTCTCAGGCACATATTTTTTCAGCAGACAGCCGATTACCGTACCCACAATCAACGCTGCCATATTCACCAACAATATTTGCATCTATCCCACCTCACACTTTCCGCACGCCTTTTGCCGCATATCCGTCTGTCCTTGGAATCCATTTCAGAAACTCTTCCACCTGCTTGTCCCAGAAACGCCACTCATGCGCATAGCCCGGCAGAGACACCCATGTCACCTCCACACTCTTTTCCGCCAGCCAGTCTTTATATGCCCTGTTTGCCTCATACAAAAAATCATCTTCCCCACAGGCAATATATAAAGGAGGAATCTTTCTTCCTTCCCGCAGTGCTTTATCCGTCAGATAGTAAATATCCAGATTCTTTTTCTCGTCTTCCTCTCCGTCCATATCCTGAGACATTTTTACGGCTGCCGAAAATGCCCCGACAGCCGCAAAATTCTCCGGCCGCGACATACCGTGCAGCAGCGATCCATAGCCTCCCATGGACAGCCCCGCAATATAAGAATGCTCCGGCCTGTCCGAAACCGGGAAATAATTAACCACAAATTCCGGCAGTTCCTTTTCTATGAATTCAAAATATTTATCGCCCCCCGGAACATTCCTATAACTCTTATTCTCTCCTGATACCATGACAACGGCAATATTCCGCTCCTCGGCATAGAGTTCAATATTGGAATACCCGCACCATGTAGCATGGTTGTTTCCCCACCCGTGCAGCAGATATAAAACGGGATATTTCTCTTCCACCCTATGTGTGGGCACCGGCCCTCCGCCTAACGCTTCCGGTATGGTACTGCTGGGCACCACTACCGTAATATCTACCGACCTCTGCAAAACATAAGAAATAACGTTACATTGAAATTTAGCCATAATCTCCCTCTTTCCTCATAAGCTTTTACGGGCGAAAGCTTCCGAGACAATCACTTCTTCCCTCCGCCCAATATACATTAATCCGATATTACTCCTGCACCACTTTCCCATACACCTCAATCTGGCTCAAAGCCGGGAACGGCGACGGGTCGTCCGCCTTAATCAGATTGCTCAGCCGAACCCATCGGATTCTCTTTTTCTCAAAAGCAATCACATGCGCCAGACTGCTCTTCTCCAAATCCCACAGCATTTCCGAGCCGTCGGAAAAACTCAGCTTTACCTGCGTCCACCAGTTATCGTGTGGGAAATCCGAACGGGTATACAGAACTACCTTGTCCGCTTCCACCTCCCTGCCGAAATCCACCGTCATCTCCGCATCGTCCTGCATATTGATGCCCCAGGACTCATACGGCCACTCCCCATGGGAACGGTTCTCACACACTCCGTCTATGGCATTACGGGCTGCGAAAACCGATTCGCCCCTAGTCTCCACATTCGCATAAGCATGAGGGAAGCAGTTCGTGTCGCCATGCTGGTCACACACGTTCAATGCCAGGTTCCGATAAGCCTCTACCTCATCCTGCCTTGCCACCCGGGCATACAGATAATGCCTGTTTCCGTAAAATACTTTCGGTGAATAGCAGATACGTTTCTCCCCAAAAGGTATTTCATAAGACACATTCCCGGTAATATAGCAGAATGCCGCCCCTAAAGCATCGTCCACCTGCAGGAACACATGCAGATTTTTCTCCGCAGTCTCCAATACGATACGATCCCCTTCCTTATACTCTGCCGTACAGACAAGGCTTACATAATCCTCACCGCTGCCCACGCAGATTGTCTTCCCATTCTTATCCAAAACCTTCAACGCCAATGTCGCCATATTTACACCTCATCCTTTCCCTATTCTTCTCCGTCTTACAGCCGATTTTCTCCCGCTCCGGCAGCCTCCTCATCTTCCACATTCCACCCATACTTCGGAAACACGACCCAAACCAAAATCAACGAATGAAGGTATGCCACCGCACCGGCTCCCACAAACAAAACCGGCCAAAACACAAACACGCCCAAAGCCAGAACACACACCAACGCCACAACCATCAGCATGACCCAGGAAAAATTCTTCAGGCTGACCATAAACGCCATCAGAAACAAATTTCCCAGCTTCGTATCCAACCTCGCCTCCAACGGGAAAACCAACACCGTCACAAACAAGTACAGCACCGTCAGCACAAGAAACACCCAGAAAGCAAACATTGCCGCCTGCTGCCCCTGTCCGTAAAAAAAGTACAAATCCCCGCCAAGGAACGCCCCGGTTCCCAACATAATCAGCCATGCTGCCGTAGCCTGCGCAAAGTTCTCTCTGAAAGCCTTGAAAAAAGACTTCCAAAGATAACCTTCTCTGTTCTTCACCATCTTCAGCGATACATAATACAACGCCGAAGTCGATGCCCCTACCGTAATCACCGGCAGGCAGCAGACTCCCCACAGCACCGTCAGGAAGAATACATCCGCCACCCTGCCCATAAATCTCCAAACCGGATTGTCATACCCAAATAACTTTGCCACACTACCACCTCCTGTGATAGTCCGCCCGCACCTCGGTCACAATCTCATTCTTCCCCTTATGAACCTCATACCGCACCGCCGGAATCCTGGTCATAGGATGCAGCAGGTTTGTATTCGGGTCCGCAATGATGATTTCCCCTTTCCCGTCTCCCTGCACCGCCCTCACCAGACAGCAGCAATATCCGTTTGCCGCCTCCGCACCGCCGGCTTCCGCAGTCAGCTTCTCGCCTTCCACATCTATTTCCACCGCAAAGCCGCAGTCCCAAGCCTGACAGTCTCTGTCGCTCTCTATCCTGTGCTTACGCACATGTCCGTATTGAGTAGGCACAATCACAGTCTCCACCCGGATTCCCTCATAAGGCACCCAAACGGAAGTCACATCCGTCTCCGATACCTTGAACTCCTCGCAGATTCTCCTCACATACACATAACCGTTCACCATAAAAGCCAGCATGCTGTCCGGTGCCGCTTCATGCAGTTCGCAGGAAGACTTCGCCACATTAAAGGCAAATCTGGTATCATATGCAAACTTCCCATACTTCGCCGGTGTCTGCCCGTGTCCTGCCGGGCTGTATTTCCCCGGCACAAAGGCCGTGGTATGGTTTTCATAACGGTGAACCAACATATCCGCAAAAGGAAGCGCCCTCTGCTCTTCCAGCCGGGGCATAGGTTCTGCCTCTGCCTTCCAGAACGGATGTCCGTCAGGCAGCATTAATAAGGCAAATGTCTTCAATGCCCAATACGGCGAACCCGGCCCGTTATAACGCTCCCCCATAACCAAATCCGGATACCCGTACCCAATCGTCAGAATATCATTCCGATCGAAAATAGGCTTCTTCAGCCAGTCACACAGATGCCGCACAATCAGCCCTTTCATAACCCCCACCGAAAACGGCTCCACTCCAGCCATCAGACAGGCACAGAAGAAACTCACCTGCGAGAACCGATAGGTCAGGGAACGTCCGAACGGCAGCGCCGCCCCGTTCTCATCAAACCAATAAATAAACTGCTTCGCGAACAGCTCCGCCCTTTCCTTATACATACGGCAGCGTTCCGGATCTTCCTCTTCCATCACCTTCGCATAGAACAGGCTGTAAAAATGGATGGCAAAAGACACATAGTAATCCTTCTGCCCGGAATCCCCGTCCTGATACCAGCCGTCCCCAAGATAAAAAGTATCCGCGCCTTTTAAATAAGTTTCCAGTTTTTCCGCATCATACTTCCTGCCCCGCTTCTTCAGCGCAATGTTCACCAACACGGCGAACAAAACCCAATTGCATACCGGAAGTTCATACTGATTAATCCCATACAGCCAATCGGCCAGACAATCCTTCTCCTTATCCGTCAAAGGTTCCCATACTTTCTCCGGGGCAAGTATCAGCCCATAGGAAATAGCCGCCATTTCCACGAAACGCTGGTCAAACGCATGGAACCCTCCCCAATATTCTTTTCCTTCCGGATCCGTCCCTGCCGCCAATCCTTTCCGATAAATTTCCTCAAAAACGGGAGACTGCCCGCCGCCTGCCCAGAACGGAACCAACCCCCACAGAGGCCTGGAAAAAGCCTCCAGACGGATAGCCTTTTGATCATAATTGGTCGCCGTCACGCCAAGTATCAGTTCCGCCTTTCCTTCGCTATAGTACGGAAGCAGCGGATTCAATATCTCCAACAGCAAATCCTGAAAATCCTTCTTACTGCTCAGTTTTCCTTCCCAATCCGTTTTCATTCTTTTCTTCCTTTCACCTAAATGCCGTATCGGACAGCACAGTCAAAAACCCTGCGGCAATAAACCGACAGGGCAATCCCGTCTCCCTTCGGATACTCCCAAAGAGTACGGACTGCCTTTCATGCCTTACCAATATAAAACCCAGTCCTTATGCAGCCTGGTCAGTGCTTCCATATAGAAATAATCTCCCCAGGAATTGCACTCATCCACACCGTAATGGTTACATGTATTATAAGGGGAATGATTGGAATAAGTACTGTGAAGCACCAGGCCGTTGGATTCCTTCCTATCCTTTACCGCGTAATTGTCATATACGGACTTTATCAGCTGCATCGCATATTTCTTATAAACCGCCGCATCTTCCGGCTCCATGTATTTTATCATTTCCAGCATGCCGCAGGCCGCTATGGAAGCAGAAGAAGAATCTCTCGGCTGGTCGTCCCCGTCCGTAAACTCCAAATCCCAGAACGGAACCATATCCTTGGGCAGATGCTCCAGGAAATACTGCGTCACATGCTTAAAGTTGTCAATATATTCCGCCCGGCCCGTATACTTATACGCCAACGCACATCCGTAAATCCCCCATGCCTGTCCCCTTGCCCATGCGGAACCGTCCCGGTAGCCCTGACAGGTTGCCCCATGATCCGGCTCGCCGGTTTCCATATTAAAGAAAAAAGTATGCCAGGTAGAATAGTCCTCACGGATTACATTTTTTACGGCCGTATGGATATGCTTTTCCGCAATCTCCCTATACTTACCGTCACCCGTCTCTTCCGATGCCCAGTAAAGCAGAGGCAGATTCAGCAGGCAGTCAATAATCAGCCGGTAATTCTCCGGCGCATCCATCGGCCCCCAAGCCTGGATAAACTCTCCCACCGGATGAAAGCGGGTAATCAGCTGATCCGCCGCCTTTATAGCCGCTTCTTTCCCCTTCATGCTCCCAATCAGCTTATATCCCGCCACGCAGGAGGGAGAATAGAGAAATCCCATATCATGGTGATCCACTTCAATCTTATTGTCAATCCTATGTAAAAAGCTGTCAATCTGAATCTCCCCTGCTTCCTTTAGCTGATCCGCCGCCGCTTCTCCGGCTTCTTTCATATATTCATAAGCCAGCCATATTTCCCCCGTCCAGAAACCGGTCGTCCAGTCGCCGTTCTCAATGGGCTGATAGAATCCGTTTTCGCTGTAAGCATTCTGGAATTTGTAAGTAAAGTCCGGCAGGTTCCCGATTACCTGCTCCGCACAGAACCGCAGTGCATGTTCCACTTCTTCTCCGGCAATGACCGGCATGCTTTCAAATAACATAACTTTCCCTCCATAATTTCTTCAATATGAATGCTGTGTCAGTTAACTGCCAACGCCCTCCGAAGCCGCCCGCCGGACATACCTTGCCCGGCAAGCGGTCCCGCAGGACGCACAAATACACAATATATCTATATATTACCCTTTTAAGCCGGTAGAAGCAACACCTTCCACAAAATATTTCTGCAGGCAGAGGAATACGATGATAACCGGTATCAGAGATACCACCGACCCGGCCATAATCAGCCCGTATTCCGCCGAATACTGCCCGATGAACATTTTCAGGCCCAGCTGAATGGTCTTCTTTGTCTCCGACCTTAAATAAATCAAAGGCCCCAAATAATCGTTCCATGTATTTACAAAGGTAAAAATGGTCAGCGTAGACAGTGCCGGCTTGGACAGCGGCAGCATAATCCTGGCATAAATCTTATATTCGCTCATGCCGTCAATCCGCGCGGCCTCACACAAATCGTTAGGTATCCCTTCATAAAACTGCTTCATCAGAAATACGCCGAATGCGGAAAATGCCTGCAGGCAAATCATAGCCAGCAATTTGTCATTCAGTCCCATCCCTCTCATCATAATGAACTGAGGCACCATATATACCTGCCAAGGCATTGCAATCGTCGCAATGTAAGCAAGGAACAATGCATTCTTATATTTAAACTCCAGTTTAGCAAAAGAATATGCCGCAAAGCTGGAAGTCAGAAGCTGCAGAATCGTAACTACAATGGTCAATATTACCGTATTTTCCACGAACTTCAGCAACGGGATTTTTGTCCATATATTAATGTAATTATCCCACTTCGGGTTCTCCGGAATCCAAACGAAAGGATCCATTAAGAACACTTCCCGGTTAGACTTGATGGAGGCGGACAGCATCCACAAGAAAGGCACTACCATACATGCCGTTATCAGCAGCAGAATCAGATAAATGCCTACTTTGCCGGCTATTTCACTCTTTCTTTTTGACCTGAATTTCTTATTTTCCTCATTACTGTTTGTTTGACCCATTTCGGACCCTCCTTTCCTGCCTTCCCTATTCGCCTAATTTTTTCTCGTATCTGAACTGAATTAAGGTCACCACGAGAACCATCAGGAACAATACCATTGCCAGCGCACTGGAATACCCGAGATCCCAATAATTGAATGCGTTCTGGTAAATATAATAAACAAGAACGGTGGCCGATGTGCTCAGCTTGCCGTCGCCGCCTCCGGCCAGCATGACAGCAATGTCATATACCTTGAAACAATTGATGGTCAGCATGACCACTACGAAAAATGTGGTGGAACGCAGCTGCGGCCATGTAATATAACGGAATTTCTGCCAAGTCGTGGCTCCGTCCAAGCTTCCCGCTTCGTATAATTCCGCCGAAATGCCCTGTAAGCCTGCCAGATAAATGACCATATAATATCCCATATACTTCCATACGCTGAACAGAATCAGGGTAAACAGCACAAGACTCCCGCTGAACCATTTCGGCAGTTCGTTCTGAGGCACGCCGAAAACAGTTAAGAGCAAGTAGTTAATGGGCCCCTTCGACGGATGGAAAATCATGCTCCATACCGCAGTAATTGCCACCAGCGACGCTACATAAGGGAAAAATGCCACGGTACGGAAAAATCCCCTAGCCTTTATCTTCTGATTCAGTACAATGGCAAGCGCAAGCGAAGCAATCATTGTCAGCGGAACCGTACCGATAACATATATAATTGTATTTTTCAATGCTGCCACAAAGAAGGTATCCCCTACCATCTTCTGAAAATTCTTCAGCCCCACAAAAGAAGCCTCATTGCTTCCGTCCCAATCCATAAAAGCAAGCAGGAAAGCAAATACAATGGGAATCAGGGTAAATACGGCAAACCCGATAAAGTTAGGCGCTATAAACGAGTAAGCCACCATGTCACGCTTTGTTTCCCTGCTTATCCTTCTGTTGTTCCTGATTGCGGTGGCTTTTCTCTGTATACCGTCCCTCTTGGCAATCAGTTTCTTCTTTTTTTCAATATCGCCTTCCGTGCGAATCATTTTCATTAACTCAGCGGATTCCGCTTCCAGTTTCTTTACCTGAGCCGCTTTTTTTTCATCCATTCTATCACTCCTGCCCTTCCTCAGCTTTATGCCCGGTACCGGACCTGTTGTATGGTTCCTTCCCCGCAATTCCCGAATCATATCCGACGGTTCCCAGTGATCCGATTGGAACACCGGATATTCCGGGGAAAAAATCAGGGCCGGCCATTTTACCTGCCAGCCCCGTTATTTCCTGCCTTTATAATTACTGGCCCAATACCTTGCCTACTTCTTCGTTCATAGCCGCAATGCCTTCGTCTACCGTCATTTCACGGTTCATGATGGACTTGTGGTATGTGTCAAGAATATCGTTGATTTCGGATACGTTCTCGGCATAAGGAACTTCCAGGTACAGATTGGATACGCTCAATGCTTCCTTGCTTTCCGCATCTGACGGGAATCCTTCCAGCCCTGCGATGATGCCTGCAACTTCGTCTGTCATCAATGCCGGGAAGTTACCTGTTTCAGCCATAACCTTTGCGCCTTCCGCACCGGATACCCACTCAACAAAGTCAAAAGCTGCCTCTTTGTTTGCGGATACGCTGGTCACTGCCAAGCCGGTAATCGTACCGAGAGTAGAACCTGCTTCCACGCCTTCTGCATGAGGATATTTTACAATGCCCCAGTTCCCGCAGAGAGAAGAATCATATTCGCCGCTCTGAAGGCTTGCAATCAGAGTGGAAATATACCAAGAACCCATGTTCAGCATAGCTACGTCCCCGCCGGAGAATGCTGCGGAATAATGTAAACCTTCTGCGCTTAAGTCTGCGTAGTTACGGCAGATAGTATCGTCTTCCTGCTTCAATACCATTTCATAATAAGGTTTGAAATAATCATATGTACCGTCCAGAATAGTGTGCTGTCCGTCAAGCACGCCAAACAGCTGTACCGCACTTCTCCATGTATGGTAGTGTGTGCCATATACCTGTGCGCCGAAAGTAGGATCCGCCACCTGCCTTGCCAGTGCATCATATTCTTCAAAAGTCATGTCGTTTGTCGGATAAGCAACGCCTGCGTTATCAAAAATGTCTTTGTTGTAGAACACTACCCAGAAGTCATTTCTGAACGGAAGTTCATACAGACTGCCGTTTACCGTAACCTGCTTGTCAACGCCGCCGTACTGGCTTAAGTCAATGCCGGCTGCGGAAATATAGCTGTCCAGCGGCTCCAATGTATTCTTGGAAACCAAGGTTGCATATCCGGGAACGTCTTTGATTGTTACCACGTCGAAATCGGAACCGCTGCCCGATAACTCGGTGGCAAGGACCGTCATATAATCCGTGGAACCCAAATCCGTCATTTCGATTGTCACATTAGGATTGGCTGCTTCATAGTTTTCTTTCAAGGCCTGCCAATAAGGGGTGATATCCTTATCCCAAATAGCCCATTTCAAGGTAACTGCCTCACCGTCTGCCGCAGGCGCCTCTTCCTCTGCCTCTGCCACGTCCTCCGCTTCCGGAGCCGGTTCGCTTTCCGCAGGAGCCGCTTCCTCCGCAGGTGCCGTTTCCGCCGGTGCATCCGCTGCCGGTGCGGAATCGGAGCCGCCGCATCCTGCCAGAACGGATGCCAGCATAGTCGCTGCCAATAGAACGCTTACAAGTTTTTTCTTCATTCTTAACTTCCTCCCTGTTCTTAAATTTAAGGGACTTCCATCCATATTCATTTCCGTCCCCGTATTTCCCTCGCTGCCTGTCTCTTAGGTAGCTTGCTATTTCATTATATTATTTATAAATTCTTTATAAAATGAAAAATCTTAATTTTTTATTCATAATTAATTCATATTTTATTTCTACTGTTTAAAGCATGGGGAAAATATGCATTATTTTTGAAAAAGATATATTTTTTCTCTTTCTTATTATTTTCCCCTCTTTACCTTTCCAAAAAAATACTGCTTATGTTAAAATGTACTTGCTGCAAGGGGGCCGTAAACCGAACGCCCTCTTCCGGCCAGAATCGTTAGGCAATAGTCCCTCCATCAGAAAGGCATGGATGCTTTATATGAGAAAATTTTTCCATACAATCCGCGCAAGAATTTTATTATGCACCATCTCCATGATACTGTTTCTCAGCATTATCATCATTTCTGTCAGCTACTTTATTGTTTCCTATAATTTCCGGCAGAATATGATACGCACCTCCGAAAACAGGCTGTCTTTTTTGAGTGCTTCCATTGATGCCAACATAAGCAACGTGAAAGGATTTATAGATTCCTGCCGGAAAAGCAATAAGGTACGCCGGTTTGCCATGAGCGAAAAAAGCCCCAACAGCCTGGACCGTCGGGAAGCTCATGATTTTATGACCGAAATATACAACGCAAACACCGCCTTGTCCGCCCAGCTTGTCCGGATGGTCATCATAGGAACCTCCAGGAATGACATGATACAGATAGTGGAAGCAATCAATTCCAACATTGCCGTATCTCCGGAAGCCATCCGGGCTCTTCCGTATTTCGGCACGCTTTACGAAAACAGCGGGGAAATATCCACCGGTCTGCTGCCCGACCCCTTTTTCACTACCAGAACCATTCCCGTCATCCCCATGCTGGACACCATTGCCCATCCTTACCGCACAGGAGAAATCGGATATATCTTTACGGAAATGTCCGCTTCGGTCATTACCGATCCCATGAAGAATTCTTTCTCCCACGGGGACAGCCGGCTCTATTTCCGCATCGGTACCTATTTTTACCGCTATGACGGCCTAGACCTCATACCTTGCGAGGATGAATTTGAGCCGATAGAACATTTGTCTGACATTGCGTTAAGCAGTGACACGGACATATGGGAAGTACTGAATAAAACGGAACAGAAAACCTACCTTATGGTCACCCGCCCTCTCGGTACCCCAAACCTATATATCACCGAATGCCTGGATGAATATACGCTTTCCCGCAATATTTTTTCAGCTTTCCTCATTGTTACGCTTATTATCCTGACTGCCTCTGCCATCATCGGAATCCTGCTTTTCTGGTATCTCTCAAAAACCGTAAACGAGCCGGTGCAGCAGCTGCAGATAAGGATGAAACGGATTGCTGCCGGGGATTTCTCCCGGGATGCATCCACGGAATGGGAGCATGAACTGGGTGATATCGGCAAGAATATCAATGACCTGTCCGAAAATGTACTGTCCCTGATGAACCAGCGCATCGAAGATGAACGGCAGAAGAAAGACTACGAATACCGGATGCTGCAAAGCCAGATTAATCCGCACTTTTTATACAATACCCTAAATTCCATCAAATGGATGGCCACCATCCAGAATGCGCCGGGAATAGCCGAAATGGCCACCGCCCTTTC
Source organism: uncultured Lachnospiraceae bacterium (assembly GCA_910579645.1). GTDB lineage: Bacteria > Bacillota > Clostridia > Lachnospirales > Lachnospiraceae > Kineothrix. Next base: position 7,727 of record CAJTVK010000064.1, on the reverse strand, counting down.
CCGCCTGCTGAAGGATATTTCCAAAGGTACCACCAATTTGGTTCCCCTCTCCCATGAAATATCCTTAATCAAAGAATATTTTACCATACAGCAGTACCGATACGGCGGCGCCATTACCCTGGCTTTTGACATCGAAGACGAATCGCTGACCGCATGCAAAATATTGAAATTCACCTTGCAGCCCATTGTGGAAAATGCTATTTTCCATGGCATTGAGCCGAAAGGCAGTGCCGGGACAATCGCCATCCATATTTATCAGGACGGCAATACCGATGTCCATATAGACGTTACCGATAACGGCATAGGAATGGAAGAAGAGGTAGCCGCCCACCTGCTGGACAAGGAACGCTCCACGGATTCTTCCTTCTTCCGGGAAATCGGCGTAAGCAATGTCCACAAAAGGCTGCAGTATGAGTTTGGCGCATCCTATGGCCTGCATGTCACAAGCCAGGCCGGGAAATTTACTACCGTTTCCATTTTACTACCCTTTCAGACAGAGGAGGCCACACATGATTAATTTATTAATTGCTGATGACGAGCCGCTGATACAGGCCGGCATTAAATCCATGATCAACTGGGAAGAATACGGCATCCGCATCATAGGCACAGCAGCCAACGGCGCAGCCGCCTATGAACTGATCAAAGAATATTCCCCCGAAATCGTCATCACCGACATAAAAATGCCGGTGATGAGCGGGCTGGAACTGGCCAGAAAATGCCATGAGGAAGAAAGGCTTCTGCCCCTATTTATCATCCTCACCAGCTATGAGGAATTTCAGTTTGCCAAGGAAGCCCTTTCCTATCAGGTTTTGGAATATCTGGTTAAGCTGGAACTGACGCCGGAAGTTCTGGACGAAGCCCTGAAACGTGCCATTGCAAAGGTTTCCGAGATACAGGCCGCCGCCCACATATCGGAATCGGCTTACAATAATATTTATTTCCTAAAAGAACAGTTCTTTACCCGGCTTGTGCTGAACCTTTTTGAATCGGAACAGCAGTTTTCCCTGCAGGCCAACCACTTGGACATTGATTTCGGCTATTCCTCCTTTGCTGCCTGCTATGTGGAAATCTGTATCAATAAGCAAAAACAGATGACTTCCGACAAGCAAATCACGCTTTACAACAACAGCCTGCAGATGGCGGAAGAACTGACTTCCAAATATGTGCCCTGCCGCGTACTCTCACTGGATACCCGGCATTTCTGCATTCTGTTCTTTCTGGATGAGGAAAATACGGGGAAATACCGCAGTGTCATTGAACAGGCAATGGAACAGGTATCCGCTATGCTGCACAATTATTACAGTGTAGCCATACGCTCCGGCATCGGCTCCCCAGTCACTGCACCGATGCAGATTGCTTCCTCCTTCCAGGACGCAAAGCAGATTTTTTCACATATCACCCCGGAGAACCCCATCCTGTTCTTCGAGGATGTCCCTGCCGGCGAGCCCCTTAAAAATGTTTTCAATATCTCGCTGTTTAAAGAAGATATCCGGAAAGCTTATGCGGAATACGACGAAAAAGCCCTGTACGATATTTTCACCTCTATCATAGAGTTGTTTGAAAGCCAGCCCGCCCACTATGTGCAGGCCCTGGATGCCGCCGGAAACATCCTGTATCTCTCCCTGTCCCTTCTGAACGACGGAGAGCAGCTTGTTTCCAAAATCTTTGAAAACAGAGCCAACGGCTACCGTTCCTTATATGAACTGACAAGCATGGAACAGATTATGGAATGGCTGAGAACTTTCCGGGACGGATTATGCAAAAGTTTCGCAACCCACAACAAGGATTATAAAAATCATATTGTCATCAATGTAAAAAAATATATCAAGGAACATATAAAAGAAAAACTCACGTTAAACAATGTAGCGGAAGTTTTCAGCATAAGCCCCAATTACTTAAGCATTCTCTTTTCCAAATATAACGACACTGGATTCACGGAATACATCAACCACAGCAAGATTGAGGCCGCAAAAGAAATGATGTCGGCGGGAGACTATAAAATATATGAAATTTCCGACATATTAGGATTTGAGAGCGCATTTTATTTCAGCCGGGTCTTTAAGAAAATTACCGGAGTGGCTCCTCGGGATTACATAAACAAAAATATATGAATCAACTGCCCCGCAGCAAGCAGCAGGGCTTTGACCAATGTCCTGCTTGGCCTGTTGCCCACGGGAATAAAAATTCAGAAACGGAGGTAAACCATAATGTTTGCAGAACTCGTTCAAAATTTTCCACAGGATTTATCGGCATTTTCGCCTTATCCCACGATTTCCCACCGGACGGCATGGAATTCTCTTGCCGAAGACTGGAAAGAAGAAGCCATCCGCTTGGGAGAACAGTATTTAGGCTACTCCTACCCTGCCCTGACTGCCATGGAGTTCATGGACTTTGTAAAAACAGGCAGCCGCACCCGATATGAGGATAAGCTTTTTGCCAAACGCCACGCCTTGAATGCCTTGGTTCTGGCAGAATGCACCGAGAATAAAGGAAGGTTCCTGGACGATATTGTCAACGGAATCTTTTCCCTCTGCGAAGAAAGCGCTTGGCAGCTTCCCGCCCACAACAGCTACATCCGGGATACGCCCCAGCTTCCGCTGCCGGACGCGACGGCGCCCATATTAGATTTGTTTGCCTGCGAAACCGGAGCCGTCCTCGGCACGGTATATTATCTGATGAAAGATGTCCTTGATACCGTCAGCCCGTTCATCACCAAAAGAATACGGCATGAATTGGAACACCGCATTTTGATTCCGTATCTCCATGAGCACTTTTGGTGGATGGGCGACGGAAAAGAGCCCATGAACAACTGGACCATCTGGTGTACACAGAATGTCTTGCTTTCCCTGTTCCTGACCGGCCTGGGCGGCAAGCAGGAAAAAACGGAAGTCCTCCGCAAATCCTGCCAAAGCACGGATTATTTTCTGGCGGAATACGGCGACGACGGCTGCTGTGACGAGGGAGCACAGTATTACCGCCATGCAGGGCTGTGCCTGTTTCAGGTAACGGAAATATTGAATGCGGTAACGGGCGGCTGTTTTTCCTCTTTGTATCAAGAAGAAAAAATAAAAAATATTGCATCCTATATATGGAATGTCCATATCGACGACAAATACTATGTAAACTTTGCAGACTGCTCCCCTGTTGCCGGACGTGCGGGAGTCAGGGAGTTTTTATTTGCGCAGCGAACGGATAATAAGAATATGATGCGCTTTGCCGCTCAGGATTTCCATGCCGGCGGCTTGGACTCCCTGCTTCTTCCTACGGAAAACAACCTATATTACCGACTGCAGAACGCCTTTACTGTCAGCCGCATCCGCGCCTGCCACAAGGCACATTGCCAGGCAGATTGCCTTAATCTGCCGGAGGCAGCTAATCCTCCCGATATTTTTTATCCAAGCGTAGGACTGTTTCTGGCCCGGGACGGCTCCCTCACCTTGGCGGCCAAGGCCGGGGACAATGCCGACAGCCATAACCACAATGACACCGGAAGCTTTACCGTTTACAAACAAGGGCAGCCCCTGCTGATTGATGTAGGCGTGGAAAGCTATACCAAAAAGACATTTTCCCCGCAGCGCTATGAAATATGGACCATGCAGTCGGCTTATCACAACCTGCCCACCGTAAACGGCTTTATGCAGCAGGACGGTGAAAATTACAGAGCCTCCGAAGTCTCCTGCCATATGTCGGATACCCTCTGCGAAATCACCATGGACATCTCCGGCGCTTACCCGAAAGAAGCCGGTTTGACACACTATCTGCGCCGCGCAGCCCTATATAAAAACAAAGAAATCATAATCCATGACCGCTTTGCTTTCGACACTGCCCATACCGGAAAGCCCGGAGCCTCATCCGTAACGCTGAGTCTCATGACTTACGGAAAGCCTCTCCCCCAGCCTGCTGACAACGGCATCGGCTTCCAGATCGGCACTCTTGGCACGGTTGCCGCAGAATACGCCGAACTGACCGAGATACAGGAAATTCCGGTTACCGATCTACGGCTGCGGACAGCTTGGGAGCATAATTTATACCGCATACTGCTTCGCCTCACCGGAACGGAAACCATCCTCCATATACGCTGACCCGGAAATATACGAATCAACTTAATGACATTGGCCGGTTTCAGACCCTTTTTCACAGAAAATTTATGAAAATAGAAAGAAATTTTTATATTCTTACTATAATTTTCATGTTAAAATAAAAGAACAGGAGTAAAGTTCTTCTTTACTGTTTCCTTAAAGTTTAGAACAATTTTATGAAAGGAGAGGAAGGGAAATGGAATCGGTCAAAGTTATGTTTCATTCAATGGAAGAAGCTCAGAAGTTTACGTTAGCCGTTGAGAATTATCCGTTCGACGTTGATTTGCAGTGCGAAAGGCGGGTGATTGACGCCAAGTCAATCCTTGGGATATTAGGCTTCGGACTTCATCAGATTTTGGAATTGCGGGTTCACACGGATGACCGTGCCGCAACGGATGAATTTCATGACAAGATTAAAGGTTTCATTTGTGGGGAGGCTGTGGAAGTTGCTATATAGTTTTATGGTGGCGAGAATAAAAAATGATAAGGGTAAGGCTGCCGGATTTCCGGCAGCCTTTTAATGCGAAGGAAAACGCAAGGCAAAAGCAGCCTAAACGCCCCTCCCGGTGAGCAGGGAAAGCCTTCCCTACTCGGTTTTTACAGCCTCTTCAGCAGTTCTTCCCTCTGCTCTTCATACCCGGGTTTGCCAAGAAGCGCAAACATATTCTTCTTATAGCTTTCCACGCCCGGCTGATTAAACGGGTTCACGCCAAGCAGATATCCGCTGACACCGCAGGCAAACTCAAAGAAATAGAATAATTCGCCCAGATAAAATTCATTCACTTCCGGAATATGAACCATGAAGTTCGGCACATTTCCGTCCGTATGCGCCAGAATCGTACCGTTCATCGCACTCTTATTCACGAAATCCACTGTTTTGCCGGCCAAATAATTCAGGCCGTCCAAATCTACCGGCTCCGTGCCAAGGACAATCTCTTCCCTGCTCGTCTCCACGTCAATGACCGTCTCAAACATAATTCTTGCCCCGTCCTGAATGAACTGTCCCATGGAATGGAGATCTGTGGTAAGATCCACGCTGGCCGGGAAAATCCCCCTCTGGTCTTTCCCTTCGCTCTCCCCATAAAGCTGTTTCCACCATTCCGATACAAAATGCACGCTCGGCTCATAGTTGGCAAGAATCTCCACCGTCTTTCCCTTCCGCAGCAAAATATTACGCAGCGCAGCATACTTCAGTGCATCGTTTTCCTCAAAAGCAGCCTCCAGAGCGCGCTTCCTTCCGCTCTGCGCCCCTTCCATCAATTTATCGATATCCGCCCCGCTCACTGCAATGGGAAGCAGCCCCACAGCCGTCAATACGGAGAAACGCCCGCCTACATCGTCGGGCACAACAAAAGTCTCATATCCTTCCTCTGTAGCCAGATTCTTAAGGGAGCCCTTTGCCTTATCCGTCGTCGCATAAATCCTCTTAGCCGCTTCTTCCTTCCCGTATTTCTTTTCCATCATATCCTTAAATACGCGGAAAGCAATGGCCGGCTCCGTCGTCGTACCCGACTTACTGATCATGTTGATAGAGAAATCTCTCTCCCCAATCACATCCATAAGATGCTTAATATAAGTGGAACTGATGGAGTTCCCCACAAAATAAATCTCAGGAGTCTTCCTTATGGACTTGTCTACCATGTTATAAAAACTATGCCTTAAAAATTCCACGGCCGCCCTTGCACCGAGATAAGAACCTCCGATGCCGATGACCAGAAGCACCTCCGAGTCACCTTGAATCTTGGTAGCCGCCCTCTTAATCCTGGCAAACTCATCCTTATCATAATTTACCGGCAAATCAATCCATCCCAAGAAATCATTTCCGGCCCCTGTCTTGGAAACCAACACTTCCTTTGCATCCAATGCCAGCTTCTTCATATTTTCCACTTCATGCTCACTGATAAAAGAAGAAGCCTTGGAATAGTCAAATGTGACTTTACTGCTCATCTGTCTCGCTCCTTTGCCCTCCCGGCACCCTGCCGGGGTAATAAAATAAATTTCTGGAAAAATTCCCATAAAATGTATTAAGTATCTACATTCAGTTTAACAAAATCGCATTTCTTTTTCAAGCTATAAATAGTTTTGCCCATAACAATAACAAGAAATACAACACTTCCTCTTAAGTGACCTATAAACGTATTTAATCCGTCAATGGCCATGGAAATGAATTTTTAACCGTGAACCTGTGCGGCGGCCTTGGCCAGAAACCTGTCAACGCCTTATATATTTGTAAAACATACTTTTTAGCCAAAGCATGCCGAAAGACAAAATGCCGCAAAGTACGATACAATAAAATTTAATAGCCTTAATCCCAACAATTATGCTTAACGCATAACTTATAAAAAAATAAATAATAACGGAAAAAACAGTCAAAAATATCCCTTGTAAAAAGACAGAGGAATTTACATTACGTTTGATTTTACCTTCCTGTTTAGACAGATTAAAAATCAAGGAAGCCTCCAGCAGCAGCATTGCCATAATGCAGATTACTATTACTATTTGTGTCTGCCGAATACTGATTTTAAATATCTCTTCATATTGCTTTCCAACAGGGCTGACAGTCCAAGTGTATTCTCCTGCCTGAACACTTTCCAAGACAGGCTCAACCTTATCATGAAATTCTTTAGCATCTGCTTTATTAAAACATATTAATCCGCTTGTTTTATTTGCATAATGAACTTTTAGCCCGTCCGTAACAGGAACCTCTGAACCTATTGCAAAACTGGGCATCACAATATACTTAGCTAAATCTATGTTATGAGATGACAGACCAATATTACTATCCTCTGATAAAAAGCCAATAATTTCAAATATGTACTTATCAAATAAATACTCCGCCTCAAAGGTATCCCCTATGTTATACAGAGATGAATACGCTCCCCCCATAAGTACCGGCAATGTTTCCCCGCTTTGATATATAAAGTCTTTCGCCTCAAACAATCTTCCCGCCGAAGCATTAACCTCACCTCTCTCCAACAGCTCCTTACTTATTTGTACACATTTAACACCTTCACAATGGTCAGTCAATTGATTTGTCCCATATTCATAAAATTCGCTTTCCTGATTAGGCATTTCTATATATTGAGTATACAATTCAAAATATTGGTATCTGTCACTTGAGGTTAAAAATTGATACAATTGCTGAAAATCCTCCAAATTTACATTCATTGGATTCCCTTCATGCTGTATGGAATAAATAACTTGTCCACCGTTTAATTCAAGTTCAGATTGGTTAATTCCTATCAATAACTGCAAATAATCTATAAGAGCAACACAGCTGATAATTACTGATATAAGAAATGCAACCAGCACCCATTTTACTACCCTAAAAGATTTTACAGCTTTCATATAATTTCTCCCCATATGAATCCCATTAGAAATTGACCCGCAATATGTGACCTTGTAATCTGCTTACAGAACATATATATGTAAGAATATATAACAAATCAACCGAAAATGTCAATAAAATAGCGGACTAATGCACGGAAATCAATTTTGGGCTTTATGACTGCGCTGCTGCCAGACCCGGGCACCTATGGACAGCCGATGCCCCGCGGCAAGAAAGACGGCCTGCGTACAGAACCATTGATTTCTCGGACCTTCGAAAAACGCCGGTACTTAGCCGCTGTTCTTTAGCGGCTTAGTACC
>CAJTVK010000063.1 GCA_910579645.1 uncultured Lachnospiraceae bacterium | reverse complement strand
TCTTTGCATAGAGGTAACCCAGTCACTTTAATCTTGAGCAGTTTCATACTTTTCCTTTCTACGGCAATTTCGTTTTTATTTTATATTATATTCAATTTAAATAAATTTATCAACACTGTTTTATAAATAATTACGATTTTTTCGTTTTTATATCGCTGTGTTCTCCCAATATCACTCATCCCTATGCCACATTATTATCCCTTATAGATTCCCCTCCATCCTCTCCCTCAATTCCTCCCAAGCCTTTACGGTCAGCACGCTGTCATCCTCTGCATAAGGCAAATCCATTGCCCCTATGTACCACACCGGCAGCAGGCCGGCATTCCTGGCTCCGTTTATATCGCATTCGTACTGATCGCCCACATACCAGACCTCATCGGGCCTTACTCCGGCTTTCTCCAAAGCAAGGCCAAACAGTCTTTTATCGGGCTTACGGAACATATAATTACTTGAGGTAACAATAAATTCAAACGTATTTTCAGGCAGCAGCCTATGGATGCGTTCCGCAACCACGGACGGATCATAGGAAATATTGCTGATTACTCCCGTACGGATATTTCTGCTTTTCAGATATTTCAGGAAATCTTCTACCCCTTCCGTAGGAACTCCCGGCGCCGCGGCATCCCAAAACACGGTATCCCTCTGCGCATTGCTCAGCCCGATTTCTATTCCCAGGGATTCATAAAGATAAGGCGAAAACATCGCAGTCGGTATTTCCGTCCGGCACAAATGCCTTTTTTCCGGCTGAAATCGCCCTAACTCCCGGTTGATTTCATCCGCTTTTGCCTGCACCTGTTCTGCCGACAGATGATATTTATTTTTGACGGCATACCGCAAAACTGCCGCCGTCCCTTTCACACCGTCAAATTTCCGTTCCGCCACAAGCGTCTGCCCGTAATCGAACCATATCATTTCCGGCTTTTTCCGTTGAATGGGCTGCGGAAACAAGTCCATCCTCCCTTGCGCCTGCCCGAAATATCCTTCCTGCAGCAGCAATTCCAATACCCGCGCTTCCCGCTCCAGCATCACCTGCAGTTCCTCCCGCCCGTTCCTCCTGTTGACGTCAATGGCAGCCTGCGGACTTACGAATACAAGGGTAAACTCCTCCTCCGCCTCATAGGCATCCAGCTTTTGCTCCCCGCAGACCTCCTGCACCTCGCAAAAGAAATAATAATTATCCTGTATGAAAATATCCTCTTCTTTCCCCTTCTGCACCCGATGCACCTGCCCGTATTCCCGCAGTGAGTTTTGCACCACCCTTAAGCCGGTCTCTTCCAGGACTTCCCTTGTCAGGGCATCTTCCATACGTTCTCCGGCCTCTATGCCGCCGCCCGGAAATTTATAGTAATCACATTTCTTACTATATACCATGGCGGCTTTTCCGTCTTTCACAATAATGCCCCTTGCAGAGGGACGGCGGAACACATTTCCGCCGCAGTCATAATCCTTTTTATCCAGTTCAAACAACATGCGCATTTTTATACCCCCGATCCATAACAATATAGTACCGGCATCCCTTTGTGCCCGCTGTCTTAGGAACCGTTAAGAAATAACTTTTCAATAGTGTGCAGGATTTTTCTTCAAGAGAGCCACTCCAAAATCAGGCACATAGCGGGCTATGCAACTGATTTTGGAGTGGTGCTGTCGGAGAAAAAGACAAGCAATATGAAAAGTTATTTTTGAACAGTTCCTTACCCCTGCTTCACTATATACTCCTGATACTTTCCGGCATCTGCCTTATGGCAGTCTGCCGTAATTGCTATTCCTTCTTCCATATATTCCTGTTTATATACCGAGGCATGCTCCATCAGCCAGGAAACCGCCTGTCCCTGCGTATAGGGAAATAAAAACTCGGCTTTCACATAATCGGCAAATACTTTATCCTGAATCATCTGCGCCAGTTCTTCCAGCCCCTGCCCGCTCTTGGCCGACATATAGATTTTATCCTCCCCGATAAGCCGCGGCAGTTCATCCGCCTCCCCGCACAGATCTGCTTTATTGTAAATATACAGCATAGGAATATCCCCTGCGCCGATTTCCGAAAGCGTCTCCTCCGTTACCTTAATCTGCTGCTTATGATTATCGTCGGAGCAGTCCGCCACACAGAGCAGCAAATCCGCATGCTTCACCTCTTCCAACGTGGAGCGGAAAGCTTTCACCAGCCCATGGGGAAGTTTATGGATAAAACCTACCGTATCGGAGAGCAGCATTTCCCTGTTATTTCCCATATCAATCCGGCGCACGGAAGTATCCAGCGTGGCAAACAGCATATCCTTTTCCAGTACCTTCTTCTCCTCCCCGGCCGAATACTTGTCAATCATCCGGTTCATCAGCGTGGATTTTCCCGCATTGGTATAACCCACCAAGGCGACTTTCGGTATCCGGGATTCCTGCCGCCGCTTCCCCTGCGTCTCCCGCTCCTTTGCCACTTCCTCCAGTTCCCGGCCAAGTTCTGTCAGCCGCTGCTCTATTTTCCGCCTGTCCAGTTCCAGTTTCTTTTCCCCTGCGCCTCTGCTGCTCATGCTGCCGCTTGTGCCGCCCTGTCTGGTCAGGGCATCATGCATCCCTACCAGCCGGGACAATAAATACTGCAGCCTTGCCGTCTCCACCTGCAGCTTGGCCTCCCTTGTCTTTGCCCGCAGGGAAAAAATCTCCAAAATCAGTGCGGTACGGTCCATGACCGGCCTGCCTATTTCCTTCTGCAGATTCCGCAGCTGGGAAGGAGCCAGGGAATTGTCGAAAATCACCAAATCCGCCTCCAAAGCTTCCGCATATTCCTTTACCTCTGTCACCTTTCCCGTGCCGATATAAAACGCCTTATTAATGCTGTCCATTTTCTGTGTGACCATCCCTGCCACCTGCATATCGCATGCCTTTGCCAGTTCTCCCAGTTCTTTCATGGAGCGGTCAAAATCCTCTTCCTCACCGGTATTCACCCCTACCAGCAATACCTTTTCCTTCTCTTCCATATAACTCCTTTCCCATGCCTATACAATCTCATTGAGCAGCACCCTGCCCGGCCGCTTGATTTTATGAAGCCTGCTTTGCAGTTCCTTCGTTTCCGCCGCCGTTCCCGCAAACCGGAAGCATGCTTCCGGTTCTCCATGCCGAAAAATCCATGCCGTCAACGCTTCGACGGACACTGCCGGCCCTGAGTGACGCTTCCTGCCCGCATTCTTTTTCCTGATTTCCGCCCCTTTCTCCGAAAAAAAGCATTCCCATACCCCATGGTTCCCTGCCAAAATAGGATCCGACACGGAAATATCCAACTCCAGCTCCTCTTCCGCACGCAGCAGCGACAGCATGGCGCGGACATCAACTATCCTTGCCATAATCACCGGCTTTACCGGTCCCGGGCATCCCATAGGACAGTCCTCCCCCGCTTCTTCCCCGGAAAATACGGCCTCCTGTATTTCCCGCTTTTCCCCTTCCTGTGTATATAAAATATAGCCCTCTATCCCGTTTCCGCCTTCCTTCAGACAAATACCGCCGTTCTGTGCTTTCAGTTCCTTCTCCATCAGGTCAAAATATGCCTCATCCCGCCGGATAAACACATCATAGTCCCGTTCCAGGCAATTCCGGGCAAAATCTGCCAAACGCCGTACATCTGTTCCATTTCCCGAAGTGGCGCAGAAACGGAAGCCGCCGGTCCCTCCCGGCTTCCCACCGGATGTTTCCGCCATGCATCGCTCTGCCCGGCTATAAATATAGGCAAATTGATACGGATAATATATTTCCGGATCCGCCGGCATAAGGAAGGTGAAAGGATGCCCTTTTGTGTACATATCCTGCAAAGCCTCTTTCAGCAGCCTGTCCATGCATCCCCTGTGCCGATATTCCGCCTTAGTGGCTACACCCACGATATAATTGATTTCCCGGCAGGAAAAAAAGTCTCCCACACGAATCATCATGGGATACGGGGAAAGATACAGCATTGCCGCCGTCTCCTGCCCTTTCCTCAGAACATAGCCGTGATTCCTATGCGCCTTTTCCCGAAAATAGTAATCGGTAAACTCTTTGGAATCTTCCCAAAACACCTCTTCCCAAAGCGGCCGCAGCTGCCTGCATGCTTCCCCTTCCAACCGTTCTGCCCGAAACCTGCTCTTTTCTTCTGCCCCCATCCGGCCACCTCCTTTTTAGTTCCTGCATCTGCCGGACCGGCGGCTGCCTGCTGCCATTTCACAGCTTTGCGTCCGCATCGTCACTCACCCGCCATTTCCTCTGCCTTCTGCCGTCTGCAGCCGCCGCAGCCCGCACACCGATTCCCGCCAGCCGCATCCTCCGTATAACAATCCGCGGGGCTGGTCAGCAGGCAGACTGCCTGTGCGGAAATGCCCTCTCCCCTTCCGGTAAAACCCAGCCCTTCTTCCGTAGTTGCCTTCACGCTCACATAAGATACCTCCACACCCAATGCCTGCGCAATATTTTCCCTCATTTTCTCGATATGCGGGCTCATCTTAGGAGCCTGCGCTATAATGGTAGCATCAACGTTTTCGATAAGATAACACTTCTCTTCCAGCATTTCTCCCACGCGCCGCAATAATTCCACGGAAGAAATGCCTCGGAATTCCTCTTCCGTATCCGGAAAATGCTTTCCGATATCCCCTAATGCCGCCGCTCCCAACAGGGCATCCATAATGGCATGCAGCAGCACATCCGCATCCGAATGCCCCAGCAGCCCCATCTCATATGGTATTTTCACCCCTCCTATCGTTAGTTCACGGCCTTTTGCCAGCCGATGTACGTCATATCCTGTCCCTATCCTCATTTCCGCCTCCTATTCCTGCGGCCTTTCCGCCCTTCTGCTTTTTCCTCTGCCTTTTACGGCTGTTTCCCTAGTACATCATTGCATTAATCCTTAAGTAATCAGCACATGCTGTTTGTGCCAGTGCCGCGTTGTCATCGGTCAACGATGCCACCGCATCGCCTCCCTCTTCCGCCTTGCCCTGACGCAAACATCAAGCACTGATTACTCAAGGATTAATGCAATGATGTACTAGCAATACCGTATGCTGTAGATTATATCATTATTTTTCCGAAATAGAAATGTATTCATGCACTTTGTTTTGCCGTATTTCATATTTTATACTAAAAACAGGGAGAAAAATTGCATGAAGCCTTCTGTGAATTATATCGGAATTACAGGAATCATTGAACGCATGACTTCCATGCGGGACGACTGCTGCAATCAGACAATTGCTCTGCGCACCATGAACGGAATGGTGAATTTCGTCCTTTCCCCGGGTACCTATGTAGTAGACAATACCCCCTTGCGTACCGGCATGCGGATTACCGCCTTTTATGACAGCAGCCTGCCGGTGCCGCTTATATATCCGCCCCAATATCAGGCAGCTTTTATCGGACGTACCGAACCTTCGGAAAATATGATGATTGCCTATTTTGACCGCAATCTTCTTTCCGTTGAAAACCAGCTGAAGCTGAACGTAGCTTCCGGCACCCGTGTTACCACTGCCAACGGCCAGCGTTTTTCCTGCAGTCTGGGAAATCATCTTCTTATTGTTTATTACGGGGCATCCACAAGAAGCATCCCGGCTCAGACAACACCGGACAGAATTATCGTTTTTTGCTGAACTGTTTTTCATTACGGGCGCTTACCCGAACCCTTTTCTCCCGCCATTCAACCGGGGAATATCATAGGATAGAGCCGGACTGCCCAGAGGAAGTACGGGCCGGGTCAGAACGCATGAAAGAACTTCGCAAAGAGAGGAATCATCTGTATGAGATGCAGAATGACTGAAAAGGAGAAATACAAAAGATTGCGAAGCCGTCGGAACGATAAGAGATATAGGGCGTGGCGGTTGCTATGCCCTATATTTATGTGGTATATGGAGTCCGGAAGTGATATAATCCGATTGATAAGTCAAGATTTTGGGGAGGAAAGGCATGGAATATTTAACGGCAGCAGCGGAAATGGCAGATGAAATACATAATATTTTACATACAACAATAAGAACGGTATATCCAAAGTATTATCCTAAAGAGGTGGCAGATTTCTTTTGCCGGCATCATAGCAGGGAACATATTTCAGAGGGGATAGCCTCTGGGAACATGGGAGTATTGATAGATAAAGGCAGCATTATCGGTACGGGCTGTTATGACGGCAATCATATTACAGGGGTATATATATTGCCAACTTTCCAGAAACAAGGTTTTGGTTCAAGGATTATGGATTGTCTGGAAATGGAAATCTCAAAAAAATATGATACCGTTCTTTTAGATGCTTCGCTTTCGGCAGTATGCTTCTATGAACATAGAGGGTATCAAACGGTAGGGCATGGAATTTATGAATTGCAAAATGATGTTAAGTTGGTTTATGAAATTATGGAAAAGAAGCTGAAAGTTAATGAAATTCCTTTGATTTAAATTATAGGAATCCGCCGGATAAGTCTTACTGTCAGAAGCAGTATGGGCAAATTCTGCCCAACACAGAATATCACCCAAAAAAAGAAAACCCCTATAAAGTATAGAGATTTTCATGGAGATAACGGGACTCGAACCCGCGGCCTATGCGTTGCGAACGCATCGCTATCCCAGCTTAGCTATATCCCCGCATAAGAATATTTTATCACAATAAGAATAAAAAGCAAGAGAAAACTTTAATCCTTCACGGAATTTTTGTAACAGTCAGCCTGCGGCTTCCCCGTTACGGAATCTGCCCATTCCAAGCCGCCTGCGGCGAGGGGCAGATTCCCTCTTGGCTAAATTTACACATTCGTACGAACTTTGCCTAAAGCATGCCTTAAAACTCATTCCTCCGGAAAAAATTTCAAGCCGTAGCATCCGACTGCCTTTCCATCTTTTCATACGCCGCGCACACCGTCTCCGGTTTCCCCACCATCTGCAGCACACCTTTTTCAATCCAGACTGCCCGGTCACAGTTTTTCCGTATCACATCCGCGGAATGGGACACTATCAATACCGTTGCCCCGCTATGAATCATCTCCTTAATGCGTTTTTCGCTTTTTTTCCTGAAAAACATGTCACCCACGCTTAAGACCTCGTCCAGAATCAGGATATCCGGCGAATCCCTCATCGTTGCTATCGCAAAGCCCAGACGGGACACCATGCCGGAAGAGAAATTTTTCATCCGTTCGTCCATAAATCCCTCCAATTCGGCAAATGCCACAATATCCTCATATTTCCGGTCGATATACTCCTTGCTGTAGCCTATGATTGCGCCGTTCAGATAAACATTTTCCCGCGCCGTCAGTTCCATGTCAAAGCCTGTCCCCAGCGTCAGCATCTGCACTTTCCTATGATCGGCTATCACTTCTCCGGCGGACGGCAGCAGAGCCCCCGCAATAATCTTAAGCAACGTACTTTTTCCTGACCCGTTTGTCCCCACTATGCCCAAGACCTCTCCCTGCTTCACGTCAAACGTAATATCCTTCAATGCCGAAAACATTCTGTAATGATTCTTCCCCCGCAAGGTACGGATGATATACTCCTTCAGGCTGGAGGACTCATCCTCTGCCAGCCGGAAATTCATTGTCACCTGACGCAGCTCGATTACCGTCTGTTCCAGATTGATGACACGAAAAGGCTCATAGCCGCCGGCCTTGGATGCATGCCTGACAGCGGCTCTTCTTCCTGTCCTTTTTTTCTTCCTTCCCTTCCACTGAAGCAGCAGATACAGAACCGTCAGACAGCTTACGGCAATCATTGCAGCAAAAAGCAGAGGATCCAATGGGATTTTGCCATCCTCTTCCATGCCTGCGCTGCCGCCGTCCCCTTCCTTTCCCTCCGGCGCATCCGTCTTCTGATTCCCGTTTCCTTCCTTAAGGCTTGTATCCCCCGCTTCTCCGTCTCCCGCTCCTACAGTTCCTGCTGCCTCACCGGACACGCCGGCCGTCTCCCCTACTCCTGATACCCCGGCAGACATTCCGGCAGTTTCTCCTGTTCCTGCCGTCCCGGCAGGCACCCCTGCAGCTTCCCCTGTTCCTTCCTTCCCGCCTGTGCCTTCCGCTGCCGTCTCTTCCGCCGCTTTTTTCCGCTCCACATACAGCCTATATTCCACCGGCTCCGACCGCAGTCCCTGCACCGTCACTACTATGACATTTTCCCCTTCTTCCAACGACGTGTCCGACACGGAGACCTCCGCCCCTTCCTCCTCCGTCTCATATTCTAACCTCAGCCGCTCCGTCCCGTATTCCACCTGCATATGGTATTCCAGTATTTCCGGTGAAAATTCCTCCATGCCTTCCGCATCCTCTGCCGTCAGGCTCCGCAAATTGCTGCTTATCTTTTTCTGCACCGTAATAGGCGCTGCCGCCAAGCCGGCAAGTTCGAACGGCTCTTCCGTGACAGTGCCGTCCTCCGCCACGGACATACCGATGCCCGATGCCGACACCATATGAACCGCCGTCTCCGCCTCCGCCAAAGGCTCAAAATGAAGCATTCTCTTATAGCCGCTTTCCCCGCCTCCCCCTTCGATCCAAAGCAAATTCCCTTCCGTCCGATCCGCCCCGTCCAGATAGGACAGCACTTCCGGATCATACTCCAGACAGATAGAATAGCTGCTTACCGCAATGCTTCCTTCAAAGTAAACGCCTAACGGACTGACCTCCCCCGTATTCCACACATAGGAATCCGAGCCGAAATGAACCGTTCCTTCCGCCGCCAATACCTGCAGCAGGCATCCCGCGCCCGGCCATAACCACAGGCAGCACAGACAGCAGAAAAATACCGCTGCCGCCCGCCGCGCCTTCCGGACGGAAGCCGGGATGCCCGCTAATCCATTTTCAACCAAAAGCCTATTGCGTTTCCTCACGATATCTTTTCCTCCACTGGCCGTCAGACCTTTTGCAGTACCTTATTCTTCATTCTCCCGAAGCACCATTTCCCCAGCAGAAACGCCCCCATGCTCCAGACAAACAGTCTGGCCCACTGGTTGGCATCCGGCATGGCGCCTTCCAGCACACATTTTCTTGCGCAGGCAATATAGTTGTAGACCGGATTGTTTATGATTACCTTCTGCATCTGCTCCGACGTGCTTTCTACCGGATAGAAAAGCGCGGAAGCATACATCAAAAGCGTCAGCAGAATGGAATAAAGATGCTTGATATCCCCGAACATGGTATACAGCACCGACAGCAAGTATCCCACTCCCAATGAAAACAGAAACAAAGCCGCCGCATACGGAAAAATCATAAGCATGCATGGGCTGAAAGGAATGCGGAATACCATAAGCATCACCACATATGCCACCAAGGAATATCCGAAGTTCGTCAAGGCAGTAAAACATCTGGACAGAGGAAATATCCCCATAGGAAGCTTGGATTTCACCAGCATGCTTTTATTGTCCACCAAAGAAGTCATTGCCGCATTGGTCGCGCCCGTGAACAGGCTCCAGAAAATGCTCCCCGTCAAATAATAAATAGGGAAATTTTCTATGTTCCTCTTAAAGATGGTGGAAAATATCATGGACATAACCGCCATGGACAGCAGCGGGTTCAGAACGCTCCAGAGAATTCCCAAATAAGAACGCGCATACTTCCTTTTAATCTCCCTGGCCGTCAGTTCCCGGATTACAAAAAAATACTGCTTTATTCCGCTTTCTGCCTTCAACTTCCCTTCCTCCTGCCCTGCTTCCTTTCCGGCGCGGCCGTGCCCCGCGCAAAGCCGCCGGCCCGCTGCCGCTTCCCGTCCGGCAGCTGCCGAACGCCCGCTCCTCTTCCGCGGAGGCAAATCCCATAAAAGAAGACAGGAGCCAAGTTACCACACACATTTCCAAGCGCGGATTCCTTCCCTTCCTGTCCTTTCCGCTTCCAAAATCTCCCGTATAATATTCCGCATACTGAAGCAGCACTGCGGCCTCCGTTTCTATCCTTTTTCTGTGGGGATTCCCTTCCGCCCCGAATACCGGCACATACCTGCCACCGCTTACGCAATACCCTACGATTTCCCCTTCCGGGGATGCAAACACACAGTCAAACAGTTCCCGGCTGAAAAATGCCTTTTTCCAGCCGCCGCCGGCCGGTGCAAAATACCATGCGTGGCACAGCTTTTCCCCCATTCCCTCCGCATAGCTATGCAAACCAAAATAATACCCCTCCGTCCTTCCCCGATGGCCCGCCTTCTTCAGCAGCCGGCACAGCCTTTTCTGTCTCCCTGACGACCATCCGCCGCACACCAGGGCATAAGGAACCTCCCCCAGCAGCCCTTCCTGCTCCAGATATCCTCTCAGCAGCGCGGCCTGCTGCCCGGAGCCCTCCCGGATATCCTTCGCTGTCTGCCAAGGTTCCCCGGGCAGGTAAAGATACCTGCACTCCAGCGGAAACTGCCACCGCTCACAGACATGCCCCGCAATCAGATACATCAGATAGCTTTCCCCCGAAAGGAAATAAAGCCTCCGCTTTCCGCACCGCAGCGCATGCGCCAGCACCCATAGTACATACAGGAAAGCGGAAGGCAGGAACACATAGCAATAAGCCGCCGCCCATGCTTCCTCCTGCCCCTTTGCCCTCCCCTTCATGTAATCCCCATAGGCATGTTCCGAACATTCATACAACCGTGGGAGTCTTTTCAAAATTCTCCGATACTGTTCTCTCTTCTTCCCAGTTCCATTCTTCATATTTCACATCCTGCCTGTGATACAGCCTTTTTGCCCCCCATATCAATCCTGCCGGCATCATTGCCGCCAAAAGCGGCCGGAGCACATACAGCCATCCCACAGGATATAAAATTCCCAGTTCCCTGAAATTCCTGTACCGAAGCCTCATTTCGTCCATGCGGTAGCAAAATTTCCGCTTCGCATAAGAATTCCTGTCTTCCCGGTAAAAAAATAAGTCTTCCTGAATGTTATGCCCCCTATAGCCCAGCTTATAGAGACGCATGAACAATTCATAATCCTCGCAGCGCCAGTTCTCCTTGGAATCGCAGTAAGTATTTCCCTCTTCAAAAACCTTTCTTCGGATCATCACCGTAGGATGAATAAAGGGCGAACATTTCAGGAACGTATTCTTATCCGGCCTTTCCGGCATCTTCCGGCAGCCCCAGACCCCGCCGTCATCCAACAGCTTTGCATTGCACCCGGCATAGTCCACCTCCGGGTGAGCCTCCATGAAATCATACTGCACCTGCAGCCGATTCCCGGCACTGATATCGTCGTCGTCCATCCTTGCCAAGTATTTTCCCCTTGCCACATGAATGCAGGTATTCAGGGAATAGGCAAGCCCATGGTTCTCCGGATTGCTGATGACCACTACCCGTTTGTCCATCCGCTCATATCGGCAGAGATACTCTGCCAATTCCCTGTCGGAACCGTCGTCATAAATGATGAATTCAAAATCCGTAAAACTTTGTCTCAGGATGGAGGTCACTGCTTCTTCCAGCCTTTTTCTGTTCTTCTGGTTGTAAATACTCATAATGACGCTGATTTCCGGTCCTGACCTGCTGCCCATATCCTCATCCCTTATCCCTTTTCATTCACTGTCCGCCATCCGGCGGTATACCTTCTTCATGATTCTGTCCGTTTCCGACAGATCAAACTTTCCCGCGCGTTCCCGGCATGCCGTTCCCATCCGCCTCCTGCCTTCCGCATCTTCCATCATCCTGGATATTGCATGGGCGTATTCCTCCGCGCTGCCTTTCCGGCATATATAGCCTGTCACCCCGTCTTCCATATACTCCCTTGTCCCCCTGCAGTCCGAAGTAATCAGAGGAATTCCTCCTGCCATAGCCTCGATAGCCGCAATCCCCAAGCCTTCCCGCTTGGACGGAAAAGCAAAACAGTCCGCGCATTGCAGCATATCCGGAATGTCCCTCCGGAAACCATACAGCTTAAACTGACTGCCGATGCCCAATTCCTCCGCCAGCCTGTTCAGATAATCTGCCCGTTTCCCCTTCCCGCATATCCCGTAATGGATTTTGGGATTGCCCAGCTTGGCCAATGCCCGCAGAATGACTTCATGGTTTTTATTCTTATTCAGTTCCCCTACCGATAATATGTAAAAAACATCCTCTCCGATACCCAGGCTGCGGCGCATCCGCTGTCTGGCCTCCGGTTCTTTCCTGAATTTTTCCGTGCACACCCCTACCCCGGGAATCTGCACACGCATCTGCTTTCCTTTCAGGCGGAAAGCGGCCGTCCTTTTATAATCCTCTTCATTGATGGTAATCAGGCAGTCCGTAACCCTTGCCAGCAAGGCTTCCGCCGGAAAGTAAAACAGCCAGTTGGCCAGCGGCGCCCCTTTATAAAAATGAAATCCGTGCGCCGTATAAATGACGCTTACCTTCCGGCTGCGGCAGAAAAATGCAGCCAGCCGCCCCAGCACGCCGCCAAGAGGATTATGGCAATGCAGCAGTTCTATCCCCTCTTCCCTGATTACCTTACATATCTGATAAAATGCTTTTATATTGTGAGCCAAATGTATCGGCGATTTTTCAATGTCTATCTGATATAGCCTTATTCCCTTTTGTTTCAGTTCTTCCTGGTCTGATTCATAAACCGGATTACGGAAATTGGAAGCATAATGAAGTTCGCAGCCCAAATTCTTTAATATCCCTACATCGTTCATCTCAAACTGTGCCAAAAATCCGCTTATCGTTGTAACAATCAAAACTTTTTTCATGCCTGGCTCCCTTTGACAGCCCTGCAGCCCCAAGCTATCCGGTTCTTTTGCAATTCTTTTGGGGCAGCCGGCCATCCGGCCCGCTGCCCTGCCACACTTTTGGTTTAATGAAAATCATGATTTTCTTTTTGCCTGCCTGTCAGGCCTGTCTGACTTAAGGAAGCGCTACAAATGCAACAGCCCCTGAATTTGTCAGGTTAAGTACCACATGGTCTTCCCTTACTTCCACTACTTCTACGTCAATCCATGCGCCGTTTACATACTGTTTAACAGCAACCTTTGCGTTACCTGCCAATCCCTTTAAGTAGAAATTGATGGTAGCCACATTATAATTTGCCCCGGGGAACTTAACGGACAGTACATTAAGAAGAGTTCCGCCAAGAGCCGTAGCCTGATTTACGGCATCATATGCCGTATTTTTGTTTACTTTGGACAGTGTAGCCGTCAAGTTCGTAGCAACACCGTTGATAATGATCTTTCCGCCCTGTCCTACCGGCATAGCATTTTCAACTCCGGGTGTAGAAACAACCGCATTGTTGTAATACTCTCCGGCTGACATGCCGCGGTCTGCCGCTGCCTGTGCATCCGATGCGTTGGTAAAGCCTGCGGATGCCAGCACTGCCTGCGCAGACGGGCTGGCCGCCGACACTGTGGTCGCGCACAGAAGTACGGAAGCGCTTAAAACTGCAATAAACTTTTTCATTGTTCCATTTCTCCTTTCCTTTTTTTAAACCTCAAAAATTGCCCAAGTGTGGTCTATATTAACATCTATGATGCCAATACCTGATTTCGGAGCATCCCTGCCATAAAATGCGCACATCCTGCTCCTGTTGTTTTTTTTCAATGTCATTAACTTAAGCCGCAGGCTGCGTCAGGAACGATGTTTTTATTCGGACCTTCGAAAAACGCCGGCACTTAGGCACTGTATTTTAGTGCCTTAGTACCGCTGCGTTTGCCGCAGAACGAAAGCGTGTCCGAATAAAAACATCTTTCCTGACGCAGCCTGCGGCTTAAGTTAATGACATTGTGTTTTTTGTATCTTTTCGGATTCTGCATTCACAAAGTCCTGTTTTAAACGTAATTTCACATTATGCTTAAAACGTACTTATTATATACGCTTATAACAGGTATTGTCAATACCTCTTTCAGAAGATAATAGAAATAACGTAACAGTTCAGCCCAAGACTTTGCACTTGCTGCAAAGTCTTGGGAATGCGTAAATTTAGCGAAAAGGGAATCTGCCCCTCGCCGCAGGCGACTTGGAACGGGCAGATTCCGTAACAGGGAAGCCGCAGCCCGGTTTTATGATACGGATATAAAATACGGAAATGCGGGGATGATATAAAATGGAGGTTTTGCTTATGAATCAGACATATGACCGCCTGGCTGCAGGCGACAGGCTGCGTCTGAAGCGCACATTGCTGGAGATGACGCAGGATGAAATGGCGGAAAAAATTAACAGGGCTCCTAAATATTATGCGGACATTGAGCGCGGCAACTGCGGAATGTCCATAGAAACTTTGCTGGCACTCTCCGAAACACTGAATATGTCCTTGGACTATATCCTGCTGGGGGACATAAAAAAAGAGCGGGAAAAAATCCATACGGAAGAAGTATCCGCCGTCATGAGCCTTTTGGACAGCTGCAGCAAGAAAAACCGCGACTATGCCCTCCGCATGCTGAAACTGTTCCTGATAGCCTGCGACAAGGAAGAAAAAGCTGCCGGCGGCAGCAGCAACGAAGACAGCCATACGAACTGCGGCAGCGAGGACGGCGGCTTCCATACGGAGCATGACGGCAGCAATTCCAATCGCCTGACTGACACACAAAAAGGAATGCCTGGCTGACATTCCTTTTTCCTATCCGTACATCAATCTTTTCTGCCCTGCGGATACATGCTGTCCACAATTTTTTCTATCAGTAATTTTTTCACATAAGCATCAAAACTCAGCATGCAGACAAACGAAAAAAGCTGCAGCATCTCCCGGCTCTCCTCCGGCGCATCCTGAAAAGTCTCCTTGGACTGCACATATTTCTGCAGAATATCCTCTTTCATTAAATCCACATGCTTCTTTTCCAAGCCAAAGACTTCCTCATAAATATCCCCTAAATCCAGATTCTCATTCTGGAAAAACTGACCGGTCAGAGGTTTTAAAAGTGCCTGAATATCATTAATTGTCAGAATTCCCTTATAATAATATATGAAAATCAGCAGCACCACATGTTCCCTGGAATATTTCTTTTTCACCGGCGGAGGAAGCAAATCATTCTTTGCATAATTATTAATCATCGTCTTCGTCAGAATCTTATCCTCTTCCGGATGCCGTGCCGTATTCTTCAGCTTCTTTTCCACAAAAGTAGTTACCTGATCCATATATAAGTCTATATTAGGGATATCCTCCAGCTTAATATGCTGTATGCGGTCAAGGCTCTCCATAATACTGTCCAATAAGTTGTCTTTATCTATTGTCATAACAACACCTCTGCACTCTATTATATAGTACCCAAAACCACATAGCAAGCATTTCTTTATCAGGAAATCAATTTTAGGGTTCCTGCCCGGCGGGCGGCGGCTGTATGCGCCGGTCTGATTTCTTTAGAAAAAACGGCGGAATTTCTTACTGCTTTTTGCGGCCGTCTTGCTGCCGTTTCAGGCGGCGTTGTCCGACCGAAGGGAGTTCAGCCGCCGTGGCAGCAAGACGGCCGCAAAAAACAGTTAGAAATTCCCCGTTTTTGATACAGAAATCAGACCGACGCATACAGCCGCCGCCCGCCGGGCAGGAACAACCTGCCGCCATGCATATGCACAGGCCAGACAGGCCGTCCTTCCCCTGCTGATGCGTCCTCCCCCAACCACATCACCCCAACTCTTTCAGCAGCCCCTCATAAAGAAGCCGATGCATCTGCTGTCCGTCAGGTTTCCCCTCCTTCTCCCCGGAAGTAAGGTATATGGCATAAACCAGTATTTTGGACATAACCACCATATTCATATAAAACATAGGCATCCGTGCCTTAATCTCCCCTTGCCGGATGCCTGCCTGCAGAACCTGCTCAAGCACATCCTCGGGCTTCCGTATCCCGGCATCATTCTCCTTGATTTTCTTCTGCAGCAGCCGGCTGACCGGCCCGTTGTCAATCATCAGCTGAATAAACTGTATCAGGCAATCCCGCTTCGCTATCTCCATATCCATGCATAAGAGCAGATAATCAAACATATCATAAAATTTCTCTATTTTAGCCAGGCTGTCCATCATCTGCCACATCTATATGGTAAAGCAGCGCGCTGCCTATAATTTCTTCCTTGTTGCTGAAATATTCGTAAGCCGTACCCTTTCCTATCCCCGCACGTTTGGTAATATCGGATACTTTCACATCGCGTATGTCTACATTTTCTCCTATCAGCTCTAAAACCGCCTCATACAATGCCTTTACCTTCGGCAGCAAATCACCCTTCATATATGCCCCCATATCCCTTCCGGACCTCCCGGTGCGGCTTCACTGGCCGCGCCGGGAAATTCTTCTCTCTGAAACATGTTTAAAAATACGTTCCGCCAAACACCTTCCCGTGTTCTATTCCTCCTTCTCCGCCGCTTTCTCCCGCCTGAAAATATCATAAATGCACGGCACCACAACCAAGGTCAGGAGCGTGCCGTAAATCAGGCCGCCGATGGTCACGATGGCCATAGGGCGGGAAAGTTCCGCTCCCATGTCATGCCCGAAAGCCATCGTAGACAATGCCAATATGGTCGTCATAGCCGTCATAAGCACCGGACGCAGCCTGGT
Source organism: uncultured Lachnospiraceae bacterium (assembly GCA_910579645.1). Taxonomy (GTDB): domain Bacteria; phylum Bacillota; class Clostridia; order Lachnospirales; family Lachnospiraceae; genus Kineothrix. The sequence continues at coordinate 8,447 of CAJTVK010000063.1, read as the reverse complement.
CCTTCCGGCCTCCACAATGGCCTCCTTTTTCTCCATGCCGCTTTCCCTCAGCTGATTGATATAATCCACCAGCACAATGCCGTTATTAACAATGACTCCGGCCAGCATGACGAATCCGATAACGGAAATGACGCTTACTTCGCTGCCGCTTATGTACAGCCCCAAAAAGCCACCGGTAAAGGCCAAAGGAATGGTAAACATAATGATAAACGGAGACAGCAATGACTGAAACTGTGCCACCATAATCAGGTACATAAACACAATCGCCAATATAAGCATCAGCATCAGCTGTTCCATGGCTTCCATTATGGTTTCATTTTCACCGCTCATCACTAAGGTATAGCCTTCGGGCAGTTCATATCGGTTCAGCTGCTGCTGCAAGTCCTGAGATACCAAGCCTACATTATAGCCTTCCGCAATGGAAGCCGTTACCCCTATGTAACGGTTCTGGTCCGCACGGTTCACCGAAGTGGGCGATACTTTCGTCTCAAACCGGGCAATATCCGACAGCCTTACTTTTTCCTTCGTGCCGTCCTTCTTGGTTACATCCAGTTCCAGCTTCCTCACGGTTTCCCGTGTCAGGGCAATATCCTTTGCGCTTTTTACATATACATCATATTCCTTAATTTCCGTCTCGAAAGTTGTTGCGCTGGTGGCATCCGCCAGTTTCGCCGCAATCTGCTGAAATACCTGTGCAACCGTCAGCCCATGCTCCATGGCCTTATCCCGGTCGATGATAATGCGCAGTTCTTCCGCGGCATCCTCCATGCCGTCCGAGACTTCCGCCGTTCCTTCCGTAGCCGCTACAATGGCCGCCACGTCGGCTGCAATCTCCTGCAGGGTATCCAGTTCGCGGCCGCGCACCTGAATGGAAATGCCGCTGCCTCCCAGTGCGCTCATATCCATGGAGGAAGTATTGATAACCAGTTCCACGTCCTCCATATCAGACATCATTTCTTCAATCTGTGCGGCCAGTTCATCCCCTGTCAGCTTCTTATCCTCTTTCAGCGTAATATAAATATCCGTAGCATCGGTTGCGCTGTTCCCCCCGCCGGTCAGCAGCATCATGGATGAGGTGCTGGCCATGGCCCCCACATCCACCACATCTTCTATCGAGCGGATTCTTTCTATAATCTCATCCGTCCTTTCCCCCGTCTCCGACAGCGGCGTGCCGTCCGGCAGTTTTACGCTGACGGTAATCTGCGTGCTTTCCATCTCCGGCATAAATGCCGTTCCTCTGGAAAGAGCCAGCATGGCGCTCACTATTACCAATGCCAATACAAGCAGAAGAACCAAGGGCTTTATTTTCAGGGAAAGACGGAGCACTTTTTCATATCCGTTTATCAGAATGCCGAAAAATTTACTTTCTTTCTCTTCTTCCTTTGTCTTCCGCAGCATCTTCGAGGCCATGGCAGGCACAACGGTAAGAGCCACCGCCAGGCTGGCCACCAGGGAATAACCGAAAGTCAGCCCCATGTCCACAAAAAGCTGTCTGGTAATGCCCTCCGTAAATACTATGGGGAGGAACACGCAGACGGTAGTCAGCGTGGAAGCCATAATTGCCCCGGCCACCTCTCTCGCCCCCTCAATGGCCGCTTCACGCATGCTTCTGCCCTCGCTGCGCATACGGTATATATTCTCAATGACCACGATGGAATTATCCACCAGCATTCCCACGCCCAGCGACAAGCCTGACAGCGATATGATGTTCAGCGTCACTCCGCTGAAATACATGCAGGCAATGGCCGTCACCAGACTGATTGGGATAGAAAATGCAATAATAAGGGTCGGCCTCAAATCTTTCAAAAATACTATCAGCACCAAAATGGCCAGTGCCGCACCGAACAGAAGGCTGCTGGCAATGGAGTCCATAACCATGTCTATGTAAATTCCCTGATCCATCAGGATAATCATGGAAAGATTCTCATTCTCTTCCGACATTTCTTCAAATTTTGCTTTCAGCTTATCGGACACATCGCCGGTGGAATAGCCCGTCTGTTTCTGCAATGTAAGCAGTACGCCTGCACTGCCGTTGATATTCGTATAAATATCGGCGGAATTATCCGTCATAAACACATCGGCTACATCGGCAAGGGTAATCACATCCACACCTTCCATATCCGGATTCAGAATCGGCATAGCCGCCAGTTCTTCCACCGTACCCGGCTTATCGCCGACCCTCACCAGATAGTCAATGCCGTCTTCCGTCACATATCCTCCCGGCATGGAGAAATTCTGTGCCGCCAGCAAAGATTTTACGGTATCCGAGGTAAGAATATCCGTCATGTCTGCCTGCGCATAGGCATCTTCCTTTGCCTCCGCCAGCTTCTCCATTCCCTCTGCCAGCTGTTCTTCCCCCTCTTTCAGCTGTGACAGCGCATCGTCCAGCTGCTTTACCGCATCGTCAATCTGCTCCTGACCGCTCTCCAGCTGCTTTTCCCCGGATTCCATCTGCTGCTCCGCCACCGTCATCTGCATCTCACCCAAGTCCAGCTTGGTCTGGGCATTGGCCAGTTCCGTAGCCGCCTGAAGGTTTCCTTTGTAAAGCTGTTTCAGCCCGTCGTCCACCTGTTTCAGATTTTCATTGATTGGCCCCAGGGAATCCCGCAGCTGCTGCAGCATGCCGCCCAAATCAAGGTTGGGTATGTTCAGTCCGCTCTGCTGAATCATATTTACGATTTCTTCCCGAAGCTGCAGCAGAAGAGCCTTCTGCCCCTCTATATCCGCTTTTTCCTGAACCAGCCTTTCCCGCTGTGCCGCCAGACCGGCCTCCGGATCGTTCTTCTGATATTCCAGTTCCGCTTTCTGGTTTTCCAGACCCGCCTTTCTTTCCTGTAGATAACCGGCCACCTCACTGCCGGGCAGCGAGCCGTCATATTCCGCCAGCAACGCCCTGATTTCCTCAACAGACCCGTATGTAGGGGGATTGTTGTTCAATTCCTCCAAAATATATGACACATCCTGATCCGGATAGCCGGAAGCATAGGTCATGGCAGCATCCATGGCAGTAATCTGCCGGTCTATGTCTGCCAGTTGGCTGTCCAGTTCGGCCAGCTGCCCGTCCAATGCGGCAATTTGCGCATCCAATTCGGCGATGCGGCTGTCCATGGCTGCCAACTGCTCATCCAGACTGCCCTGCGAATCTCCTACGGCACTGTCCAGTTTTTCCTTAATTTTCTCCAACATGGTAATCTGAGCCGTAATATTTATCTTTGCCGCTTCCAAATCCGCCTTCGCCGTCAGCAGCATTGTTTCCGTCTCCGCCAACTGCTGCGTCACTTCCCCCTTCTTTTCTTCCAGCTGACGTTTCCCGTCCTCCAGTTTGGCCTTATTTTCCTCCAGTTCCGCTTTTCCGTCCTCCAGCTCCTGCCTGGAATCGTTCAGTTCCTTCTGCGCATCGGCCAGTTCCGCCTTCCCGTCGGCTATCTCTTTCTTGCCGTCTTCCAGTTCCTTCCGGCTGTCCTCCAGCTGCTCTTCCTGCTCTTCCAGTTCCCCGTCAATATAGCCAAACACCTGCTGATTGATTTTATCTATCTTGTCCTGCCGGATAATTACATTTACGCTCTCTTCCAGCAGACCCGTGGCGCTGGCGCTGGCCACTCCCTCAATGCTTTCCAATTCCGGGACAATCATATTCTTCGCCAGTTCACTGACTTGTGCATCCGTGGCTCCTTCCATGCCCACTGCCGCCACCATGACCGGCATCATATCCGGATTCAGCTTCATAATGATAGGATTCCCTACGGATTCATCCCAATAGCTTTTAATCTGATCCAAGTTTTCCCGTATTTCAAGGGAAACCGCATTCATGTCCGCGTTCTGTGCGAATTCCATAATCACCATGGAATAATTCTCACTGGATACCGAACTTATGCTTTCAATATTGCTCACCGTAGCCATGGAAGATTCCACCGGCTTAGTCACTGCCATTTCCACCGTCTCCGGACTGGCTCCCACATAGGTAGTCATTACAATCACATAAGGCAGATTTATATTGGGAAGCAAATCCGTCGTCATCTTCGTCAACGAAACAATTCCCAGTACCACCGCCATGATTACCCCTACCAGTACAGTATAGGGTTTCTTTACGCTAAATTTCGAAATCATCTGTTCCAACCCTTTCTTATTTGTCATACTGCCGTATTTTTCAGGAATAGACTGCCGGCCGGCAAACCGTCCGACCAGTCAGTCAGTCTGTTTTTCATTATATCACACACTTGGGACATGTCAAGAAATTCTGACGGAAATCACCGCGTCTGCGTAACGGTTCGGCCCACAATGTCATTAAGTTAAGCCGCAGCCCGCTTGGAAAGGACAGATTCCGCAGCGGGGAAACCGCAGGCTCACGGCGAAAACCGATTTCCGTGAGAATTTATGAATCCCTATTGTTATCCCCTTTCCTTTTATGCTATACTCAATTACAGCGTATACACAGGAAGGCGGTAATTATGTCGAACCAATTAAAATATGACAAAATTTTAGATGCACTCCAGGAATTATTGGTAAACAAGAAGCTACAGACAATCTCAGTCAGTGAAATTGCCCAGACGGCAGGCATGGGCAAAGGGAGCCTATACTATTACTTTCCTTCCAAAGATGCCATTTTCGAAGCACTGATACAGCGCAACTACGAAAAACCCTTGGAAACGGCGAAAAACCTTGCTTCCCAGACCCACATCTCCCCCTTTACCCGCATGGCAATGATTTTCCAGGCATGCACTTACTCCTCTTCGGAATTTTTAAAGCAGCGGGTTCCTGCCGCTGCCGACATACAGGAAGACGCCTTTCTTCATCATAAATATATGAACCATTTAATTTCGGAATTAAAGCCGGTACTGGCAGAAATCATCCGGCAGGGCATCGAAAGCGATGAAATACACTTTGACGCGCCCGCCGCACTGGCAGAAATTGTACTCATCGTATTGACCGTAAAGCTGGACAATACCCTGCTCCCTTCTTCACCGGAAGAAATGGAAGAGACTCTCCATGGCCTGATTTCCCTCTTAGAAAAAGGGACAGGAATCCCCCATGGGGCTTTGAACTATTTAACAATCTAAAGAACGGGAACGGAATCCCCAATGTCATCGAACAAAACGGCAGTTTGCAGAAATCAATGACATTAGCGGAAAATACCGCCCCCCATATAATAATCTTTCAGACACTCCGCCTGCTGCTCATTGATGGCTCCCGACAGGATTGCCATGCTTATGCTTCCCTGCACTTCATTCAGCAAGCAGGCTATATCCGGATCTTTTCTATTGATTCCGTCAACCAATTCCCGGATATCCTTTTGCAGATATCCGGGAACCGGAAAGCCCGCCGGCAATTCACACACGGGCCGTTCCAGTTTCATTATCATTTTATAAACATCCATATTTACCACCCGACGTTTATCTTCTCCGCAAGCGGAATCTCTGGACGGATTCCTTCATCTCTTCTGCCTGGTCATAAAGTTCCTGCGCAGTTGCTGCCGACTCTTGCGCCGTAGCCGCGTTGGTCTGCACTACCTCGGAAATCTGTTCCATTCCCAATGTCAGCTGCTTCAGTGCCTGTGCCTGCCGTGTCGCCGACTCCGCAATCCGTTCAATCAGTTCCGTGGATCTTTGACCGCCAAGCACCACTTCCGCCAACGATTCCGTAGTATCCGAAGTGAGGGAGGTGCCATGCTGTACCAGCTTCATGGAATTCTGGATTAATTCCGTTATATTCTGAGCCGAAACGGAACTCTTATTCGCCAGGCTCTGCACTTCGTCTGCCACTACGGCAAAGCCTTTACCCGCCTCCCCTGCACGGGCTGCCTCCACTGCCGCATTCAATGCCAGAATATTGGTCTGGAAAGAAATATCCTCAATCGTTTTAATTATTCCGCCGATTTGGTGGGACGACTTGGAAATATCTTCCATGGCGGCCGTCAGCCCTTCCATCTTCTGGCTGCATATCTGCAGATGCTTCATCGCGTCCAAAGAAGAATTGCGGGCGCTGTCCGCATCCTGTGATGTATTGCTTACCTGTCCCGATATTTCCTGAATGCTGGCAGATAATTCCTGCACGGCGGAAGCCTGCCTTACGGTACCGTCGGAAAGGGTCTGTGCCCCGAATGCCATCTGCTTGGATTCTGCCGATACTTTCCCTGCCGTCACCGTCATTTTATACAGCGCATCGTTCAAGGCATCCAATATCTGCCGCATTGCCGTCTGAATAGGAAGAAACTCTCCCCGGTAATCTTCTCCGACAACGATATCCATTTTCCCCTCCGCCATCTGTGACATCTTCAAGTCAATGTCCTGAATATATTTTTTCAGTTCCCGCTTCGTCTCATGGATAGATTCCACCAGCCTGCCGATTTCGGACGTATCGGATTCCAAAGCAAAGTCCGCCGAAAGATTCCCTTTGGAAATTTCGCTCATCTGGTTCTTTACTGCAATTACGGGGCGGACTACCTTCAGCCTGATAATCAGCAGGCTGATCAGCTGAAGCAGCCCGGCCAGCGCCAATGCCGCACACATCAGCAGCTTGATGCTTTCCTCGGCCTGATAGAGCCTGTTCACCTCCGCCAGCGTCCTTGCATCCAATGCAGCCAGAAATTTTTCTTTCATCGCATTGATTTTAGCGATGGAGGAATTATAATCATTTCCATATACATAATCCAAGGCGGCTTCCTGATCTCCTTCCTGCACATGCTTCATCGCTTCGTCTTCCAGAGGAACCAGTTCATTGGAAAGCGAAGCCATAGTATCAATCATCTTCTGCTCTTCCTCGGTAATGCCGATTTCCTGCATGGCAGCCACGCCGATATCCCTGTTCTTCAGGTTATTCACTTCATTCCAATAATTGTCATAATGTACTTTTTCCCCGGTAGCGGAAAAAGCCCGTACCTCATTGGTCAGATATGCCGAGCCGTTCATAAACCGGTTTGCATTATATGTCAGCATAAAACGATCCTCATTGGCATGGCGCAGTTCCGTATTCACACGGGCATAATAAAACAGTGCCACTACGGAAAAAACAACCGCTAAGATAGAAACTCCGTTCAGCAGCAGAGTCATTAATGACTGGTTCATTGCTTTCTTCATTTTGACTACTCCTTTTAGTAAAATAATAGTTATTTCCAAGCTTATTCGCCGAAAAATGAACAAAATGCCTATGAGCATATATGTATGAGATTCAATTTTCGTATAACCATACTAACATATAACGCTGTATATTTCAAATCTTTTATTTTTTCTGCTTAAAAACCGGCTGTTCTGCATATAATGCTTGTAAAAACCTCCTGACACAACATATATTAAGAATTTATAAATAACCTTATAATTCCTAAGAAAGGCTGAAATACCGACTATGCGAAAAAAACTATTCCACTATATGCTGTCCGGCATTTTATTTACATCCCTTCTCGGAACGCTCTCCCATTTTATATACGGCTGGAGCGGCAGCAACCCATATGCAGGGCTTTTTACCCCTGTCAACGAATCCGTATGGGAACATATGAAACTGCTGTTTTTCCCCATGCTGCTTTATTTTGCCTTTGAAAAGCTCATGTCTGTGCCATACCCTGTTTCACAGTGCTGCGGCAATGCCGTAGCGCTGCTGACAGGCACCTGCCTTATCCCGGTTCTTTTCTATACCTACACCGGCATCCTCGGCTATCATCTCGCGCCATTGGACATTGCCACCTTTTATATAAGCGTATTTGCGGCTTTCCTGCTGCGCTTCCGCCTGTCCGTTTCCGGCAGAAAAATCAGCAAAACCCACTGCCTATGGCTGACAGCGCTGACTTTGCTGATTTTTCTCTGTTTCCTTATATTCACATCCTGCCCCCCGGATCTCGGACTGTTTCATATCCCAGCCTGAAGGCATATCCAAAACATGCCGGACAACACCCCGAGGCACCTTTCCAACACGATAAAACATCCCGTCCGGCCGGATGAAACGCTAAACCTCGGCAGCCTCTTCCTCTTCCACATGCTGCCTCAATATTTCCGTCACCTCTTCCAAACTAAGATTGGAACTGTCAATCAACTCTTCCAAGCTTTCCAGCCGGGCCATCCGCTGCTCATTCACCAACATCTGCAGTTCTTCCTTCTCTTTCAGTATCCGTATTTCCAAGGCATCTATGATTTCCTGCTTATCGGCTATCTTCTCTTCTATAGACTTCCTGACACCTCTTGCCATAATTTACCTCCTTCATAACATTAAGATACTATATTATATGGACAAGACCAGCCAAATATGCATACTTTTCATAAAAATTTACCCCCCACACCATGCCTTTATAAGTGCGGACCAGAAGTACCGCCATTATCCGGTTCCAAAACCCGCAATACCTAATAAAAGAAAAGCAATTCCCCACCGTCCGTTTTCTCTTCTCACCGTGCCGCTGCAGAAATTGAGGGCCGCCGGTATCGTCCGGAAAGCCCCTGACCCATGCACGGAACCATATAGGATGC
>CAJTVK010000062.1 GCA_910579645.1 uncultured Lachnospiraceae bacterium | reverse complement strand
ACAGGCAGTTCCGCTGCTGCCGGCCACTAAAAAAACTCGCGCACGGGCGTCCGCCTCCCAACACAACATTCCGGCTGATCTGTTGCCTAATTACCGAAAAATATATGCGGTTTCCGTTGAGAAACCGATACCAAAGGATTATAATATTTAGGAACGGTTCTTGAACCGACAAAAAACAGACCGGCAGAAACCGGCTCACTTTACGGAGGTCACCCATGAATCCTTTCCCATCAGATATCCATACACATACCATTGCCAGCGGGCATTATACACAGGACACCGTTACCGATATGGTACGGCAGGCCGCCCTGAAAGGCATAAAGCTGTTAGGCATCAGCGAACATGGCCCCGCCCTTCCGCACACATGCACCCTTTCCTATTTCCGCGGGCTGTTCCATGCCCCCGCTTTCCGCATGGGCATCCGTATTTTATACGGCGCCGAAGTGAATATTACGGATAAATCCGGCCGGCTCGACCTGCCGGAGGATATCATGGAACATTTGGACTACTGCCTTGCGGCCATGCACCTGCCCTGCCTCGCTCCCGGAAACAGGGATGAGAATACGGAAAGCTATATCCGTGCCATGTCCAATCCCTGCATCCGCATCCTTGCCCATCCCGACGATGAAAGATATCCGGTGGATTATCAGCGTCTGACGGAAGCCGCCATGGATTACCATGTGCTTCTTGAGATAAACAACAGTTCCCTTGCGCCCGACGGCTACCGGGGCAATGCAAAGGAAAATGACCGCACCATACTGGAACTATGCAGAAAATACCGCTATCCGGTACTCCTATCCAGCGACAGCCACGGCCATGCCCACCTCGGCGATTTCCGGCATGCTTTGGAATTAATCCGTGAAACGGATTTTCCTGCGGAACTGATTCTGAATTCCTCGCCGGAAAAGCTGCTGGATTTTTTAAAACGTACCCCCGCTTGCTAAAAACCTTTTCCGCTTAAATCCCTGACGACACTTACATAAAAATCAGTGATGTCACGAATCCCGTCTCCTTGCCTGCCCGTCAGTCTCTTCCTGCGCATATCCACTTCGTCGCAATGGGATATGCCCCTGTTGGAACTGCCGGTAACAATACCTCGGAAATCCCCCCACTCCGCCGCCCTCGGCGTAAGCAGGCCGTCATTAGGGCCTTCCAAGAATCCCACCACGGCACTGGGCACAAGCATAAAGATGTCGCTCCAGGCATGTTTCATGACAAACGCGTAGCTTTGGTAATATACTCCCGGAGCATCCGGGTTTCTGCGGTTAAATTCCTCTGCCGCATAAGTGGTAAATGTCTGAAACACTTCATATGCTTTCGGGTTTTTATCCCCGCAGAGCCTTAACCAAAAATCCGAGCAGCCTGCCGCCAGCCGAATCAGGAATTCCGGCAGCTTAAGCAGCCGGTCAACCGTCAGGGAGCCATGGTGCGGCGTGCTTATCGTCGTCAGGGATGCAACATAGGGAGACATTTTTAAGGTGGAAATGGCATACCTGATATCCAAGCCTCCCTTGGAATGGGCAATCACATTCAGCTTCTCCGCACCGGATTCCTCTATGATTTCTTTGATTCTCCCGGCCAGAAACTCACCGTTTGCCTCTATTGTCCCGTTGCTGTCCTGATTCCCATAATAGACTTTGCACCCGCTTTCTTCCAGCCTTGCGGGAATCCTTCCCCAATAATTAATATGTTTGCCGTCCCTGAATCCCATGCCATGGACTAACAGCACGGGAAATTTCAATTTACCGTCCATATTATTCCCCCTTCCCTTTACACTTCCCAAGGCATCCTGTCTCCTTCTTCCCTCAGATATTCCAATAGCTCCGGAACCCCTTCCTGCTTTTTGGAATCCACAAAAAAAATCTTCCGGCAGCCGGTCAGCCTAAGCCACCGCTCCGCCCTTCCCACATCCGCATTTTTCTCGTTTATTTTCGTCACGATGCCTATCACTTCCCGGTTCACCATGCAGGTAATGTTAGGCGGATATAGGGAATAAGGTTCCGTAGCTGCCAGAAGCAGCCCCACAATATCCGCTTCATAAGCATACAATGCCAATGCATAGCCCAGCTGTTTTGTCTGTATATATTCCCCCGGAGTATCTATAATGACGTCAAAATAATTCACATACTGGGTTTTATGATATTTAATATGCTCCCCCTTCAAGGCCTGTGTCAAAGTAGTCTTTCCCGACTCACTCCGTCCCATCAATATAATTTTTTTCATACCGTTACCGCTCCTGCCGATTCTTCCTCTGAGTACCCGCGCGGCTCGCATGCCGTGTCAACGGCAGAATTCCATATGCGGGCCTGTGCAATCAATCGAGTAGGGGAGATTTTTCCCCTACTCGCCCGCGCGGCCCGCATGCCGTGTCAACGGCAGAATTCCATATGCGGGCCTGTGCATAAAAAACAGGCACCGGATGCCTTACGCCGCAGGCATCCGGTACCGGCTTTTAAGGAACTGTTAAGAAACAACTTTTCAATAGTGCGCAGGATTTTTCTTCGAGAGTGCCACTCAAAAATCAGACGCATAGCGGGCTATGTAACTGATTTTTGAGTAGTACTATCGGAGAAAAAGACAAGCAACATGAAAAGTTATTTTTTGACAGTTCCTAAGTACGGGTAAAGGGACAGACTGCAAATCCCATTTTTTCCTTCGTATAATCCAACACTGCTTTCAGGGAGGCCTCCGTCTCCGATACCGTCCCCGTTACTATCAAAGTTCCGCTGAACCTGTCCACAAACCCCAGTTCCACGCCTGCCGCCTTCACTGCGATATCCGCCGCAATGACCGCCGTTTCCGCCGGGCTGATTGTCAGCACGCCGATTGCCGAGCGGGAATAGTCTACGCTCGGATCCAAGCCCAGCTTTTCATACAGCACTTTATCCGGATTGGCTATCAGATGGGCAATGGTTATCTGCTTGCCCGGCACCAGTTCCTGGACTATCCTTGTTTTCCCTTCCGTTGATAAATGATCTTTCATCGCCACACCTGTCCCTACTTCTCCTGTTATATCCCGACGGCCAAGCCGCCCGGGCATTCTCATAAAATGCCATCGTCACCGATACTTCCCCACTGCCGAAAATCCCGGCAGCCAGGCGGACATTTTTTCCTTCCGCCAACTATCCGCCAATCTGACAGGCCAAGCCGGATTCCGCCTCTGCCGCCCGTTTCAGTTCCTGCATATGCCCGGCCTCGGGCGGCACAATATCCCGCATCAGGTATTCCCTGCCAAGCCCGTCATACTTATCCTGTCCCAGCCGATGATAAGGGAGCAAATGTATCTTCTCTGCCTTCGGCAGCTTCCCCGCATACCGGGCAATGGCCCGTATTTCTTCCACGCTGTCATTGAACGTAGGAATTACCGGCACCCGTATGCTCAGCCGGCACAGTCCCGAACGGGCAATCTTCCCTGCATTTTCCAGCATAAGTTCATTGGATCGTCCCGTAAATTCCTTATGCTTCACCGGATCCATATGCTTGATGTCCAGCAAATAATGATCCAGATAGGGCAAAATCTTTTCAATTACTCCGAAATCGGCGCAGGCCATGCTCTCCATGGCCGTGGAAATGCCGCTTTCCTTCGCCGCACGCAGCAGCGCCCCCGCAAATTCCGGCTGGCAGAGACTTTCCCCGCCGGACAGCGTCAGCCCGCCTTTGGAGCGGTAATAATAAGGCCTGTCCTGTTCCACCGTCTCCATCACTTCCGCCACCGTCACATCCCTGCCGATTACTTTTTCCTCTCCGGCCACCCGCATCGTCTGAACGGCATACTCCTGTGACTCCGGGTTGCAGCACCACCGGCACCGCAAGACGCATCCTTTCAGAAAAACAATGGTGCGGATGCCGTCCCCGTCATGGATTGAAAATTTCTGAATATCAAATATGCGCCCCTTTGTCTGCCTGTAATCTTTCATTCCGTTTTCCTTTCCTTTTCCAGTCCGCTGCCAGCAAAAAACCGTCTCCCCTTCCGCAGCTTTCGTAAGTCAGCAACCCTGCCGCAGGCAGCGGGCATCGAACTTGCAACACCGCAGAACGCAACAGTTCCTCGATGTATATGCGGCCTACTACTCCGTACTCAAAATTTCTGAGGATATTTTCTCGAGAGTGCAGGTCAAAAGCGGAGACTGCGTCCGGACAGCAATTGCACTTCCGCCTGACTCATTGCCCTAGAGCGTGTTTGAAAATTCATTCCTGACATCTGCCAGAAAGCAATTTTCAAACACGCTCTAGGGAATCAATAATTAAATCCCTGCTCCGTACGGTTGATGATATCATCCTGCAAGGACCGGGACAGCGTAGTAAACAGTGCGCTGTACCCTGCCACCCGTACCACCAAGTGCTTATATTTGTCCGGATTCTTCTGGGCATCCAGCAAAGTCTCCCGGCTCACTACATTGAACTGCATGTGGCTGCCTTTCTGGTCAAAATAAGCCCGGATCAATGCCACAAACTTCTCCAATCCTTCCCTTCCGCTCAAAGCCGAAGGATGGAATTTCTGATTAAACAGCGTCCCGTTGGAAGCGATGTAATGATCCAGCCTTGCCACCGAATTTGCCGCAGCCGTAGGGCCGTTCACGTCCTTTCCGGCCGAAGGAGATACACCGTCCGCCACCGGCGTGCCCGCCAGCCTTCCGTCCGGCGTTGCGCCCGTCTGCGCCCCCAAGGGTACGTTTGCGGACACCGGATACAGTCCTGCCTGGAAAATACCGCCTCTGGGATTCTTATATTCCTGCAGCGGCCTTGTATATGTATAAGCCACGTCCCTGGCAAACGCATCCACCTCCGGAATGTCATTGCCGAATTTCGGCACGCCCGCAATCAGTTTCAGCAGCTTCTCGCCCTTTTCTTTCACGGCGGGCATTTCCGCGGTTTCCATTACCGTCTTCATGATGGCGGCCACTTCTTTTTCCCCGATTTCCTGTCCGGCGGCCTGCAGGCTGGCGGCAATCTGTGTCGTCATATCCCCTATCATTTCTTTCGTAAGCCCTTTCCCGTAATTAGTGGACAGGGCTTCCTTATATTCTTTCAAGGTCACCTTATGCTCGTCAAATACCAACGTCTTTACCGCATAAAGGGAATCCGCCATATTTGCCACGCCAAATCCCTGCGGCCCCGTGAAATTATAGACGGCTCCGCCTTCCTGGACGGAAAGCCCCCGCTCCATGCAGTCGTCCACCATACAGGAAAGAAACGGCAGAGGACAGCGTTCCGCATGGGCCACGTCAATGGCATTGTCCGCATTTACCAACAGCTTTATCATATAATTCATCTGCTCTTTATAGGCATCATAAAATTCTTCAAAGGTCTGCATTTCCTCAATGGCCTTGGTTTTCACGCCTACCTGCACGCCTCTGTCCATGCCCTGTGAGAACACCAGCTCCAGCGGACGGCACATATTAAAGAATGCCGCGTCATGCCACCCTTCCGTCTTCCCCGCTTTCTGAGGTTCCACACATCCGATGATATTATACTCCCTGGCATCCTGCAAAGTCAGCCCCCGGTTCTGCAAAGCCGGTATAATCACTTCGTCATTGTAATAAGCCGGCAGCCCCACTCCCGTCCTGGTAAGTTCCGCCGCTTTCACCAGAAACTCATGGGGCGAACCGTTCCAGACACGCACCGAGAAAGAAGGCTGGGGAAGCTGCACATGCATGGAAGCCTGAATGGTCATGAAAGACAAATCATTGGTCACATCCACGCCGTCGGCATTCTGCCCCCCTGCAATCAGGTTCTGGAACAGGCTGTATCCCGCAAACCCTTCCGCCGAAACCGCATCCCTGCATTTATTCAAGTCATTCAGTTTTACCCAGATGCAGTCAATCAGTTCCTGGGCAAATTCCCTGCTCAGTGTCCCGTTTTTCCTGTCCTTTTCGTAATACGGGTACATATATTGGTCAAAGCGTCCGGGAGAGATGGAATGCCCGCTGGACTCCAGCTGCAGCAGCTGCTGCACGAACCAGAACGACTGACAAGCCTCATAAAATGTTTCCGCCCCTTTCGCCGGTACCCTGCCGCAGTTTCGGCTAATCTGCAGCAGTTCCGCTTTCCTGGCCTCGTCCCTGCATTCCTGTGCCATCTGCCCTGCCAGCTCTGCATACCTCCGGGCATAGGCAATCACCGCATTGCAGCTGATGATTACGGCCTGCAGAAACCGGGACTTCCTTGCGTAATTCCCGTCCCCGAAATCACACTCCGCCAGCCGCCTCTCGGCTTCCGCACGGATGCCCTCATAACCTACGGCCAGCACCTTCTCATACTGCACGGTCACATGCCCGACCCCGTTATAAAAGTAATTGCCCGGCGTAAACATATTGTGTTCCATGGCCGTCAGAGTTTCCGGTTCCATATAGGAAGTGGCCAGTTCACTGGTAGTCTTCCCCTTCCAGTAGCGGTCTGCTTCCTTTATCTCTCTTTTTGCCTCTTCCGATATGTAAAAAGGGTCTGCGCTCCGGCCTGCTACCGTATCGAACTCCGCTTCCAGCCACTCATAAGAAAATTCCGGATAAGTCTGACAGCCCCGGGGCGCAATGGTGCTGCTGCCCACTACCAATTCGTCCTCCCGGATAATAATAGGAATATTTTCCAAAATATGGGCAAATGCCTTTGCCCGGCGAATGATCATCGGCTCATCCTCCGTCATCCGGTAAGATTCCGTAATCAGCCTAGCCCTTGCCGATTCAATTTCCGGCATCTTTGCAAACAAATTGGCTATCAGCCGGTCTATCCGTTTCGTTTTCTTAATGTCCGAAGCTTCATATTGATATAATCCCATGATATCTCCTTTCGCATCCCTGCCCTGCCTGCGGTATCTGCCTAATCGTTCCTTACTTATGCTTACTTTTTAAGTTTTGTATTTTATACCTTATTATAAACAGGTTTTCCGCAAAAGTCAATAAATACAACACTTTTATTGTTGTTTTTATGTTGTTTTTTGTTGATGTGCTTATAAAAGGACGCCTACGGACAGCTGCGTTTGCCGCAGAGCGGAAGCGCGTCCGATGAAAAAACATCATTCCGGAAGCGGGCTGCGGCTTAACTTAATGACATTGCAGGCTGAACTGTTACAATTGATTTCTGTGGCCATGCTCCCCATAAGCTTGAACTCACCGGCAGTATATGATAACATGAAAGAAATCCCTGCCGCCAGTACTGCCTTGCCTTAATCCTTAAGTAATCAGCACATGCTGTGCAAGAAAGGAGCAATCCCAAGATGGGCATTTATGTAAACCCGGGCAATATCGAATTTTACCGCTCTGTCAACGACGATATCTATGTGGATAAAACAAACCTCATTGCATATACCAACAGCCGGATTAATAAAGGCCGGCGTTTCCTCTGTGTCAGCAGACCCCGACGATTCGGCAAGACCATGGCCGCAGATATGCTCAGTGCTTATTACAGCTGTGGCTGCCGTTCCGGGGAATTGTTTTCCGGCCGTGAAATCGAAAAAAATCCTTCTTTCTTAACGCATCTGAACAAACATTATGTGATACGGCTGGATGTCCAAAAATTTTTAGTCTCCAGACGGGATGTACCCACTTTTATTGATACCATTGAAAGCAGCATAGCAGCAGAACTGAAAGAGACATTCCCTGACTGTCAGGGACTTGATCACTGCACCAGACTACATGTGATTCTGCCTAAAATATTCAGCCGGACAGGAAAAGGATTTGTCTTTGTCATTGATGAATGGGACTGCGTCTTCCGCATGGCCAAGGAACAAAAAGAAATACAGAAAGATTACCTTGATTTTCTGCGCGGATTGTTCAAAGGGCAGGATTATGTAGAACTGGCATATATGACAGGAATTCTCCCCATAAAAAAATATGGGGAGCACTCCGCCATTAACATCTTTGACGAATATTCCATGATTGACCCGAAAAACCTTGGGGAATACTTTGGTTTCACCGAAAAAGAAGTGCGGAAGTTATGCAGCCGGCATAAAGCGGATTTTGCGGAAATGGAAAAATGGTATGACGGATATCAGCTTTGCGAATCACATATTTATAATCCCAAATCGGTAGCCGATGCTTTATTATGGAAAAAATTCAAGAACTATTGGACCGGAACCGAAACTTATGAAGCCCTTAAGCATTATATCGACCTTAATTTTGACGGCCTGAAAGAGGCGGTAATCGGCATGCTAGGCAATAGCCCCTGTAAAATCGATTCCTCCACGGCCCAGAACGATATGACTACCTTTAAGACAAAAGATGATATACTTACCCTCCTTGTCCACCTCGGTTATCTGACATATAATGAAAAAACAGAAGAGGTTTCCATTCCAAACCGCGAGATTACCCAAGAATTTCTGCGATCCGTTAAAACAGGAGGGTGGGACGGTCTTATACAGGCTCTTGCACGTTCGGAAGCCTTGCTTAAAAGCACATGGGATTTAGACGGAGAAGCGGTAGCGGCGGAAATCGGCGCAATCCACAACGAAACCGCGTCTCTGCTAAAATATAACAATGAAAATTCCCTTACCTGCACAATCCTGATGGCATATTACAGCGCAAAGGCTTACTATATGAAACCAATTCTGGAATTGCCTACGGGAAAAGGCTTTTCCGATGTAGTCTATCTGCCCAGGCGGAATGAGAACTGCCCTGCTTTGATAGTGGAACTGAAATGGAAGGGTTCCGCGCAAGGAGCCATCTCGCAGATGAAAGAAAGGCAATATGCTTCCTGGATAGAAAATGATACGGGAGATATTCTATTGGTGGGCATTCGGTATGACACTGCGTCCAAAAAGCATGAATGCCTGATTGAAAGGCATGTAAAGAAATAATATCATTCACTTTAACCCCTTCCCGATTCCGTCATCTCCCGCACCCATAAATTTTCCTCACCATTTCTTCCCAAATCCCCGCCTCTTCAAACATATGCTCCACCACGTCCCTGACGGCCCCGTGCCCTCCTTTCACGGGGCTGACATAGCCGGCAGCGGCCTTCACTTCCTTGCAGCTGTCTGCCGGACAGCCCGCAAATCCGCACCTTTCCATAAGCCGCAGGTCATTCAGGTCGTCGCCTATGTACACTGCCTGCTCCCAGCCAAGGTGCCGCTCGGCCAGAAACTGCCGGACAAACTCTTCCTTTTCCGTGATTCCCTGAAATACATAATCCGCTTTCAGTTCCTCCATCCGCCGCTGCGTGGCCTGACACGCCCTTCCGGTCAATACCATTGTCTCCGCCCCGCTTTCATGTACCGCAAAAAAACCGGCGGCATCTTTCGTGCAGAACTTTTTCCACTCCTCCCCGTTTTCCCCATAGTATATTCCCCCGTCCGTCATCGTTCCGTCCACGTCAATGATAAAAAGTTTATACTTCATCTCAGCCCTCCCCGCCGATATCATAACAGCTGGGGGTGAGGAACCGCACTTCCACCCCCTGTCGGCGTATTGCCGATGCCACCGAATAATTAAAGTTATGGCTATGCTCCGTAAAGCTGTGGATGCTGGAATCAAAGTAATCGTCCCCGCCCCGGTAACCGTCCGCACCGGCCAGCATAACCCTCCCGATGCCTAAATCGGAAAACAGCCGCAGCAGCATGACCAAGCTGTTGCAGCCCTGCCGGAATGCCCCGGCCAGGCTGTTATAGTCCAAACGGTATTCCGCCCGGCAGACGATATTGGAAGTGGCAATCACCGGGCAGCTGCAGCCGTCGATATATTTTTCATACCGCTTGTGATTGCTGAAAAATACATAATCCGCCTCAAACCGTTCATCCATGAAATTCAGAAAAATAACTGCCGGCTTTTCCGTTTCAATGACGTTTTGAATATCCTTTTCGAACAGGGCAATCGTCTTTCCGGGCGCCACCACCAATAACTCCCTGCCGGCCAGCGCCTTTTTCAGTTCCGCCCTGCTCCCGCTATCGTCTATATGATTCCTTAAATATTCCTCGTAGACAGCATCCGCATACGCCTCGTGAAAAGCCGCTTTTTTACTTTCCGGTATCCTGCTGAGAATATGATTGATGTCCCTATGGGTCAGATTCCCTTTCCGCAAATAATGCTCCGCATAGTTTCGGTGAAGATTGTATTTCGCGCTCAGAAAATAAGTGGGCGTATATCCCCAGCTATTATCCCCCTTCAGAGGCGCAATATGGTCTTCTATCGTATCCAGCATGCAGTCAATATCATAGCCTTTATCAAAATCTTCATTTAGATAATTTGCAATCAGCTCCAACGATAAATTCCCCGGTATCCTCCCCATGCCCATAAGGCTCCCGTCAATAATCACTTCCCTGTGCAAATGCTTATTCAGAAATTTCTGAGCCAGCGAAAAACTCTGTGAAAGATTTTCATGCAGATGAAGCCCCAGCCGGATTTCCTGTTCCAGATTATGCTCCACAAGGCTTACCAGTCTGTCCAAATCCTTCTGCATCATGCTCCCAAACGTATCCACAATGGAAAAAGCATACGGGTGCAGCCTGTTTACCGCCTCCAGCAGTTCCAGCAATTCCGTATCCCCATATCCCATAATGTTAATAGGATTGCAGCTTACCCGGTATCCTTTTTCCATTGCCCTCTTACAGAAGGCCAGCCCCTCCTTATAATCATAGTTATGAAAGGTTACCCGGAGCATGTCGATGCAGCATTGGCCGGATTCCGGAAGAAGCGCAGTATCGTAAAAATTGTGGATGCACATGGCACTGAACAGCGTCCCGCCTTTTTCCTCCGGCAGACATTCTTTAATCCGGTGTACGTCCTCCCACCTCGTCACATCCTCCGAAGGAAGATAGTCGTCCGCCTTTCTCAAAAATCCTACCTCTACAATATCCACTCCTGCTTTCACCAAATCTCTGATGATTTCTTTAATGTTATGCTTCCCGAACTTCCATCCGTTTACATATCCCCCATCGCGCAGAGTGCAGTCCAGCAGCTTAATCTTCTCCTCCATGTCCCTCTCCCTGTCCGGCCATTATCTTCCTGACCTCCTCCAAATCTTTCTGCGTATCTACAGATAATGTTTTGCATCCGTCCGCAATGATAAGTCTCAGTTCTTTCCCGTAATCTATGAACCGAAGCGTATCTATGCCCTCTATCGTCTCCCACCTTCCCGGCCGGGACTCGGCATAAAAATCCAGCATTTTCTTATTGTATCCGATAATCCCCACATGCTTATAGTACTCAAACTCTATGGACTGAAACGGATACGGAACAGGAGTCCTGGACATGTACAAGGCTCTCATATCTTTATCAAATACTACTTTTATATTGGACGGATCCACCAGCTGCGCCGCATCCAATACAGGGGTGATAATATTTGTCCCATATTCTTTATCCAAAGGCACCTTTTCCGGAATGGCCGCTTTCACTGCTTCTATGTCAACCAAAGGCTCATCTCCGTTAATCTGCAGGTAAAAATCAGCCTCTGCCAGCCCGGATACTTCCCACAGCCTTTCTGCCGCCGTCCGGTGTCCGGATTTTGTCATAAGATACGGAATTCCATGCTCTCTGCAGCACTGACCGATGCGGTCATCGTCCGTCGCCACATAAATCTCTTCCAGTTCCTTAATCTTACATACTCTGTGATACACCCACCATACCATGGGTTTCCCGCATATATCCGCCAAAGGCTTGCCGGCCAGCCTGGCGGAACCGTAGCGGGCAGGAATGACTGCAATTGTCTTCATATATCCTCTCCCTTTCCCTGTATTATTGTACTTTTTCAAACACGCCCTAAAGTTTATAGAGAAGTTTTCTTTTCCCTCCTGCCGTCATGTATATTTCCTTTTTCTCAAATATGAACTCCACATAATCCGCTTTCCAGGCATCGGCATTTTTTACCCGCTTTTCCAGTTCTTCTATGCCGGCAGTAATATCAGGGGAAATGCCTATCAATATTTCCGGCCCGTAATCCCACCACTTTATTTCCAATAGTCTGCGGATGACATCATCGGGAAAACGTTTCCTTATTTCTTTGGCCGGAACGCCCGCAACCACGGAATACGGAGCCACATCCTTCACTACCATCGCCCCCGCCCCGATAACTGCCCCGTCCCCTACGGTAACTCCCGTATTAATGGTGACACCCTGCCCGATCCAGACATCATTGCCTATGACAATCTCTTTCCTCTTTTCCTCGTTCTTTCGGAAAAAATCAATATTCCCGTCCAGCCATTCCTCGTGGGACAACAGATCCTTTATATGAGGGACAAACCAGTTATTCTTCGATTTTCCCACAATAAAGGAACTGGTCGTAATCAACGACATGGCATGCTGCGGCAGCCCGGCCGTAAACTCACTGCTGATAGAGGTAAACCTGCCGATTTCCTTCACATTCCTTATTTTGGAATGGTCACAGAAATAAGAAAACGCACCCATAAATCCGATTTCGGCATAACTGTCGGTTCCCATCCTTACGGGAATCTCGCACCTGCTCTTTCTGATTTTCAGTTCCTTCGGGCTTTCTAACTGAACTTCACCCTTTCCCTTGATAAGGACGGCCCTTTTTCCCTGCTCCATGGGAAATACCATTTCTTTTGTCAAATACATGAAACCACCTCCGGCTCGGAATATTCCCTACAGCTTATACATTAACTCGCATATTGGGCCGTCCTGAAAAAAGATTTCATTGTCCAAGCTGCAAAAAACCAGTTTCTTCCAGTTCTGCATGCCCTTTTCCCCTGACGGCAGCTTATGCATAAGACGGCATATGTCCCGGTCTTCCTTATCCAGTCCGTCCAATACTTCCAACGGGTACTCCCACCATTCCGCATACAGCAATGCCTCAGCCGCGGCTTCCTCAAAAACCTTCCCCGTTTTACCCCCCCCCGGCCAGACAACCGAGTATGGTTCCACGTCGCCGCTTACCACGCTGCCGCTCTGAATCACTGCGCCGTCCCCCACGGACACGCCCTCATAAATTGTCACATTATCTCCTATCCAGACATCATTTCCGATGACCACAGGATTTTTTTTCTCCAATGGAATCTTATTTTCATCCTTCCACCCATATATGCCCGCATACCAATCGTCCTGTCCTTTTCTCAGCACCATGCTGTTGGAAAGATAGGCGTTTTTCCAGCCGGAGCGGCTTCCTATGCAGCAATAATTTCCGATTGTGGTATATCTTCCGATTCTCAGTGTCCTCCTTATGTCGCACCTTCTCCCTACCATGCAGAATGCCCTGATTTCTCTGGCTTCCAATACGGTCTCGTCGCCGATGAAACAGGGAGCTTCCATTGTCACCTCGCTCATCCTTCTCCTATGCCCTATGGAACAGCTGCCCTCCAAAGTCAGCAGCCTGACCGCATCCCTTTTGAAACCATACTTTTTAGATATTATCATTGTGTCCCCTCATATTCCTTCAGCCTTTCCAGCAAAAGCTTTTCGTTTTCTATATATTGAAGCAGCCTGCGTTCGGTCGCCGCAAGCCTGCCTTCCAGCATCTTTATCTCCCGTTCCGTTTCCGAACGACCGCTCACCCGGATTTCTGACCCCTCATGCTCCAGTTTCTCTTCCATAGTAAATTTCCTGCACCTTCCTTTCGCTTCTTCCCTCCGGGTAAGAATATAGATGACATGCTCTTTCGGCTCATCATAATATTCCCTCTCCGAAACCTTCTCTTTCTCGATTATGACAGGCAGCATTTCTTCAAAGACACTCCTGTCAGCCCACTTATAAAAGCTATAAGTCTCATTGGAATTTAAAAAAATCACCGTATCCGCCTTATGCTCCCTATACTTTTGCAGAGCCATGCCGCCGTCCGTGACAAAATAGTCGTCACAGACAAGGATGTCCGCATCTGCGTCCTGAATCTTCACTTTTCCCCTCACCCTCCGGCTATTGTCCGCCAGATTTCTGAACTGCAGTTCATTGCCTCCCAAAAATCCGGCCTCCTCTGCACCAAGCCATTCCAGCAATTTCAATGCAGTCAGATAAAGATAATTGCTCTGAAAAGACCGTTCGTAAAGTTCGTTAAACTGTAATTGCCGCTCAAACATATTGCCGATCAGATGAATCCCCGTGGAACTGACAGTCACGATTTTTTTCGGGATGTCCGAAAAAGCAAACGGTATCAGTTCCGACGGAAATGTCTGGTCAATAATGACGGATTCCGGAAAGAGCAAATCATAATACATAATGTCGTCCGGATGGACTTTCCATACCGGCTCGTCCTCTTCCAAATAAAAATCCATCAATTCCTGATATATCAGAACCTGTCCTTCAAAGCTCAGCTGCCCCAGATTGGCAAACTGCTGTGTCAGAATCAGCGTTTTGTCCTTTCCCACATTGATTTTCTCCCTGATACCGAAAAAAGACAGAATCCGTGCCTGCCTCTCTTTCGGCAGCTTTTGAAAATTGGTCAATATATTAAAATCCACTGCCTTTTCATCCGCAAACCCGGGCAGCTGCGCCCCAAGGTCACAATATTTCTGACTGATCAAGTCACTCTCATGGGTATACAGATGATAGCTGTCGATGATTTCATATTTTTCCGCTTCGTTCTTTCTGGTGATTTCCGCCAGAATCCATGGCCTGCTCAAGGCTCCGCTCCCGTCCTCAAACATGGCAAATGAAATGCCCTTTTCCAGCATATATACCTGCAGATAGGTATGGATTCCCGCAATATAAAACCGGTCAATCTCCTGCAGCGGGTAAGGAATGGTTTTCCCCACCTCTTCCTCCACTTCCTGCAGAATGCTTTCCGCCTTTCCATGATATCCTCCGAACCGGAATAAATACAGTTCGTCAAAGAAAGACTCCAGCTGTCTGTAATTCCGAAATCTCTCCGAGATATAATTCCCCAAAATCAACCCGCATTTATCCTCTTTATGATGCAGATATCTATGTTCTATGCATTCCAATATCTGATATGTAGACAATGCCTGATAAATCACCATAGCAATTCCCTCCTGTAGCCGTTCCTCTGTCCGCCCAATGCCCTTCCGTTCCGCCGCCCGTTGCGGGAATCCAGTTTTTTCCTCGGACCTTCGAAAAACGCCGGACATTATGCAGGCCTGTCACAAGTTTTTCGCCTGCATTACTTCTTTTACCGTTTCCATCACTGCCTTTTCCTGCGTGGCAAACAAATCCCTGCCAAATACATATTCCGGAAAGTATTTCCTCAGCCATGACAAATCACTGACAAACAGGCGGAACGGCATATATGCGTCATGCCCTGAAATGTCCTTCATATACGGATACTCCCTGAACGTCTCCGCATAAATCCTTGCAAAATCCAGGATTCCCCGATGAATTTCCTTATTATGCCCGAAATTCTCCACTTCCGGAATATCGTACAGAAAGTTATCGCCGTCAAAACCTAAGAAAGTAGGAGTGCAGGACTGCGTCAATATTTCAAAGAAAAAGGAATTCAGCCTCTCGTTTGTCTCCTGATGAAAATCATGCAGCCCCCTGTTCTGCAGATTAGAAAAAATATAAGTCTCCACTTCTCCGGACTGCATCATGGAAGCCATATAGGTATCGTTGACTTCTCTTGCCGCAGCCAGATAACAATAAATGCGGCAATCGCTTTGAT
The DNA here is from genome assembly GCA_910579645.1 of uncultured Lachnospiraceae bacterium. Classification (GTDB taxonomy): domain Bacteria; phylum Bacillota; class Clostridia; order Lachnospirales; family Lachnospiraceae; genus Kineothrix. Next base: position 9,514 of record CAJTVK010000062.1, on the reverse strand, counting down.
ATACTTCCTCTATCAGATATTTCACCTGCAGCACATTATTGCCGGACCATCCCACATCCACTGCCGCTGCCCGGGAATGTCCGCTGACCATGCTCTCCAAATATTCCCTAATCCGCATACCGTCTTCTTCATAGCAGCCGCATACCTCTTCCCAATGATCGGTCAGCAGACTCTCCACAATCTTTTCATTGGAAGACGACAGAAACTCTTCTTCCCGGATTTTATATTCCGGAAAATACTTTTTCAGTTCCCCTATCCCGATGCAGTCAAACAGCCTGCCCACCTTGGATTTATATATGGCATGTGCTTTATGATGCACAAGCTGCAGCAGATAAGGATGCCTGTTCTTTCTCACCACGGTCTTTGCCACCGGCACACGCGACCAGAGGACATACTCGGTTTCCACATCCCGGAACAGCCGTTTAAAGACCTTCCGGTAAATATCCCCTTCCCGGGCCAGAAAAAGGATTTTCGTAATATGGTTTTCCACTGCTTTTTTATGAAGCCAGCAGCAGAATCCCATAACATATATTCCCGCATACACAAAGCCCACCTCATAGTACGGGGAAAACCTATGGATTCCGTTATGCAGATGCGCATTCACTATGCCCGCATAGGCAGAACCCACCAGACGGGACATCTTGGACGCGCGGTATTTATCTCCGGCCTCATTGACCGCTATATAATGATATGCCTCCAATCCTTTTTCCCTTGCCCTCTCTATGTCTGTTCTGGCATTATCCCCTATATGAATGATTTTCCGCCCCGGTTCCTTACCGTGCCTGGAAATCAGAATGTCGTACAGCCCTCCCTGTGCCTTTGACACATTATAATCGCAGGAAACCAATATATCATCCAAATCCCCGTATCCGTTGGCAGCCAGCAGCTCCCCCATAGTGTCCTTGCAAAGGTACATATCCGACAGCGCAATTACTTTCTTCTTCTGATGCTTTACCAACCGGTACACCCTCTGCATATACGGATTCGCTTTGCAGAGACCGAACTCCGTTTCCAATTCCGCCTGCATGCCGTACTCTTTCGGTACTCCCGTCTGTTTCTCCACGTTGGCATAGATTTCTTCCAGCGTCACTTCCCGGTTGCCCCGGGTCAGCATATTGTATTTCCTGGCATCCTCCTCCGCCTGCAGCCGGATGGAACAGTAGTCCATAATGTCCAGCTTCTGCCCTACAAGCATTAATAAATCAGAGGGTTTCCGAAAAGGACGCAGCAGCAGAGTATCGAACACGTCAAAGGAAATGACATCATACTTCATAAGCATTTTCGCCAAGTTCATTTCACTCATCCTTCTGCACGCCTCCGATTCCGCCCCTTTTCCGCACAGCTTGGCAGTGCCGTAAATAAGTTCATACTTTCCCAAAGGCAAGGTCTTTACTCTGACTACATTGGAAAACCTGCTGTAGTTCTTTTCATTCTTGCTTACTTTTATTTTATACTCATATTTTGTGTCTGCTTTCACGGTATCGTCTATATATATTCTGTCTCCGAAGACTTTGCTTACAAATTTATAGTCCGTTCCGTTTCCCGAACGGTAAATGTTGCAGATATCCGCTTCCGCTTCCCATCTTAAGCATACCTCGCCGCTGCCTGCTCTTGCGCAGGACAGCTGCGCGCCGTCTATCGCCGCCCCTGATGCCGCCGGCTTCGTTTCCTTTCCTGCATCTTCCGTTATGGCAGAACCAGCATTCCGCCCTATACCGTCCCCGGAATCATCAAAATAAATCATAGGGCTTTTCACTTTCTTCACACGGTAATGAATGTTCAGCTTCAGCAATATTTTCCAATGCAGAAAACGATGCTCATAGTGCTCTTTTGTATGCTCCATTACATATCTTTCATATTCGTACCGTACATTTTCGTTTTTTCTTACAAAAAAATTGTAAACAGCATCTTTCATCTCTCTCACCTGTCTGTGCGCTGCGCCTACTTTGTTTCACTGCCGAACGCACCTTTATATATTTGACTATCCCGCCGTGCTATATTTTCCGGCTTCCCGTCATATCTGTCATACATGGCACAGATATCCCCGGCCTCACCCATAGTTATCAGATGCCCTTTTTCAATCCATATAGCTTTGCCGCAGTTTTCCCTGATGGTCTCCGTGGAATGGGAGACCATCAGGACGGTAGAGCCGCCGTGGATCATCTCCTTAATCCTGTCCATGCTCTTCTGCCGGAAAATCTTATCCCCCACGCTGAGCACTTCATCCAGAATCAATATCTCTGCCGCACTCCCCACGGTGGCAATGGCAAATCCCAGCCTGGACACCATTCCCGACGAATAATTTTTTACCTTTTCATTGATAAACTCCCCTAACTCCGCAAATTCCACAATCTGCTCATAATGCTCGTCAATAAACTCTTTTTCATAGCCGATGATTGCGCCGTTCAGGTATATGTTTTCTTTTCCCGTCAGTTCCAGGTCAAAGCCGGTTCCCATGGTAAGTATCTGTACCTTTTCCTTATCCACCAGCATCCTGCCGGCGGTGGGCGACAGCGCGCCCGAAATGATTTTCAGCAGGGTGGACTTGCCTGCGCCGTTGGTGCCCATAACGCCTACCACGTCGCCTTTCCGTATTTCAAAAGAAATATTGTCCAATGCCCGATACCGCTCCCTGCTGCGGCACCCCTTCATGGTACGGATGACCAATTCCTTAAAGGAGGACGCTTCATCCGTTTCCCGGACAAAATCCATACAGACATGATCTGCCTTGATGACAATCGGATTTTCTTTCTTTTTCTCCGGCGAAGCAGTCCTTTTCTTTGTTTTCCGCACCGGCTTTCCTTCCAGTCTTTTCCTGACCCGTTTCCTCCCTGCGAAATGCCCAATCAGCAATGCCGATTCCGTCAGTATCATCAAAGCCAATACGGCGGCAAATATCCTTACCGCATACGGCAGGCCGTCCCACAGAAAAAGCAAGAATTCCTGCGGTTCCTGTACCTCCGTCTTTGCCGCATTGCCTGCCCCTTTGTCCGCTGCGTTTTCTTCCTTCCTGCTATTTGCCGTCTCCGAATCCGTCCCTCCGCTCATGCCGCCGATTTCTTCTTGTTCCGCTTTCCGTGCCCCGCCTCCTTTGTCCGCTGCCTCCCATCCGTCATTTGCCGCCGTCCCTCCGCCGGCCTCATTCGCCTTATCCGGTTCCGCACCGGCTCTATCCGCAGCTTCCGGTTCCGCGCCGGCTCTATCCGCAGCTTCCGGTTCCGCGCCGGCTCTATCCGTAACTTCCGCTCCCGTGCCGGCTCTATCCGCAGCTTCCGCTCCCGTGCCGGCTCTATCCGCAGCTTCCGGTTCCGCGCCGGCTCTATCCGCAGCTTCCGGTTCCGCGCCGGCTCTATCCCGCACGATTTCCAACGTATATCTGGCCTTATCGCCGATGCTGTTTGCCACCGTGACATAAACCAGATTCTCCCCGGCGGAAAGTGCCGTATCCGATATTTCCACCACGGCTCCCGCCCCGCCGGCCGCCTCCACGGCTGCCCGTTCCTCCTCTTCAGGCACCTGCACACGGTAACGCTGGATTTCCGGCCGGAAACCTGTCACTGTCTTTCCGTCCACTTTCAGTTCTTCCAATGCACAGCCCGTACGCATCAGAATGACGATTTCGGCCGTTATGCTCCCCAAATCAGCCATGGAACCCGCTCCTTTGGCAGCAGAGGCATTTTCCACCGTTACCGCAGTGACCTCGGACAGAAGGGGCGTAAACCGTACCAGCTGGCGGAACTCCGTCCCCAAATCACCGGAACGGCTTATCCGGAACTTTCCCTCCGACAGCACCGTGACACCCTCATCCTCCCCACTGTCAAACCGTAAGACATCCGGGTCATAGGACACCACAAGATCCACTTCCGTCAGTTTCCTTCCGTCCGTGCTTGTCACATAGATACCCACGGGAGAACTGTCGCCCGGATTCCAAGTATACCCTTCCGAGCCGAAATGCATGTCCGCCCCGTCCGCCAATGCCCTGCTGCCGCAGAAAAGACTCAGCAGCAGCACCCATGACAGCAAAGAAATAATTTTATGTTTCCGCATTTCCTTATTCATTCCGCAATCCAATTCATCTACAATCTCTGCATAATCTTATCTTTGTTCCGGCGGAAAATCCAAGTGCCGGCCAGATAACTCCCAACGCTCCAAATAACCATTTTCACAAAAGCAGTGAAGGGCTGCAGTGTCCCTTCCAATACAATCCAGCGCATGGCATCCACAAACAGATAGACGGGATTATTGCCCACTACCGTCACCATAAAATCCGGGAGGCTGGATACCGGATAGAAAATCGCCGACAGATACATCCACAGTGTAAGCAGAACGCCGTACAAATGCTTAATATCCCCGTAAAACGCATATCCCACGCTCAGAGCCAAAGCAAACCCCATCGTAAACAGCAATTCAAAAAACACCACTACCGGAAGGAAAAGCACCGTCCAGTTCAGGCGCACCCGAAAAACAAGCAGGATAGGCACAAAGGCAATGAGGGAATAAACAAAATTGACAAAGGCCGTATATACTCTGGAAATGACAAAAACCTGCAGAGGTATTTTCACTTTAATGAGCATCTGCTTATTGTCCACAAGAGCCGTCATGGCCGTATTGGTTCCCGTGGTAAAAAGTGTCCAAAGCACGCTTCCGCACAGATAATACACCGGAAAATTTTCAATGGAACGCCGGAACATCCGGGAAAAAATCAGACTGATTACCGCCATGCTAAGCAGCGGGTTCAGCACGCTCCATAGAATGCCCAGCCTGCTTCTGGAATATTTCCGTTTCAATTCCCTCCCGGTCAGTTCCCTGACCACGAAAAGATACTGCTTCAGCCGCCTTCTGTCCTTCATCGTCCCCGCCCTCTGTATCCGCGGCATTTCCTCTCCTTCCGGTAAAGGAAATACTGATATCTGTGATAGGAAGCCAGATGGCTTCGGCGTTTCTTCGGATTGCCATACAACACGGCACTGCCCTCATACCATGCCGACTTGCGCACGGCCTCACCTTCCCTGCCGTCCCTGAACAGATGCCTTGCCAAATGGTTGTCCTTCAGTTCCCGTTCCGTCATCTTTGCCGCCATTCTCTCCCCCTGCCTATCTTCCGGATAAACCATGGAACCGAATACGGAAGCCTCTTTTCCGGTAGGAAACCCCGTAAACAGGAAGAGCAGCTTCTCGGTAAGCATATCCGCCTCCCTCCATCCGGCGGCTGCACAAAGCCGGCAGAAATCATCCGGCCCCGTTCCTGCGCCCCCTTCCCCCTGCAAAGCAGTTCCTCTCAGCAGTTCTTCCTGATATTCCCGAAAATACTGCCCCAGGATTTCCGCCCGCTTCCGCTGCCCTTTTTCAGCATTCTTTAGTATCGGAACCCATTTCCCGCCGCTTTCCCTATATGTCATTGCCATACCGTAGGGTGCGGAATAAATCCCGCCGAAAAGACAATGATTGAAGAAAACCTTCCGCAGCGGCTTGCGCTGCGGCGAGAAAAAGTAAGTATGATATCTCTTCCTGTCCGCTCCCGCAGGCCATTCATACAGCCCAAAATAATAACCGTCCAACGGCTTCCTCCCCCCGCCCGTCCGCCGTATCCTCTCCAAAAGTCCCTGCACGGACCCTTCCTGCCCACCGCAGACTACGGCCATGGGAATCTCGTCCATAATCCCCTCCTGCCTTAGGTAAATCTCCAAATCCGCATATGCCTTTTCGGAATTTTCTCTTACCATCTCCAGAAAATCCTTGTTTTCTGACAATTTCTTACGCAGGCTTTCCGTCAGAGTTCCCGGAATCCGCATTTTCATCGGAAACGGCATGGCAAAATTCTCGTCCAGCTGTTCCAGCCTCCGAATCTGCCTTTCGGAAAGCGATGCCGATTTCAGTACCGTTTCCAGAGTGGCTTCCGCTCCCCGGAGGGTAATATAGCGCAAAGCCTCTTCCATATCTTTATGGTATAAAGGCATCCGTAAGGAATAATCGGAAACATACAGGTACCGGCATTCCACCGGAAGGCTGTAATACTCCGCATACCGTTTCGCAGCGGCATACATATGCCAGCCGCCCTCCGGCAAAAAATAAAGCCTTTCCGTCCCGGCGTCCATCGCTTCCCGTAACAGCCATAAAACAAAGCTATGGAGCACCGGCGCAAATACACATACTGCGGCATCCCGCAGTGCCTTCTGCTTTCCCGTGCACTCACAAGACAGTTCCAGTGTTTTTACCGCCCCATCCCGCAGCGCCGGGCTTCTCCCTAATCTATCCAAATAGGCTTCCTTCTTTTCCTTCATGTCTCCCACCTCCTGACTTGCGCCTCTGTCCTCCTGCGCTTGAGGAACAAAAGCAGCCGATTCGGTATTGCCCAGACAATAATAGGTTTTATAATATATTTCAGATTTTTTCCGCAGGGAATGCCAAGCATACGGAATCCCCGGATGCGGATGCCCACTTCCTGCACCTGAAACCGGAATAATCTCCTCCGGTATCCCTCCCAAGACTCACGATAGGAAAATAATGTTTCCTGTAAATTCACTCCCCGTTTCCCTGCCGCATGGAGGCGGATGAACAGTTCATAATCCTCTCCCCTGCAGGGCTTTTTCCCTTCTCCATATGCCCCGCATTCCGTCAGCGTCTTTTTCCGGAACATCATGGCCGGATGAGGATAAGGGGAATATTCCAGAAAATCTTCTTTTTCCGGCCGTTCCGGATATCTCCGGTATCCCCATCGCCTGCCTGACTCATCCATCAGTTCCAGATTGCAGCCCACAAAATCATACTCGGGATGCCTCTCCAAAAACTCCCATTCTTTTTCCAGCCGTTCCGGAAAGGAAATATCATCCGCATCCATGCGGGCTATGTATTCGCCGCCGGCAAGCCCGATGCCCACATTCAGGCCATAGGCCAAGCTATGATGCACCGCACCGCGGACATAAAATATTCTCCGCTCCCTGTCTGCCAAAGACCGGATCATTTCTTCGGACCGGGCATCCGAACCATCGTCATATAATATCATTTCCCAATCGGTAAATGTCTGGGCAATCATGGAGTCCACGGCCTGCTCCAACTGTTCCCTGTCCGGGTTATGTACGCACAGCAGCACGCTAATCGCAGGCATTTTCATACACCCGCCGCATGACTGCCATGGAATTATGCTTTTCAAATTTTTCCACGCCTTTTCTTATCCTCTCCCTGCGGGCAAAATTTTCCCCCCAGTCCTCCCTCTCCTCCGCCATTTTCTTTATCAGCGCCGCATACTCTTCCGGAGTGTTCCGTTTGGACACCAGCCCGTTTTCCCCATGCAGCATGTACTCCCTGGTTCCCCGATTATCCGAGGCAATCACCGGAAGCCCCGTAGCCAGCGCCTCCAATGCCGCCATTCCCAGCCCTTCCCTGACGGAAGGAAACACCAATACATCGGCTGCCTGCAGATAAGGCCGCACATCCTGCCTATATCCAAGGAATTCCACCTGACCGTCCAGATGCAAATCCCTCACCATTTCCCTCAGTTCCTGCTCCTGACGGCCTGCCCCCAGCATTCCGTAGCGGATTTTTTTTATGTCCGTACCTTCCTCCCGAAGCTTTGCCAGTGCTTTTATAACCGCAGACTGATTTTTATTTTCTCTCAGTTCCCCCACCGACAGCAGATAAAACTCCTGCTTCAGCCCCAGATTTTTTCTGGCTTTAGCCCTCTGCTCCCTGGAGGTTCCGTGAAAATAGTCCATATCCAGCCCCACGCCCGGAATCCGGCAGGCACATACCTTTTCCTTCATTTTTTCCGCAGCAGAAAAATCTTCCTGATTAACGGTGACAATGACATCCGTCATGCGGCTTAAAAACTTTTCAATCCCATGGTACAGATGATAATGAAGAAAATCCGCACCTTTATAAAAATGAAATCCATGGGCAGTGTAAATCATATAAACTTTCTCCGACTTACACGCCAGCCTTCCCACAAGCCCTCCGGACGGAGTATGGCAATGCACCACCCCTATCCCTTCCCGTTTCACAATGCCCTTAATTTGCCGTAAAGCTTTCAGATTATGGGTAATGCCGAACGGGGACTGCCACAGGTCGGTATCATGGAATATTACTCCCATCTTCTCCAATGTATCCTCCGGATATGGGTATATCGGATTACTGCTGTTAGATGCGTAATGCACTTCATATCCCAATTCCTGTAATATTTTCACGTCTTCTTTTTCAAATTTTGCTAAAAAACCGCAGACAGAGGATACAATCAAAATCTTTTTCATCTTTATGCCCCATATGCGCCCCTGTGCATTTGAAAGACGCCGCCGCAGAAATCTGCGGCAACGCCGAAGTCCACACCAGGCATTTATTCATGTTTGCGATTCTGGCCGTCCGTTCTACGGAAGAGCCACAAAAACAACTGCTCCCGAATTTTTCAGATTTAAAACTACATGGTCTTCCCTTACTTCGCTCACTTCCACATCAATCCATGCGCCGTTCACATACTGCTTTGCAGCAATCTTTGTGCCGCCTGCAAGATTTTTCAGATAGAAATTGATGGTTGCCACCTTATAGTTGGCTCCCGGGAAATCCACCTTCACAACATTCAGCAATGTGCCGCCAAGAGCCGCCGCCTGCGTCTTTGCGCTGTCGGCTACCGTTCTGTTTACTTTGGAAAGCGTTGCGGTAAGGTTTGTGGCAACACCGTTAATGATAATTTTGCCTCCCTGCCCCACCGGCATGGCATTTTCCACCCCGGGTGCAGATATGATTGCATTGTTGTAATACTCCGCTGCGCTCATGCCCCGGTCTGCCGCAGCCTGTGCGTCGGCTGCAACGGTAAATCCTTCTGCGGTATACGACGGAGCCGCAGTGGCCATCACTGCCCCTGCGGACGGGCTGTCTGCGGCAGAAGCCGTCAGGACAGTGCCCGACACAAGCATGCCGGCAGTTAATAAAGCGATAAATTTTTTCATTGGACTATTTCCTCCTTTCATAATCCTAAGTGTGGTCTATATTAACATCCATGATGCTAATACCTAAAATATCCGACCCGCATATGTAACTTTTCTGCCGCCCAAAAACCGGCCTTGGGGAAGGCCGCGGAAACACTGCCGTGAAATCTGCTCCGTGTCGTTCCGGCTGAAACTATCAAAGGATTTTATTATCCCGGCGCGACCCTTTTCTCTGTGTATTCCGCCTTAGCCTCCCTACTGCTCCGGCTATTTGAGCATAGCCATTGAATTATATTAATAATATAATTTATTAAAGCATACTATATTATTAATATAATTTCAACTCCTATTTTAAATAGCTTCAATAAGTCTTTTGAAAAAGTCATAAAAAATCTGCTATACTAAATGGAGGATTCCCATAATACCAAAGTGGAGGCAGCTTATGATACAGATATGTCGGAAAGATAAGGAAAAGGTTTATGAGGCGATACGCACAGGAAAAATAGATGCAGCAGAAATGTCATTCCCCAACCTGATTGACGACATCCTCCTTACGATGAAAAGACATGGGCTCACCGGGCTCCTTGCACTGGCCCTGCC
>CAJTVK010000061.1 GCA_910579645.1 uncultured Lachnospiraceae bacterium | reverse complement strand
CGTCCCACCGCCGGTAAGCGGGGCCATGCGCCGGCCTGCCATGCCGATAGGTCTGCCCCGGTTCATGCGTCCTCCCTCTCGGTTCATGCGCCCCTCAGCAAATAACTTTGAATTTCCCCCCAGAAAATGATATACTTATGAAAAATCAGGAAAAGAGGAACCGCAAACATGGAAAATCAGTTGCAGCAGAGCGCACAGAGAAAAAAAGGAAAGTTTATAGCATTTGAAGGAATCGACGGAAGCGGAAAGAGCACACAAGTACAGCTGCTTACAAAACGCCTGAAAGAAAACCACATCGACTGCTACGCCACAATGGAACCCACCCATGCCCCCATCGGCACATACCTACGGGAAATCCTCATGGGCAGAAGAAAAGCCGATCCAAGGGTAACGGCCTTCCTGTTTGCGGCCGACAGACTGGATCACCTTCTGAATGAAGAAAACGGCATTGCGGCAAAGGTTTCCGGCGGCACCACCGTCATTACAGACAGATACTATTTCTCATCCTATGCCTATCACAGCGGCGACATGCCCATGGACCAAGTGATTCGGATAAACGAGCAAAGTCAGGAAATACTCCGCCCGACAGTCACCGTTTTTATCGACATCGATGCCGATACGGCAATGGAACGCATTCTCAGAAACAGAGACCATCAGGAACTCTTCGAAAAAAAATCCAAGCTGGCGGAAGTAAGGCTGAACTATTTCGAAGCATTCGATAAACTGAAAGATACGGAAGAAATCATTGTCGTAAACGGAAACGGAACCCCGGAGGAAATAGCGGAAGACATTTGGGACGCATGCAAACACCATTTTCCGCTCCGTTTATAAAAGTTTTATTAACTACTGTCTTTTTCCAAAGCAATTTGTTACAATAGAAGCGAATTGAACTGGAAAGAAAATGATTGGTAAAGGTGAGACAGAAAATGCGGAAAATTAAAGTATTGGTAGTGGAAGATTCGGCAGTGTTCCGTGAAATGCTGGTGAAAGGACTGGAGGAAGACCCGGGGATAGAGGTAGTGGCCACGGCGGAGGATCCTTTTCAGGCGAGGGACGCCATTGAGCAGGAACAGCCGGATGTGATGACTTTGGACATAGAGATGCCGAAGATGAGCGGCATCGATTTCCTGAAGAGACTGATGCCCCAATATCCCATGCCGGTCATTATGCTGAGCGGGCTGAACGGGAAAGTGTTTGAGGCAATGGCGGCAGGAGCCGTGGACTTCGTGCATAAGCCGACCAATCTGTCGCCGGCAAACGTAAAGGAATTCATCCGTCAGGAACTGACAGCCAAGGTCAAGATAGCGGCCTCGGTGGACGTAGGGAAGCTGGTGCGCCGGGAGAGGACATATCCGGTCCGGGAAGTGAGGCTGACCACAAGCAACTGTGTCATTGCGATAGGGGCTTCCACCGGAGGGCCGGAGGCAATCCGGGAAGTTATCAGCGGGTTCGGGAAAGATATTCCGGGAGTGATAGTGGTGCAGCATATGCCCGCCGGGTTTACCCGTACATATGCGGAGCGGCTGGACCGGCTCTGCGAGGTGTCCGTAAAGGAAGCGGAAGACGGGGACGAGGTGAAGCAGGGACATGTGCTGATTGCGCCGGGCGGATACCAGATGCGCCTGGTAAAGAAAGATTTGAAATATTATGTGTCGGTAAAAGAAGAACCGAAGGTGAGCGGCCACTGCCCTTCCGTGGATGTGCTTTTCGATTCCGTGGCGAAATCGGCAGGAGCCGGGTCCATAGGCGTGATTCTGACGGGCATGGGCGGCGACGGTTCCAAGGGCATGAAAGAGATGAAGAACTGCGGGGCGGTGACCATCGGACAGGACGAGGATACCTGCGTGGTATACGGAATGCCGAAGGTGGCATATGATATTGGTGCGGTGACCTATCAGGTGCCGCTTGGGAATGTGGCGGATAAGATATATGATATATTGACCTAATCGGGAAAGGAGTAATGTTATAAATATGGGAGAAAGTTTCAGTCCGGAAGGGATGCTGGATTCCTATTTATATGAGTGTTTCCAATTGCTGGAACAGATGGAAGACATTGTGCTTTCGGGAGAGGCGGATGCTTTTTTCAGTACGGAGGATATTCAGGAAATCTTCCGTATCCTGCATACGATCAAAGGGGCTTCCGGCATTATGATGTATGATAATATCGGCATGGCGGCGCATAGGCTGGAAGATGTTTTCTATTATCTGCGGGAAGCCGGCGCAGGGGAACTGCCTAAGGAAGGGCTGTCGGAATGCATTTTTTCGGCGGCCGAGTTTATGGCGGGGGAACTGAATAAAATAAAAGAAGGAGGGAATCCGGACGGCGATCCGGGGAAGGTCATCCGAAAGGCAGAGGAATACCTGGAGACCTTAAAGGAGGAACTGCGGGAACGGGGGGCGGAACTGCCGCCGGAGAAGGAAGACCCCCGGTCGGGAAAGTATTACAATGCGCCGGAAAGGAAGAACAGGCCAAGAAAGCCGGTAAAGATAGATTTGGGCATAGAGCCGGAAGAGAAAACGGAAGTGCATCCGGGCGATTATATCATTGTGAATAAGAGGCAGCGCAGCAAAGAGGCTTTGATAGGAGTGCGTGTCAGTAAGCTGGAAAAAATTACGGCATTGACGAAAAAGCTTTCGAAGCTGGATAAAAAAGCGGACGAAATGGAAGCGGAAGCGGTCAGGGAACAGCTGCATGAACTTGCTCAGGAGCTGAAGCAGGCGGTGCATGATATAAGGAAAACACCTATAGCCACGGTTTTCCGACGGATGAGCCTGGCGGTCTACGACCTTTCCAACAAACTGTCCAAGGATATAGAATTCGAAACCGAAGGAGAGGGGCTGCTGGTGGACAGAACCGTGGCGGAACAGCTGACGGAGCCTCTGATGCATATGGTGCGGAATGCGGCCGACCACGGAATCGAAAGCGTGGAAGAGAGAAAACGGCTGGGGAAACCGCCCAAAGGAACCATATGGCTGACGGCAAAGAAGAGAAAGAAGCGGCTGTTTCTTTCGGTGAGGAATGACGGAAGGGAACTGGATGCGAGGAAAATTTTCGAGAGGGCAAAAGAAAAGGGATTTGTGGAGGAAACCGCGGATTTTCAGCATTATTCGGAAGAAGAGATTTTTGCCATGATTACCACTCCCGGTTTTTCCACCATGGAAACGGTGACGGAAATATCGGGAAGAGGAATCGGCATGGATATTGTGGCATGCCGGGTGAGAGAATTGGGAGGTGTCCTGCGGATTAGGAATATAAGGGGAAAAGGCGTGGAAATGACAATGGAAGTGCCGATAGATTGAATTTATATCTTTTCGGAAAGGAATAGATGTGTTACAATAGATTCAGATTTTTACCGGAAAATATAAAATAAGGGGTGGAAGGTGGAGAAAATGGAGAGAATATTGCTGAAACTCAGTGGGGAAGCGCTGGCAGGCGAAAAGAAAACCGGCTTTGACGAAGAGACGGTGAGAGGCGTGGCGCTGCAGGTGAGCAAGCTTGTGGAAAGCACGCAGGTGGGCATCGTAATCGGAGGCGGGAACTTCTGGCGCGGGCGTTCCAGTGAGCATATAGACCGGACCAAAGCGGATCAGATCGGCATGCTGGCTACGGTGATGAACTGTATTTATGTATCAGAAATTTTCCGTTCGGCAGGAATGGAGACAGAAATACTGACTCCGTTTTCCTGCGGTTCTTTTACCAAAATGTTCTCCAAGGATAAGGCGAATAAATATTTTAAGCAGGGGAAAGTCGTGTTTTTTGCAGGAGGCACCGGACATCCGTATTTCTCTACGGATACAGGGGTGGTGCTGAGGGCAGTGGAAGTGGAGGCGGACGTCATATTGCTGGCAAAAGCAGTGGACGGCGTATACGATTCCGACCCTAGGTCCAATCCGGACGCGAAGAAGTACGGGGAAGTTTCCATAGATGAAGTGATTGCGAAGAACCTTCAGGTGGTGGACATGACGGCTTCCATTCTGGCAAGGGATAATAAGATGCCCATGTGGGTGTTCGGGCTGAATGAGCCGGACAGCATTGTGAATGCGGTGAAAGGTGATTTCAGGGGAACTAAGGTGACGGTTTAGTCAGGGTATGAAAAGCAGTGTTTGACAGGAAATGAATGTGGAGGATAATGGATATGGACGAGAGATTAAAAGTGTACGACGGGAAAATGAAGAAAGCCTACGAATATTTGGAGGCTGATTTTATGACAATCCGCGCAGGGCGTGCCAACCCGCATGTGTTGGACAAGATTAAGGTGGACTATTACGGAACGCCTACTCCGATTCAGCAGGTAGGAAATATTACCGTGCCGGAGGCCAGGATGATTCAGATTGCGCCTTGGGAGAAATCGCTGATTAAGAGCATTGAGAAAGCCATTCTGGCTTCCGATATAGGCATCACCCCATCCAACGACGGGGCGGTAATCCGTCTGGTGTTCCCGGAACTGACGGAGGAGAGAAGGAAGAGCCTTGCCAAAGAGGTAAAGAAGAAGGGCGAGGACGGCAAAGTGGCTATCCGCAATATCAGAAGGGACGGGAACGAAGCGTTTAAGAAGCTGGCCAAGGAAGACGTCTCCGAAGACCAGATTAAGCAGTTGGGAGAGGAACTGCAGAAGATGACCGATCAGTTCATCAAGGATATCGATAAGCTGGTGGAAGAAAAATCAAAAGAAATATTGACGGTATAAAGCTTAAAGCAGGGGCAAGGGGCCGTTCCGGCGGCCGTATTGTCCCTGTTGGCAGTAGAGTGTGTTTGTGCAAGGTATCTCCGGAAGAGAGCGTTTTCAGACATACGCAAGGAAAGGAATGAGGCGGGAGCGGGCAGCCGCACGGGTGACAGAGATGCAGGAAGACAGGAAGATTCCGAACCATGTTGCGATTATCCTGGACGGTAATGGCAGATGGGCGAAGAGCAAAGGGATGCCGAGGAACTATGGGCATGTGCAGGGGGCGAAAGCCGTGGAGATAATCTGTGAGGAAGCTTACCGGATGGGGATACAGTATCTGACGGTGTATGCCTTTTCCACGGAGAATTGGAACCGTCCGCAGGAGGAAGTGGATGCATTGATGAAATTGCTGCGCAATTATCTGAAGACCTGCCTGAAGACGGCGGAGAAAAACAGGATGTGCGTACGGATTCTGGGGGACAAGACCAGATTGGACAAGGACATCCGGCAGCGCATCGGGGAACTGGAGGAAGCGACGAAGAACAACGACGGGCTTCATTTCCAGATAGCCCTGAATTACGGGGGCAGGGATGAAATCGTCCGGGCGGTGCGGGAACTGGCGCAGAGCGTGAAGGAAGGGAAGCTGGAGGCGGGGCAGATTACGGAAGAGACAGTCGGTTCCAGGCTGGATACCCGGGGGCTGCCGGAACCGGATTTGCTGATAAGGACTTGCAACGAACAGAGGATTTCCAATTTCCTGTTATGGCAGCTGGCTTATACGGAGTTCTATTTTACTCCGGTGGCATGGCCGGATTTTACGAAAGAAGAATTGGAAAAGGCCATAGAAGCATATAATACAAGGGATAGGCGGTATGGCATGGTGGACGGAAAGTAAGATGAGTGAGGAAGCTGCGCGCCGGCAAGGCGATTTCCCCTGGCACATGGGTTTTCAGGGCACTGCCGGCAGGGCGGCGGATTAGGAGGTGCGGGTATGTTTTGGACTCGTTTGCTCAGCGGGGTTGTGCTTGTGCTGATTGCCCTTGTGACAATATCCGCAGGCGGATATTTATTGGCGGCAGTATGTTTGGGCATTTCTCTGATTGCATACGGTGAATTGATGAAGGCCTGCGGCATTCACGGGAAAGACGGGACGGTGAATGCGCTGGAAGGAACGGGATATGCGGGGATTCTTTGTTATTATGGAATCGTCGTGTTTACCGGGAGCGATACGGCACAGCTGTTCGGCATATTGTTTGTGCTGATTGCCTTTATGTTCGTATATGTATTTACTTTTCCCAGATTCCGGGCGGAGCAGGTGATGGGAAGCTTTTTTTGCTTTGCATATGCGCCTGCAATGTTTGCGTTTATCTATCAGACGAGGCAGCTGACTTATGGGATTTACCTTGTATGGATGATTTTCATCAGTTCCTGGATATGCGATACTTGCGCATATGCCACAGGAATTCTTATAGGCAGGCATAAAATGACGCCCAAACTCAGCCCTAAGAAGTCCGTGGAGGGAGCAATCGGGGGCGTGGCAGGTTCCGCCTTGGCAGGGGGGCTGTATGCGCATTTTCTGGTGGAGAAAGTGGTGGCGGAGCAGGAGGTCACATGGATTTTTGTGCTGCTCAGCGCGGCAGGGGCCATGATTTCCCAGGTGGGCGATCTGGCGGCCTCCGCCATTAAAAGGAACCATGAAATCAAGGATTACGGGCATCTCATACCGGGACACGGGGGCATTATGGATCGTTTTGACAGCGTGATATTTACGGCTCCCATGATTTATGCCCTGGCGGTGCTGCTAATCGGGAAATAAACCATGTTAGGATGTGCGGGAATGAAAAAGATAGCTATTTTGGGTTCGACGGGGTCGATAGGTACCCAGACATTGGAGATTGTAAGGCAGAATAAGGATCTGCAGGTAGCGGCGCTGGCCGCGGGCAGCAATGTGGCGCGGATGGAAGAGCAGATCCGTGAATTCCGGCCGTCGGCAGCGGCTATGTGGAGCGAGGAAGCCTGCAGGGATTTAAAGGCAAGGGTGGCGGATACGGGCGTGCGCATCTGCTGCGGCATGGAAGGGCTGCTGGAAATTGCCGCCATGGAGGGCGTGGAAGTATTGGTAACGGCAATTGTGGGAATGATTGGAATAAGACCTACCATTACGGCCATCGAAAACGGCAAGACAATTGCCTTGGCAAACAAGGAGACGCTGGTGACGGCCGGGCATATTATCATGCCCTTGGCCGCAAAGCATAAAGTCTCTATCCTGCCTGTGGACAGTGAGCACAGCGCCATTTTCCAGTCCATGAACGGGGAAAGGAAGGAGCGCATTTCCAAGCTTCTTCTGACGGCATCCGGGGGGCCTTTCCGGGGCAGGGGAAGGGACGAACTGAAAGCCATAAAGGCGGAAGAGGCACTGAAGCATCCGAATTGGGCCATGGGAAGGAAAATTACCATAGATTCCGCTACCATGGTGAATAAAGGGCTGGAGGTCATGGAGGCGAAATGGCTGTTCGGCGTGGATTTGGATCGGATCGAAGTGGTGGTGCATCCCCAGAGCGTCATTCATTCCATGGTGGAGTATGTGGACGGGGCGGTGATGGCACAGCTTGGCATGCCGGATATGAAGCTGCCCATTGCCTATGCGCTGTTTTATCCGGACCGCAGGCCTATGGACGGAAAGAAGCTGGATTTTTTTGAGTTGGGCAGGATGACATTTGAGAAACCGGATTTGGAGACTTTTGCGGGACTGCGGCTGGCGTTTGAGGCAGCCAGGGCGGGAGGCAGCATGCCGACGGTGTACAATGCGGCAAATGAGATGGCGGTAGGATTGTTTTTGGAGAACAAAATAGGTTTTCTGCAGATTCCCGAACTGATTGCGGCCTGCATGGAGCGGCATAAAGTCCTGGCAAATCCGGGCGTGGAGGAAATCCTTCAGGCGGAGCAGGAAGCTTACGAATATATAAAGCGGGAGATTGATAGACAGTGACGATTATTTTATTTATACTGATATTTGGATTAGTGGTAATATCCCATGAATTCGGGCATTTCCTGCTGGCGAAGAAGAATGGGATACGGGTGGTGGAATTTGCAGTAGGGATGGGTCCCACGCTGTTTCATTTCAAAAAAGGGGAAACCGTGTACAGCCTGAAGGCTTTTCCCATTGGCGGAGCCTGCATGTTTGACGGGGAAGACGGGGTGCTGTCCAAGGAGGGGGAAGCGGGGGAAGGCTCGTTTCTGTCGGCCAGCGTATGGGCGAGGATTTCCGCGGTAGTGGCGGGGCCGTTGTTCAATCTTATCCTGGCGTATGTTTTTTCCCTGATTGTGGTGGCATTTACCGGTTCCAACAGGCCGGTGATACAGTCGGTGGTTCCCGGCAGCGCGGCGGAAGCGGCCGGCTTGCAGAGCGGCGACCGGATTACGAAAATAAACGGGGAAAGAGTGCATCTCGGGCAGCAGGTCACCCTGATTTCATGGCTGAATAAGGGAGAGGACATGAGGGTGGAATATGTCCGCGGCGGGGAAAAAAACCAGGTGACGGTAACGCCGCTCTATGACAGCGCGGCAGGCCGCTATTACATGGGCTTTATGGGAGTCAGCGAGTATTTTAAGTGCAATGCGTTGGAAGTGTTTCAGTACGGTTTCTATGAATTGGAATATTGGGTGGGAAGCACTTTCAAAAGTCTGGGGATGCTCTTTACCGGGCGTGTGACGAAGGATGACGTGGCCGGGCCGGTGGGCATTGCGCAGCTGGTAGGCGAGACCTATGAGACGGAGAAGCAGTACGGAGCAGGATATGTGATTTTGTCTATGATGAATATTACCATTCTGCTTTCGGTGAACCTTGGGATACTGAACTTGCTGCCGGTTCCTGCTTTGGACGGCGGGCGGCTGGTATTTCTGGTGATAGAGGCAATCCGCGGAAAACCGATTCCGCCCGAGAAGGAAGGGATGGTGCATCTGGCAGGGATGGCGGTACTGATGCTGCTGATGGTATTCGTGCTGTTTAACGATATTTCCCGGTTATTTTCTTAAAAGATGCGTTTTCGGCCGAATTGAAGTTGCATTATATTTATGCAAATCGTGCAAATACAAAGAAAGTATTCCGTGTTAATATATATTTGTGCTAGTCAATAGCACAATGTAAAATTCCCCTTTTACATGAAATAGGTATCTGCTTCGGCAGGTACCTTTTTCCGTTTAGCGAACAGCTCCGTGCAGATGAGATATGCCGCTGACGGGGCGGACGGCGGGTAGGGGAAGATGGCTCTTCCTTACCTGATTCATATAAATAATAATACAGTCAGATTATCCGAAAATGGGTGGTTGTGTTTGTGTATTTTTCGGACTTGCTTTTTTTAATCACATTCTTTATAATAAAAAATATCAAATCTTTTTAAGAACGGCTGCGGAATCTTGTGGCCGGAATCCCAAAGAAAGAGCGGAAATGACGGATGGCGTGCGGTATGGAAGAATTAGGCTATCCGGATTTGCAGAAGAACAGCTTTTAGTGTGCAGAGTATTTCGTGTGTAGGATTTTTAGAAGATAACAGACAACAAAATGTTGTCATAGGAGGGCAGATGCAGTTTATATCAGAGGTATATTGGGACAGGGGAGGAAGGGAAGTCAACGAAGATTCCCTTTCCCTCCAGCAAGTCAGCATCCGCGGGAAAAAAGCAGTGTTTGCATTGGTATGTGACGGAATCGGCGGGCTGCAGCAGGGGGAGACGGCCAGCGGTTTCGTGGCGGAGCGGATGACGGAGTGGTTTTATATGGAAGGGCTTCGTATGCTGAGGAAGAAAAGAGGGATGGGAAAGCTTAAGCGGGCAGGCTTAAGGGCATTGTTCGGATGCAATGAGGTGATGAGGGCATATGCACAGCGCAGCGGCAGTAAGATGGGGACGACCGTGACCATGTTTTTAGCCTTTGGCAAGAGGTATCTGCTCTGGCATAGCGGGGACAGCCGGCTATACCGGGTGGAGCAGGGAATCCGCAGAGTGAAAATCCGGCAGCTGACAGAGGATCATGCAGTGGACGGGCATATGCTGGTGCGGTGCATCGGGAGTTTCCCATGGAAAGAGCCGGATGCATTGTGCGGGAAGCTGAAAAAGAATCAAGTTCTGCTGCTATGTACGGACGGATTCCGCAACAAGGTTCCGGAGGAAAAGATGGCGGAGGCACTGCAACCGTCTTTTCTGGCATCGCAGGAGCAGTTGGGAGCCAGGCTGCGGGAATTGGCCAGGCTGGGGAAAAGGCAGGGAGAGACGGACAATATTTCGGCGGTTGCGGTAAAAAGTCTGTGATAAGACGGATAAGGAGGGCATGGGGAAATGGAAGAAATGCTGAAAGAAAAATATATATTTTACGAGGAAATCGGAAAAGGGGGTAGCGGGAAGGTGTTTAAGGCATATGACAGGCATCTGCAATGCCTGGTGGCAGTCAAAAGGTTCCGGGCCGAGGACAAGATATCGGAAAAGGAACTGGGCATGCTGAAAGAACTGCGTCATCCCGTATTTCCCGCCGTTTTGGATTTTTTGGAAGACGGGGAATTCAAATATTTGGTGATGGAATATATAGAGGGCAGGAATCTGGAGGATTATATTCGGGAAAAGGGCACCGTAGGGCAGGAACAGGCCGTGGAATGGGCTTTGGAACTGGCGGAGGTGCTGACGGAACTGCATGAAAGGAAATGCCCGGTGATTTACCGGGATATGAAGCCCGCCAATATTATGATAGACGAAAAGAACCGGGTTCGGCTGGTGGATTTCGGTACGGCGCTGCTGCGCTATCAGGAAGGGGAGGAAGCCTGTGCCGGCGGGACTTGGGGCTATGCCGCGCCCGAGCAGTTTGTAAAGGGCGGCGGCATGGCGGACGAAAGGAGCGACGTATACGGATTGGGGACGACTTTATTTCATATGCTGACCGGGTGCGACCCTTCCAAGCCGCCGTTCCTTATGCAGCCTCTCCGGTTTTACGACAGAAAGCTGTCGGCCGGACTGGAACGGGCCGTCCGGAAAGCCACGGAGCAGGAAAGGGAAAAGCGTTATGCCACCATCCGCCGGATGAAACAGGACTTGGAAAATTACAGGCGGTCCGACCGCATTAAGGCGGGTGCGGAGACAGGGATAAAAGCGGCATACGGCATAGTCCTGACAGGGATGATGCTTTTGTTTTTACGGCTATGGGTCTGGCTGGAAAGGCAGGAAGCATACGGGCAGAGGGGGAATGCCGCCGGGTTGGGGATGGGCTTTGGGAGAACTTGGGCAGAAAGGGAATTTCTGTTGCTGGCAGCCTGCATTTTTATGCTCTGCATCGGAAGAGCCGTCATAAACCGTTTAAGGTGCAGGGGCTGCCGGGGAATCAGGCAGGAAAAGAATGTGCTGCTGACGGTAAAAAAGGGAAAAGGATTGGTGACGGTATTTCTTATCGCCGTATGCACGGCTGGCATTGCGGCAGGAGGAAACGTATGGGCAAAGGACGGAAAAGAACAGATAGGTACGGAGGCGGCAGAACCGAAAGAAAATATGCTGTTTGTCATCGTGCGCAACGGGCAGGGGCAGAAGCTGCTGATTCGTTATGATGCGGAATACAGGCTGTCCGAGACTTTGCGGCTGGAGTTTCCGTTGGAGGACTTTGAGCAAGGGGAACATTATGAACTGCGGTTAGAATGTGTCAACCGGGACAGCGGAGCGGCGCAGAGCCGGGTGCTGCTGTTTGCGCCGCAGGAACAGTAACGTAGTAACACCGGTTTCCGTAATTTATAGTCGAAAGGGGTTGAATCCACCCCCTCATATGCGGTATCATAAGGCTATATATTATCAGGGAGGCGGTCGGGATGCACAGAGAACATACTAAGACAGTATCTATCGGGGACAGAGTAATCGGCGGGGGGAATCCGGTGCTGATACAGTCCATGACGAATACGAGGACGGAGGATGTGGCCGCTACGGTGGCGCAGATTCACAGGCTGGAGTCTGCCGGGTGTGAAATCATTCGGTGTACGGTTCCGAATCCGGAAGCGGCACAGGCCATCGGGCAGATTAAGAAGGAGATAGCCATTCCGCTGGTGGCGGATATTCATTTTGACTATAAAATGGCCATTGCGGCCATGGAGAACGGAGCGGATAAGATCAGGATCAATCCCGGCAATATCGGCGGGAAGGAGAAAGTGGCCGAGGTGGTGCGGGCAGCCAGGGAACGGAATATCCCCATACGGGTAGGGGTGAACAGCGGCTCGCTGGAAAAGGAACTGATAGAGAAGTACGGGGGAGTTACGGCAGCCGGCATTGTGGAGAGTGCACTGGGCAAGGTGGGAATGATAGAAGATTTGGGATATGACAATTTGGTGATCAGCATTAAATCTTCGGATGTCTTGATGAGCATCAAAGCACATGAAATATTGGCGGAGAAGACGAATTATCCGCTGCATGTGGGGATTACGGAGTCGGGCACGCTGACCAGCGGAAACATCAAGTCGGGCATCGGGCTGGGAGTTATCCTGTATCAGGGAATCGGTGATACGGTCAGGGTATCGCTGACCGGGGACCCGGCAGAGGAAATAAAGTCCGCCAAGCTGATTCTGCGGACTCTGGGTCTGCGCAAAGGCGGCATAGAGGTGGTATCCTGCCCGACTTGCGGGCGTACCAAGATTGATTTGATCGGGTTGGCAAATCAGGTGGAAGAAATGGTGGCGGATATTCCGCTGGATATCAAAGTGGCGGTGATGGGATGCGCGGTGAACGGCCCCGGTGAGGCGAAAGAGGCCGATATCGGAATTGCCGGGGGCGTCGGGGAAGGACTGCTGATTAAAAAAGGGGAAATTGTGCGGAAAGTACCGGAGCAGGAACTGCTTTCCGTCCTGCGGGAAGAATTGCTCCATTGGTCGTAAAGCTTGCTGCGGATTGCCGTGATTTCCGTAAAGCAGGGCGTGCAGATGGCAGGAACGGTTCCTTGGTGAAAGCTATAGAAAGAAAGTTGGTTTGCCGTGAAAAAATTTTTTGATGTATTTCCTTCGCTTACTTTAGAGGATAAGGTGCGGGATTTGTTTGCGCAGGTAGAGGTGGAACGGATTTCCTCTACCAAAAAGAAGGATTTTCTGCGTGTTTATATTCTGAGCGAAAGGCTGATAGAGAAAGAGCATATACGGAAAGCGGAGGAAACCATGAAAAAGCAGTTGTTTCCCGGCTTTCCCATGGTGATAAAGATATATGAGAAATATCATCTTTCCTCCCAGTACAATCCGGAGAAGTTTACGGATGTATACCGGAACAGCATCCTGCTGGAACTGAAGGAATATAGTCCGGTGGAATACAATGTGTTTAAAAATGCGGATATTTCCTATCCGGAGGAAAACCGGCTGCTGCTTACGATAGAGGACTCGGTTCCGGCCAGAAGCAGGGCGGAGGAACTGGTAAGGATTCTGGATAAGATTTATAACGAAAGATTCGGTTTCCGGGTGGATATAGGAGTGGATTATAAGGAAAGCAAGGCAGGGAAGCACAGGGAAGAGGATGATCTGAAGATTGCAAGGCAGGTGGCGGAAATCAGTGCGCGGGCGTTAGGCCGGCCCGTAGCGGGAGAAGGGCAGGACGGCGTTGCCGGGGTCAATGTGTTTACGGGAGAAAAGAGCGGCGGCCTGACCGGACGGGGAGCGGCCGGCAGCCGTACCGAAAACAGCCTGTCCGGCATGGCATCGGCAGCCGGCGCCGGGAAAAGTCTGTCCCGCACGCCCTCGGGGGACGGCATGGGGAAAGACCCGTCCGGAAACGGCGGCGGAAGGGGAACCGGGACAGGCGGGCAGCCCTTTCCGGCAGCGGCGGCAAAGGGCGGCATGCTGAAACAGAACGAGTCCGGCGGACGGGGCGGCTTCCGTGCCGGGCGCGGGCAGGACAGGGCGGACTTTAAACGTGCCGTGAAGCGTTCCGACAACCCGGATGTGGTATACGGGCGTGATTTTGACGATGCGGCCATGAACATCGAGGATATTATCGGCGAAATGGGAGAGGTGGTCATCCGGGGGAAGATTATCAATTCCGATAAGAGGGACATTAAAAACGAAAAAACCATTCTCTTTTTTGACATCACCGATTTCACGGATACGCTGACCTTTAAGATTTTTGCCGGCAACGACCAGGTGGCGGAAATCCAACAGGGGATTTTTAAGGGCGCTTTTGTGAAAATAAAGGGAATGGCCGTCATAGATAAATTTGACAATGAACTGACCATCGGTTCCATCGCCGGAGTGAAGAAGATACCGGACTTCACTACGGCCCGTTCCGATAACAGCGTGAGGAAAAGGGTGGAACTTCACTGCCATACGAAAATGAGCGACATGGACGGAGTGTCGGAAGCAAAAGATATCGTGAAGCGGGCTTATCAATGGGGGCATCCGGCCATAGCCATTACGGATCATGGCGTTGTGCAGTCGTTTCCCGATGCCAACCATGTATGGGAGGATCTGTGGAAGGCGGAGAAAGGAAAACGAAAAGAAGCCGGGGAGTCAGAGCCGGATAAACAGGACTTTTTTAAAGTGATTTACGGAATGGAAGCCTATTTGGTGGACGATCTGAAAGAAATTGTGACGGGCGACCGCGGGCAGGACTTCCGAAATACTTTTGTGGTGTTTGACATTGAAACCACCGGTTTTTCACCCGTAAACAATCGGATTATTGAAATCGGCGCCGTGAAGGTGGCGGACGGGGAGGTTCAGGGCAGGTATTCTGTCTTTGTGAATCCGGAAGTGCCCATTCCTTTTGAGATAGAAAAGCTGACGGGAATCAATGACGAAATGGTAGTGGGGGCGGCTAAGATTGAGACTGTGCTGCCGGAATTTCTGGAATTCTGTCAGGATGCCGTGCTGGTGGCGCACAATGCGAATTTTGATATGAGTTTCATTATGGAGAATGCGGCAAGGCTGGGCATGCAGAGAGAATTTACATATGTGGACACGGTGGGGATTGCCAGAGTGCTGCTGCCTCACCAGGCGAAGCACACCTTGGACGCGGTGGCGAAAACCTTGGGCGTTTCGCTGGAGAACCATCATCGTGCCGTGGAGGATGCGGAGGCTACGGCGGAGATTTTCCTGAAATTTATCCCCATGCTGAAAGAGAGGGGGGCGGATACGCTGACCAAAGTGAACGCTTTGGGGGATTCCAATCCGGATATTGTAAAGAAGCTGCCGTCTTACCATGCGATTATCTTGGCGAAAAACGATACGGGAAGGGTCAATCTATACCGTCTTGTGTCCGAGTCCCATCTGACCTATTTCAGCAAAAGGCCAAGAGTGCCTAAGAGCCTGCTGATGAAATGCAGGGAAGGGCTGATTTTGGGGAGTGCCTGTGAAGCGGGAGAGTTGTACCGTGCGCTTTTGGACGGCAAGCCGGATGCGGAAATTGCCCGGTTGGTGAATTTTTATGATTATCTGGAAATTCAGCCTACCGGCAACAATAAGTTCATGATTGCCTCCGAGAAGATACAGAATGTCAATTCCTTGGAAGACATTGAGGATATGAACAGGAAAATCGTGGAGTTGGGAGAGCAGTTCCATAAACCGGTGGTGGCTACCTGCGACGTGCATTTTCTGGATCCGGAGGATGAGGTATACCGGAGGATAATTATGGCGGGCAAAGGATTTGCCGACTCGGACAATCAGGCGCCGCTGTATCTGCGCACTACCGAGGAGATGTTGGAGGAATTTTCCTATCTTGGCAGCGACAAAGCGGAAGAAGTGGTCATAACAAATACAAACCTGATTGCGGATATGGTGGAGACTATGGCACCGGTGCGTCCGGACAAATGCGCGCCGGTCATTCCCGACAGCGATAAGACATTGACGGATATCTGCTATAATAAGGCGCATGAAATCTATGGGGAAGAACTGCCGGAGATTGTGGAGGCACGGCTGAAGCGGGAACTGCATTCCATCATAACCAACGGATTTGCGGTGATGTATATCATTGCCCAGAAGTTGGTGTGGAAGTCGGTGGAGGACGGTTATCTGGTAGGCTCCCGCGGTTCCGTGGGTTCCTCTTTCGTGGCCACGATGGCAGGGATTACGGAGGTAAACCCGTTAAGCCCTCATTATTACTGCGGCAAATGTCATTATTGTGATTTTGATTCCGAAGAGGTAAAAGCCTATGCGGGGAGAGCCGGCTGCGATATGCCGGATAAGAGGTGCCCGGTCTGCGGCGAGCCGCTGAAGAAGGACGGTTTTGACATACCTTTTGAAACTTTTTTGGGCTTTAAGGGGGATAAAGAGCCGGATATTGACCTGAATTTTTCCGGAGAGTATCAAAGTAAGGCACATAAATATACGGAGGTGATTTTCGGGGCCGGGCAGACTTACCGGGCCGGGACCATCGGCACGCTGGCGGATAAGACGGCGTTCGGGTATGTGAAGAGATATTATGAGGAAAGGGGAAAACATAAGAGAACCTGCGAGATTAACCGGATTGTGACAGGCTGCACCGGCATCCGGCGGAGTACGGGGCAGCACCCGGGCGGCATTATCGTGCTGCCTCTGGGAGAGGACATTAATTCTTTCACGCCGGTGCAGCATCCTGCCAACGATATGGCCACGGATATTGTGACTACGCATTTTGATTACCATTCCATTGACCATAATCTGCTGAAGCTGGACATTCTCGGGCACGATGATCCCACCATGATCCGTATGCTGCAGGATTTGACGGGAATAGACCCGGTGACGATTCCTCTGGATGACAGGCAGGTAATGTCGCTGTTTAAAAATACGGAGGCACTGGGCATCACGCCGGAGCAGATCGGAGGATGCAAGCTGGGTGCGCTGGGCATTCCGGAGTTCGGCACGGAATTTGCCATGCAGATGCTGATTGACACGAAGCCGCAGGCTTTCTCCGATTTAGTCCGGATAGCCGGGCTGGCTCACGGCACGGATGTATGGCTGGGCAATGCGCAGACACTGATTCAGGAAGGGACGGCGACTATTTCCACGGCAATTTGTACCCGGGACGATATTATGGTATACTTAATCGGGATGGGAGTGGAAAGTTCCTTGGCATTTACTATTATGGAAAGCGTCCGCAAGGGCAAGGGGCTGAAACCGGAGATGGAAGAGGCCATGAAAGCGGCGGAGGTTCCGGACTGGTATATTTGGTCCTGCAAAAAGATTAAGTATATGTTTCCGAAAGCCCATGCGGCGGCATATGTCATGATGGCATGGCGGATTGCCTACTGCAAAATCAATTATCCGCTGGCATTTTACGCCGCATTTTTCAGTATCCGTGCCTCTGCGTTTTCCTATGAGCTGATGTGCCAGGGCAGGGAGCATCTGGAAAAAGTCATGGCTGACTATAAGCAGAGAATGGACACGCTGTCCAAGAAGGAGCAGGATTCTTACCGCGATATGAAGCTGGTGCAGGAAATGTATGCCAGAGGTTTTGAATTTGTGCCGATTGATATCTTTTCCGCCCAGTCCAGGCTGTTTCAGATTGTGGAAGGGAAGCTGATGCCGTCACTGAACAGCATCGACGGACTGGGGGAAAAAGCAGCGGATTCCATAGTGGAAGCAGCCAAAGACGGGCCTTTCCTGTCCAAGGATGACTTTCGTGAAAGGGCGAAGGTTTCCAAGACAATTGTGGACTTAATGAGCACACTGAATCTTCTTGGCAATTTACCTGAGTCAAATCAGATAAGTTTATTTGATTTTGTGTCATAAGTATAGTATAATAAAATGAATTCTATATTTAAGTGTGGAGGGTACATATGTTTAATCAGATTTTTGGTAAATTTCTTTTAGAACAAAAGTTGATTTCTTCTGAGCAGTGGACAGAGATACAAGAAGACCAGAAAAAGACAAGAGTCAGACTGGGCCTGATTGCCGTCAGCGAAAAACTGCTCTCACAGGAACAGGCTGATAAAATCAACAGGAAACAGGCACTGGAAGATAAGCGGTTTGGAGATATTGCGGTAGAGATGGGTTTTTTGACGGAGAGTCAGGTGGGAAGGCTTCTGAAGCTGCAGGGCAATCCCTATCTGTCTTTTGCCCAGGCGGCAACGGAATTGGGCATTATGACAATTGCGGAAGTGGAAGCCGCCATGAATCTGTATCAGCAGGCCAACGGCTTTACAAATACCGACATGGAAGATTTCAGGAGCGGGGATGTGGACCGTATGATACCGCTGTATGTCAGAAGCTCCAAGCCGATTTCCGCCGGATTGGTGGGCGTGATGATTCGTACGATTATCCGTCTTATTGACAGCGATATTTTGGTGGAGGCCTCTTATACGGCGGACAGCTTTGAATTCCAGAATCTTGCCATGCAGGAAGTGGAAGGGGAACATTCCATTCTGCTCGGGCTTGCCGGAGAGGGGAACAACCTTCTTGCCGTGGCGGAGACTTTCGGCAGGGAAGAGTTCGGCAGCATGGATTTGTTTGCCTTTGACTCTGTTTGCGAGTTTATTAACTGTGTCAACGGGCTGTATGCATCGGAACTGAGCCTGCGGAATGTTCAGGTAGATATGGTTCCCCCCACATTTTATCAGGGCGGGCATGTGACGGCGGAGGACAAATTGCTCATAGTGCCGATTTATGTACAGGGCCGTAAAATCCGTATTGTGATTGCGACGGATACCGACGTTAAAATTGAAGTATAATATGTGGAAGCGGAGGAGGATTAGGTTATGGCTAGAGTTTTGATTGTAGATGATTCAAGGACATCACGCAGGATGTTGAAACAGGTATTGACGGAAGCCGGGTATGAAATCGCAGGAGAGGCGGCAAACGGGGAAGAAGGAGTGCTGATGTATAGGGAACTGAAGCCGGATGCCGTCACAATGGATATTACCATGCCGGTAATGAACGGGCTGGAAGCTTTGATATGCATTAAGAAAGAAGACGACGATGCCAAGGTCATTATGGTAACGGCGGCAGGGCAGAAAGAGAAGATGGTGACGGCAATCAAGGAAGGGGCGGACGATTTCATTGCAAAGCCTTTTGAACCGGAACAGGTAGTTGATGCCCTGAACTATGTTCTGCGGGATAAAAAATAAAAAAATTGCAGAAAATGAAAAAAAGGGCTTGCATTATTTGGCATTTTGTTATAGAATAAACAAGTCGGCAAATGAATGGGAGATAAGAACTTACTTATTCATTTGCGAATGTGGCTCGTTGGTCAAGCGGTCAAGACGCCGCCCTCTCACGGCGGAAACAGGGGTTCGATTCCCCTACGAGCTGTTGACTGTTTTTTAAACAGCCCAACCCTAGAAGTGCTGGAAACCATGAATTTGTGTGGTTTTCAGCATTTTTATTGCTGCGGGCAATGAGGAATCACTAAGGACATGTCCCCAGAAGACAGAAGGAATTATTATAATGAGCGCGGACGGGCATTCCGGAGTGAGATTGAAGCCGGAAAATCAAAATGTTAAGAATGCGGGAAGCACCAACGGATGATGAACTAATCATTTGGAGGTGCTTTCTTTGTGGGCTGCTGAGAATGAATTTCTCTGGAATCCGCTGAAGGATGGAAAATGCCATGTCTTCCAGTCTGCTGTGTAGCTTGTGGAAAAAATCTTTTATAGGGTTATGGTTCTTTTTCATAACAGCAAAGGAAAAAGGATGCAAGGCAGAATCTACAGGATATTATGGATGATATTGAGACGGCGTGGAATGATGAACATGGAGAGAAAAAGTTCATTGCTCAAAGCACCCCCATTCCCTAAACTTCCGCTTGAAAACCATGAGCTATATGAGAAATTCATTATGTGTGTTGTAGTTACTTTTACTAATTCAGGATTCTCAAGATTTCCTTTCTGTTGACATATATAGATACATGATATATAATAAAACAAAAACCGACCGGCGGTTTGTTTTGGAAAGGATAAAAATATAATGGAACGTAAAGAAAAATCCCTACTGTCAAGAAACAAAATACTGGAAGCTACGGGAGCTCTATTTGCTGAAAAAGGCTTTGACGCTACTACTATGCAGGACATAATGGCAAGAAGCGGCCTTTCAAAAGGTGCTATTTATCATCATTTTAAGTCTAAAGAAGAAATTATGCAGGCATTAGGCGATAAAATGTTTTTTGACAACAATCCTTTTGATGAAATAAGAAAGCGGACAGAATTGAATGGATTGCAAAAAATCCGTGAGTTACTCAAAATAAACCAGACCGATACGAAACGAAATGATTTTAATATGGCAGCTATCCCCATTTTAAAAGACCCACGGATTTTGGCGACTGCGGTTGAAGCAAATAGGCGTGTTCTGACCCCGTTATGGCTGGAATTGTTGGAGGAAGGCAAAGCAGATGGTTCCATTAAAACAGAATATGCAAAAGAACTGTCTGAACTGCTTCCGCTTATTAACTTTTGGCTTATGCCATCTATTTATCCCGCTGCCGCTGAGGAAATTCAGCATAAATTCATTTTCATAGTGGAGGTGCTTTCTAAGATGGGATTGCCGCTTATGGAAGATGATGACATAAAAGCTATGGCAGAAAAATTCATAAAAGATATTTCTTCAAAATAGAGCAAAGCCATTTATTGCTGCTTCGGGGCAAGCTGACCCGAAGCAGTTAAGCTCGCACAAGTGAAATCGGAGGGATAAGGAATGGAAGAAAAAAGGTATGGCTGTTCATGGATTTATGAAAAAACAAAGGGATGTCGGCCTCAGCTGATTTTATATACCCTGCTTGTTTTGTGTATGCCAATGATACAATTATCATTTGCTTATTTTATGAAACTTTTTATTGACATTGCCACCGGGAAAATAAATATGTCTTTATTGCGGGTGGGATTTTACAGTATTGCCTCTATCATAATCGGAGGCATTGTAATGATGATAAATTCCATACTTGTTAAATTGATTTACGGGAAAATGGAATGCAGTTTAAGAACTGAATTGATGAATGTCATTTTTTCTCGTCGGCTGATTGATATATCAAAACAGCATACCGGAGAACTGCTGACAAAATTAACGGCTGATATTCAGGCAATTAGTATGTGTTTCCCAACATTGATTGATAATATTGTAGGCGGCACCGCTTCTGCCTTGTTTGCCACGGCCGCACTGTTTTTTCTAAATTGGAAAATAGCAATCCTTTTACTGATATTGACACCGCTGATGATGTTCTTAATGGGAGCATTAACTCATCATATCCAAAATGTGAGCACGGTTGATAAAAGGAATGAGGAAATAAACCGAAGCTACCTACAAGAAAATTTAAGCAGAATCATGCTTATTAAGACTTATTCCATGCAGGAAATAATTCTTGATAAATTCAAAAATATCTATCAGGAAAAGTTAAAAAGCGGTATGGTTTTGGGTATGTGGGAAGGACTGGCATTATTTGCAGGCGCACTTTCCGGAAATATTATGTCTCTGGTCACGCTGGGACTTGGCGCATATTTTGTATTGAGCGGAGAAACTACGGCAGGCAGCCTGATTATGATTGTCCAGCTATTGAATTATATTGTAAATCCGGTTGCCAAGTTCCCCGTAGCGATTGCAGGAGTCGGCCAGGCCGTTTCATCCGCTGAACGGATTGGAAAAATATATGAACTCTCTGCAGAGAAGAAAAATGATAAAAGCCAATCAGTAAATGTAAATGAGCTTTCTGTCAGAAATCTGAGTTTTTCGTATGATGATGACAAAAAGGATGGAGAATCATGTGATTTGCTTCATAATCTGAATCTGACTTTTTCTAAAGGTGAAGTCACCGGAATCGTAGGTAAAAGCGGAAGCGGAAAAAGTACATTGTTGAAACTGCTGATTGGCCTTTATGAGCCGCAAAGCGGAACAATCGAGCTGCATACAGAGCAGGGGACAATAGATGGCGGGCAAATCACGGAACAGGCTGCCTATGTTCCGCCTGACGATTATTTGTTTTCCGGAACAATTCTGGAAAACATTATGATGTCGGATAACGAGCCTCAGATGGAAAAAATCAATATGGCCGCTTCAGACGCGAATATTCTTGATTATATCAAATCTTTACCGGATGGATTTGATACCTTGCTGGGGGAAAGCGGAAATACCTTGTCAAGCGGGCAGGCGCAACGAATTGCCATTGCACGGGCAATCTACAAAAACAGGCCGGTTATTGTTTTTGACGAGCCGACAGCAAACCTTGATGTTGATTCTATTGAAAAATTCCACATGGCTGTTCATAAACTTGCCTTACATAATATTTGTATCGTCGTGACACATAACATATCTACTATATTAGATTGTGATAAAGTTTATCTGTTGGACAGCGGTAAGGCCGAAGAAAAACTTAATATAGAACAATTGGATTATCTGAATGATAAAGCGTAAGATAAACATGATGCAATATCCATTGAAGAGTTTGCGGAGCAAGAGGGAATTACTTTGTGATGGAATACCAAATACTTATTGAGAAGAAAGCACAGAAGTTTATCAAAAGGTTTTCTAACTTTGTATTGTTTGATTGCCCCCTATAGAGTAAAATGAAAAACATAAGGCAAACTGGAATTTGCAAGCTGGTAAATACAAGAAAGAGTGATTAGATGATAGCTATAGAAACTGATAGATTGCTTTTGAGAAATTATAGAATGACGGATTTTGAGGATATTATACAGTATTTTTCGGATGAAGAGGTTAGTAAATATGAAGATTTTTATCCAATGTCAGAAGAACAGGTGAAAAACATTATTACTGAGTGGAAGGACATGAATAATCGACTTGCCGTTGAACTAAAATCAAAGCAGAAAGTTATAGGAAGTGTTGGTTATTGGATAGATGATGAAGGACATTATTGTATAGATTATGATTTTAATCCCAGATATTGCAAAAAAGGCTATGCAACAGAAGCAAGTAATGCACTTGTTCATTACTTATTTGAGTCCGTGGGTATCAGTGCAATTTATGGAGATTGTGATGTGCGGAATGTATCATCATGGAAACTTTTAGAAAGATTAGGATTTCAACGTATACGTCAGCTTGATAATCAATCATATAAGAATGATGAAATTGGAAATCCAATTTTAATTAGTACGTTTTTATATAAATTGGATAAAGTAAAATACAATGAATCCAAGTAAAGCAAATTTCCATTTTCGGAGAGTTAGACAAAACAAAAATGAAAATTGATGGAGGGTAATATATATGGAGTTGATTATGCAGCCTACTTTTTCAACGTGTGGACAGGCGTGTATTGCCATGATTGCAGGGAAAAATGTTGAAGAAGTAATAAAGGATATGAAAACGGATGGAGCGACAAGTATCGGTCAACTGATAGAAATACTTGATTTTTATGGCATCGGACACGCTGAAAGAAACAAACGCATTTCCAAGAAGAATCCTGTTCCCTACAAGTATTCGATTCTGACAGTTCATACAGATGCGGGATATACACATTGGACGCTGTTTTATGATAATAAATATTATGACCCGGAGTTTGGCTTGATTGAGGGCAAATATACGCATGGGAAAATTACATCATTTTTAGAAATATATGCTGAGTAGAAAATGGAAGATGAGGGGATAAACAGGAACAATCAGAGTCAAAAAGCAGAACCAGTTTAATAATCGAATAGACTTTACAGCTTTACATATGATATACTATCCATAAATGAAAATGCTAAGAATAAATAGGAAAGTATGGTGATGATATGTCAGATAAAGAAAGAGTAATCCAGTTATTAGATAAAGTTCCAGATTATAAAATCGGGTATGTTTTGGCTTATGTGCAGGGTATCACGGCAGATGAAGAGGCAGATGACGAATTTTGTGAATCTCTTTTGCAGGATTATCTAAATGATAAAGCGCAAGATAAACATGATGCAATATCCATTGAAGAGTTTGCGGAGCAAGAGGGAATTACTTTATGATGGAATACCAAATATTTATTGAGAAGAAAGCACAGAAGTTTATCAAAAGGCTTTCTAAACAGGATAAGGAAAGGCTGTTAAAGGCAATTTATGAATTGCCCAAAGGCGATATTAAGCCAATGCAGGGATATGATGGGTATTTTCGCTTGCGTGTTGGCGATTATCGGATTATTTATACATTAGATAATGGAAAATTGATTATATGCGTTATTGATGCCGGAAATCGTGGAGATATCTACAAAAGATTCTAATGATATATTAGCAATGTGTTTCAAATTGTAAAGATAAAAAAGGAAACCCCATCATTCCCAAGGTTTCCTTTTCTAACTGCGGAAGAAGGGACTTGAAGGAATTTCCCTACACCGCAAACCATCAATATTGCTATGTATATATTATAACAAATCCCCGCAAATTGGCAATCCATCGGAAATCCCCCCTTTCTGCTTAATATCCATTATTGCATGGTGCTAACACTATGTCTCTTATAACTAAGGAAAAATTGGGCAAACATTCTATTCGCATACAAACTATGCTCTATTGAAATAATAGTGTTTTATTTTTTGTGTCTAAAACCGCCCCTCTGCCAATAGGAAAAATTGCATGATTGGAGCCATGACCAAAATCGTCACAATAAGCCACAGGAATGCTATATTTTTTACCAAACCGCTCCAGTACTTCAAACAACAGTGGAGAAATATCATCTGAATAGTGTCCAAACAACAAACCTGTTACTTGTTCCATCAACCGGCTTTGTCCAATACAAGTTAAGAACATGCTGACATCTTGAACAGATTGAAATTTATCCAATTCTTCAATAAATAATATATAATTCCTATCTGCTGGATAGGGAAAAAATCTGTTTCCTAAAGTCAAAACAAAATTAAGTAAATATCCGCCAACAAGGCTTCCTTCGCAACATCCCCCTGTTATAGTATACCAATCACTGTTGCTGATATAATCTGTTACAGTTCCGTCAATCAAATGAGAAACAAATTGTTTTCTGTCGTATTCGTTGATATTGTCAAATAATCCCGGAGTCTGCCCATAGTATGTCGTTATGCCGGTGTTAGCATATATAGCATTAAGTATAGATGTTCCATCGCTATAACTCAAAAAAAGCTTCGGAGTTTCTTTTATTCTATTATAATCAATGTACGGAAGTAAATCTACACTTCCATAACCCCCACCAAAGAATACCAACCTTACATTCTCGTCATATATCATCTGGTTCAAATCATCAACACGTTCCGCTACACTTGCAGTATATTTATAAGTGTTTTTATAAATATTTTTGCCGAATTTGACGTGAAAGCCTAATTTTTCAATTCCTTTTGCGTACTTTTCATAATCATTTTTATTTGCCACCCAACTTGGTGATATTATACCAATGATATCGCCATGTTTTAACAAATTCATATACTTCTCCTTTCGCAACATTCTTGGCCTCAATCTGTAAGTGATAATTTTAATCCCCCCAATTCGGGGGGATTAAATCATTCCAAGACCTTTGTGGCCTGTTCATCCAAAATGCGTTTGTATTATACGGCTATTCTTTGATGTTAGCCATATTTTTCATGGGTTCACCCCATTTTCCGAGATATCTTCCATCAATGGAAGAATAGGTTCCTTCGCCCGGGGCTAATACCGGAGCAGCCTGCATCAATCTTTCTGCAAAGGGAATCGA